>JALOPH010000320.1 GCA_025453995.1 Desulfobacterales bacterium
AAAAGACATGGCCAGGGCAGACAGCATCGGGTGAAGCTGCTGGAGAAAGCCCGGAATCTGTTCAAAGGGTGATAAAACCCCGGCAGCGACCGGGATCAATAGCAGGTTATAACAAAACGCCCAGAATAGATTTTGCCGGACCGTTTTCATCGTTTGGCGACTTAACACGATCGCTCGTTGAACCCCTACCAGGCTGCCGGAGGTTAGAATGATATCGGCTGATTCAATGGCCACATCGGTTCCAGTACCGATGGCAAAACCCACATCCGCCTGGGCAAGGGCCGGCGCGTCATTGATGCCGTCCCCCACCATGCCCACATGATTTCCCTTTTGCTGGAAAGATTGAATCGTTTTGGCTTTATCCTCAGGCAGAACGCCGGAAATGATTCTGTCAATGTGGACTTGCTCTCCTATAGCGCGGGCAGTTGCCTCATGATCGCCCGTGATCATAATGACGGTCTGCCCCAGCTTCCGGATGGATTCAATAGCTTCCCGGGAATCCCTCTTGATCGCGTCTGCCACTGAAATCAGCCCGCTCACACGGCCATCGACTGAAACAAGAATCGCGGTTTTGCCATTGTTCCTGATTGCTTCAACCAATTCTGAATATCGGGAAATGTCTTTTCCTGAAGATTCAAACCAATCGGGCCGGCCAACTTTGATCAACTGACTGCTGATTGTTGCCTTAATTCCGCTTCCGCCACAGGAGACGAATTCTTCCGGATGGATCAAATTCATCTGCCGATCTGTCGCAGCCTTAACGATGGCTTTGCCGATAGGATGCTCAGACCCTTTTTCAGCAGATGCCGCCAAACGGAGGATTTCATCAGGATTTTTGACGGCTTCATCACAATCAATGACATCAACAACTGATAGTTTACCTGTGGTAATTGTTCCGGTTTTGTCCAACACAATGGTGTCAAGTGTTGCTGCAGTTTCAAGCGCCTGGCTGTTTTTTATGAGAATCCCCTTTTCAGCAGCCTTCCCCATCCCGGCCATCATGGCAGTAGGCGTTGCCAGCCCAAGTGCGCATGGGCAGGCAATGACCAGAACCGAAACCAGACGGATCATGGATGATACCATGTCGCCGGACAACCCCCACCATGTCAAAAAAGTAATCATCGAAATGAAAATGACTATGGGAACGAATATGGCGGCCACCCGATCAGCCAACATCTGAATCGGCGCCTTGCTCCCCTGGGCGGACTGCACGAACCGGATAATCTGGGCCAAAGCGGTTTGATTGCCGACCCGGGTGGCTTTAAACCGAAAAAAACCTTCAGCGTTAATCGAACCCGCAATAACCAGGTCCCCTTGTTTTTTGTCCACAGGCACTGATTCGCCTGTGAGCATGGATTCGTCCACCGAGGAATTCCCCTCCATGACCAGGCCGTCCACAGGGATTCTTCCTCCCGGCCGGACCAACAGGACATCACCGGGATGCACCCGCTTGATCGGGATCTCTTTTTCCTCGCCGTCCTTTATGACAACTGCCGTATCCGGATACAGACCCATGAGCTTTTGGATGGCGCCGCCGGTTTTGCGTTTGGTTTTCGTCTCCAGGAGCTTCCCAAGCTTTACCAGCGTAATGATAACGGCTGCTGTCTCAAAATACACATGACTGTGGGGAATTGGAAAAAAAAGGATCGCGCACGAATAAAAGTAGGCCACCGAAGACCCCATGGCCACCAGCACGTCCATGTTGGCGCTTTTGTTGATGAGGCTCCGGAGTCCGCCCGCATAATAGTCCCATCCTGTATAAAACTGAACCGGGGTTGCCAGGATTAAAAAAAGCCAGTTGACCGTCGGCAAATGGGACCATGCGCCTGTCAGATCAAAGTCACGCCCCATGGAAAGCAGAAAAAGCGGCAGTGTAAATATCAAGCCGACATAAAACTTCCGGCTCTGGTCCAGGACTTCTTTTTCCCGGGCCTCGGATTCAGAATCGTCCATATCCTCTTCATCAAGGGGAACCGCACCGTATCCAGCTTTTTGAACAGCCGCCACAATCTTTTCAAGATCCACCATGGCCGGGTCGAATTCAACAGACGCCTGCTCCGCGCCGAAATTAACGCCGGCAGAAAGGACTCCTGGAACTTTCCGGTTTAACACACGCTCAATGGTTGATGCGCAATTGGCGCATGTCATGCCGGAAATCATCAGAGTTGCTTTTTGGAGGGCGGCATCTTCTTGAGGCTTTCGCACCTGATTAAAAGCCATTTTTTATTCCGCAGGATAGTTGATATCTTTCAAAATTAGCCGGATTTGATCTTCGGTGAGAGGCGGCTTCCATTCAATGGTTATTTTTTTCCCGCCTGCGTCTCCTGAAACAGATATGACGCCCTCCTGCTCGGACAATTCGTTTTGAATGGTCATGACGCAATGATTGCAGGATATTTTTGGAACAATAAATGTCATTTTATCCATTTTACAGGTTTCCTATAAATCATCAGACGGATACAGACAATGCGCTGTCAATATCCGGATATTTGAATGTAAAGCCCGCGGTAAGCAATTTTTTTGGATATCCACGCTGGCTGAATAATGCCAGATCGCCGAGTTCGCCGGCGGCCATTCGCATCAACACAGCCGGCACCCGAAAAAATGCCGGCCTGTTGAGCTGGCGGGCAAGGGCTTGAGCAAAATCATTATTTCGGACCGGCTGGGGCGCGCAGAAGTTCATCGCGCCTTCGATTTCAGAATGATCCATCACATATTTGATCGCATCCAATAGGTCATGAATTTGAATCCAGGAAAACCATTGGCGGCCGCTTCCCCACCGGCCGCCGCACCGGTATTTGAAAAACGGCAGCATCGCCATCAGCGCGCCGCCGTTG
>JALOPH010000149.1 GCA_025453995.1 Desulfobacterales bacterium
ATGCCCACTCATGCCTGCCGTCCTTCTGGGAGGCAACCGCATGTTCCAGATCCCTTTGCGCCTGTAAATACCAGTCTTTTGATCGGTTCGGCATAATTATAAATCCTCGAACTGCTTTATCTGGAACAAAATTGAAATGATGCTATGAGGCATATATCATGTTTATGGATTATTTTGTCAAGAAATATAGTATGTTGCATGTTTACATGCAACTTTTATATTTTTTTGTGCGCGCAGGCGAAAAAAAATATTGACAAAAAATGAATCAGATTTTAAAACTTGAATCAGATTTTGTTTATGAACATTTTTTTATTTCATAAAAAAAATTCGATCTTCGCGCTGCCAGACAAAATAAATATCAACTGATCACATATAAGCCATCATATTGAAAAATCAGGAGAGTTGAAATGGATTTTGCATTCACCAAAGAACAGCTCATGTTCAAGAAAGAAATTATCCGGTTTGCCAAAAAAGAGATTGTACCCAGGGTCCAGGAGCATGACCTGCACAAGCAGTTTGATTTTGAGTCCTTCCGGAAACTTGGCGAATTCGGCATCCTCGGGCTTCATTTCCCCGAAGAACTTGGCGGCGGGGGCGCGGATGTCATCACCACGGTCATGGCCGGCGAAGCACTGGGCGAGGCCGGCGTGGACGGCGGCCTGACGCTGGCCTACGGCGCCCACACGTTTCTATGCTCGGACACCATCTATTCACACGGCACGCCGGAGCAGCGGAAAAAATACATTCCCAAACTGGCTTCCGGCGAATGGATCGGCTGCATGGGGCTCACCGAACCCAACGCAGGCTCGGATGTGGCATCCATGACCACAACAGCGGAGAAAAAGGGCGACAAGTATGTGTTAAACGGCAGCAAGATTTTCATCACCAACGGCCCCATCGCCGATGTGGCCGTGGTCTATGCCAAAACCCAGCCTGAAAAAAAACACGCCGGCATCTCCGCGTTCATCGTAGAAAAAGACACGCCGGGTTATAAATCCGGCGCCAACCTGATCAAGATGGGCGTTTCCACCTCCCAGACATCAGAGCTTTTTTTCAACAACTGCGAAATCCCCGCCTCCCATCTGCTGGGCAAAGAAGGCGACGGATTTAACATGTCTTTGCAGACAGTGGAATGGGACCGCAGCGCCCTCCTGGCGCCTTTTGTGGGCGCGGCGACCTTTATGCTGACCCGTTGCGTGGAATACGCCAAAACACGGGAGCAGTTCGGCCGGACCATCGGCCAGTTCCAGGCCGTCAAACGCAAAATAGCCAACATCCGGATCTTCGGCGAGGCGGCCCGCAACCTGGTCTACCGCATCGCCTGGTGCAAGGACCAGAAAAAACCCTTAAATCATTTAGAAGCCGCTGTGGCCAAACTATTTGTGGGCGACTGGAGTTTAGGGCCTTCCAACGACGCGGTGGTGCTCCATGGCGGATACGGGTACTGCCATGAATATGACATGGAGCGGATCTTCCGGGACAGCCGGCTGGCGCCCATCGGCGGCGGGACATCGGACATCCAGAAAATGATTATATCTAAGTTGATTTAACCATTGGAGAACATAAATGCCTGATCAAATATTTTTAAATAAAATCTCCCCTAACCCCTCTTTGCAAAAGAGGGGAAAAGTCCCCCTTTTTAAAGGGGGATTTAGGGGGATTTTAAACATCTTATATAAATGACGGAGGCACATGATGAATTACGACTTTTCCGAAAAAGAATTTTCTTTCTTTATAGAACTCCATCAACTTCTGGCCAAGTACGCCGAAGGGAAAAAATTAGACGACTGCGACCTTGCCGGATCGGAAAACAATCTCCGCCAGGCCACGGCAATGCTCGCCGGCACGCCTTATCTGAAACTGGCTATAGAACCTGTGGATGGCTTCAACGGTCTTCTGACATTGACCGGGGCCTGGGAAGTGCTCGCGAGCATCTCCCCGTCCTTATATATATCCGTTGAAACCAGCGCCCGGATTTTCGGACGAATCATCTCCGCCTGGGGCGATGACGTCCAGAAGAAAAAATGGCTGCCGGAAATCCTTTCCGGAAAGGTCATCGGCGCTGTCGGCCTGTCTGAAGAAAGCTTGAATATAGATAATGCACCCCTGGCCACACTGGGTGTTTTAAACGGCGACAAAGTGGAAATCAGCGGCCGGAAGCAGTATGTGGTCAATGGACCAATGGCGGACTGGTTCGCTGTCGTCGGCAATATGGGCGACAAACCCGCCATTTTCATGGTGGAAAAAGGAAACCCGGGGCTGATCATCGGAGCAAGGAGTGCCACCATCGGCTACGGCGGCGCGGCCATCTCCCCGCTGGAACTTAAAAACTGCGTCATCCCGGCCGCAAATGTCCTATTTCCAGCAGACGCCAAAAGCATGACAGCAACCTTGAGGCTCTGGGAAAACCAGATCCTCATGGGCGCAAGCCTGGGCCTGATGAAAACCGCCTTTGAGTCCGCCAGAACCTATGCGAAGACACACAAAACCGGCGGCAAGCCCATCATCGCATTCCAGGAAATCGGATTCAAGCTTTCCGAGATGCTGACCTTATTTCAGACATCCCAGTTATTTGCCTATCGCACGGCCTGGACGTCCGAGAAAGACCCCAAAGAAGCTGAATCCTTAACCCTTTGCGCCAAGGTCTTCTGCACGGAATCCGCCGAGCAGGTGGCCTGCGAAGCCATGAAAATCCTCGGCGGCGCCGGATACCTTTCCGGCAATGCAGTGGAACAGGCTTTCCGATGCGCCAAATACGGCCAGATCGCAGGCACATCCACTGAAATCGCCCGGGTGAAGATCGGCGACACGGCATTGGGATTACGCAATTAAAGAGGTAAATAAACATGCCTGCAAAAAATGCATCCAATCAGGAACCCTTGTCCAAGTCAGCGCAGCGCCGTCAGAGGGAACGGGAATTCAGATACCAGACCATACTGAAAGCAGCCGAAACACTCTTTGCCAATGAGGGCTACAACATGGCCAGCATGGAGCAGATCGCAGACGCCGCAGAGGTCTCAGTGGGCGCGGTATATTTTTATTTTAAAAACAAGGAAGACCTTCTGATCCAGCTTCTGGGTGAAATCGGTTATCTGATGCGAAACATCCTGGGCAGGGCATTCAAAAAGCACGGGGCGGATATGGAGGCGTTCAAGCAGGCCGGGTATGCTTTTTTTGAAGATTTTTGCGTCAATTACCCGGAAAAGTGCGCCATTATTTTCCGGGAATCCGTGGGCAAAAGCCCGGAAGTGGAGAAACACCGCAAAGAGCTGTTTGATAAGTGCACCAATGATGTGCTCTCGGCCCTGATGACCGTCTGCAACAATCAGGGATATAAATTTAAAGGCAAGTTCTCCGCTGAGGTCATCGCAGTGTCCATCATGGGCATCTATGAGCGGGTGGCCTATCATTATATATTGTGGCAGAACAGGGGGGAAAATCTCAAAAATATCGGCCGGGATGCGCTGGCATTTATCCTGGGCGGAATCAGCAACCTGTTTGAAGGGGCGTGATGCATTTAAAAGGCGCTCTGCATATTCACACCCATTGCTCGGACGGCGAGCTCTCCGTTGAGGAGGTCGTGAAGATATACTCCGGCCTGGGATTTGATTTCATAGCGCTCACGGATCATGACTATCTGCTTCGGCCCAACTGCTACGACATCATCAAGAGCATCCGCACGGACATGATTATTTTCAAAGGCCTCGAACTGACGGTTTTTGAAAAAGGATACGTGCATGTGAACCGGATCAAGGGGGACAGGGAAAGGCTCCACATTTTCAATCACCCGTCTGAGCTGGATCTTCCTATGGAAAAGGTGATCGACCGCATCAGCTCAGTGGCGAAGAGGTTTCCCATTGATGCGGTGGAAATAACATCCAAGGGATTTCGCGCCCAGGAATACGATATTCCTGAAATCCCTTATCCCAAAGTAGCCACAGACGATTCGCACACACGGCTCGGATGCGGCCGGGCATGGATAGAAATGGATTGTGCCCGCGACAAGGACAAAATCATCCGCGCCATCCGAAACGGCGATTTCTGGAACTGCTACACGGAGTCACGCGCGGCGATGTATTCAACAATAAGAAAATGACAACCGATTTTAGAATAATAATCTCACAAGAACTTAATTCCATGGCTTCGTGTATGAATTGATTCATGGGTGTAGTCCCCTAAATCCCCCTTTGGTAAAGGGGGACTTTTCCCCTCTTTGAAAAAGAGGGGTTAGGGGAGATTTAAAACACCATATTATTTTGCAATCAGTAAACATTCAGCGAAGTCGCCCAAGAAGAAGGAGGAGAAGAATATGGCAAAGAAAGTGGCAATTTGTGCGGTTGCTCAGACAACCCACACCCGCAGCAAGGGGGATCAGCGTTTTCAGGGGATGGCCCTTGAAGTGCTGGAAAAGCTCAGGGAACAAGTTGAGGTCAAGTTCGCCCGGCATGTCAAGGGCGCCAAGGGAATCAACATGACCATCAGTGTTTCCGATGACGTATTTGACGCCCGTACAATTTCCAACAACGGGATGACGGACGTTCTGGGCGCGCACTTCGGATGCGAAGAGAAAGTCGCCCAGGAAGGGATACAGGCATTGTACTACGCATTGACAGCCATCCAATCCGGTCATAACGACATGGTGCTGGTCATGGGACATTCCAAGGAAACCCAGGGCCAAAGCCGAAACATGGTGACCCATCTGGCGTTTGATCCTTTCTATACCCGTCCGGTGGGACTGGATTTCTGCGCAGCCGCCGGACTCCAGGCCCAGGCATATCAGGAAAAATCCGCCATCACGGATGAGCAGCTGGCCAAGGTGGTGGTGCGCGCCCGGGAAAAAGCATCAAAAAATCCAAATACTCCAGAATCCGGCAGACTGAACCTCGATGAAGTCATGAAATCCGATATGCTGGCCGACCCCATCCGGGCCCTTCATGCCTACCCGGTCACTGACGGCGCCGTGGGCATGGTGCTGGCGGTTGAAGATGTTGCCAAAAAAATCACCAAAAAGCCGATATGGATCACCGGCGTTGGCAACTGTATGGACTCTTTTTTTCTTGGCGACCGGGACCTCATATCCAATTTCGCCTTGAAGAAATCTATTGAACGGGCCTTTAAACGCGCCGGCATCAGAGATCCGCGCGCGATGGACGTCATTGAAATTTGCGACCAATACGCTTACCAGCAGCCCCTGTGGGCCGAAGGCCTCGGCCTGTGTGAACCTGGTCAGGGCGGAAAATGGATCGATGCCGGCGGGCCTGAAAAAGACCATGTCAATTTTTCAGGCGGCATGCTGGCAGGGAATCCATTGATGATCGGCGGCCTTGTGCGCGCGGCCGAAGCGGTTCTTCAACTCAGGGGCGAGGCCGGGGGCAACCAGATAGACGGCGCGAAAACAGCCCTTGCCCACGGCGTCATGGGACCGGCCGGGCAGTTTCATTCTGTTGTAACTTTGAAGCGAAATTAAACTAAATGCCTGGGATGTTAACAAAAGAGGTACAAAAAGACCCCCTTTGAAAAGGGGGATTTAGGGGGATTTAAGCAAAGAGAAAAATTCCCCCTCCCCCCTTTATGGAAGGGGGGCTTAAGTTAACGGCATGAACATCATATGCATTAAGGCACACATGAGGAGGATATGAATATATGAAAAAAAATCGAAATGTCGGAATTATCGGTGTGGGGCAATCCGTTCACTCAAGCCACCGGGAAGAAGTCAACCAGCCGGAAATGATCCACGAGGCAGTGGCAGAGGCGCTGAACCATGCCGGGATGAGCATGGATGACATCGACTGCATTGTCAGCGGCAACATGGAGCTGTTTGAAATGGTCCATCAGCCGGACCTGTGGCATGCCATCGGCATGGGCACTTACGGCAAGGAAACCCTGCGGGTGACCACCGGCGGCACCACGGGCGCAACGCTTTGCTGCGCCGCGGACTATCTGGTGTCATCGGGCTTGCATGACGTGGTTCTGGCCATCGGGTTTGAAAAACTCCAGGAAGGACACACCACCGGCGGCATCACCAATATGGCCGACCCCCTGTGGGCCCGGCAGCTTCAGACCGGGGCGCTTACCGGCATGACCGCAGACCAGGTTATCACCGAATTCGGAGAAGAGCGCGCCAAAAAAGCCTCCATGAAATATCGTATCATTATGGACAAGCATGCCATGAAAAACAAAAAAGCCCATCGCCGCCTCGGCCTTGAATTCGACCAGGCCGACGACCTGATGGTCAATTCCCCCGCCCTGGTGGGCGAACTTCGCATGATCCACATGTGCTCCCAGAGCGACGGCGCCTGCGCCATGATTTTTGCCTCTGAGGAAAAGGCCAAAAAATTCTGCAAGCAGCCGGCCTGGATCAAAGACCATATCACAGTCCACCGTGAGGAAAGCTTCTGCGCATTCGGCGACGCGCCTTTGATCATGAGCCACCGGTACGCCGCTGAAAAGCTCTTTGAACGGAACAAGATTAAAAATCCCCGAAAAGAAATCGACCTCTTTGAAATGTATGATCCGTCCTCCTGGTGGGGGCTGGACTGGATCAGGGAATTCCTGCTGCTGAAAGGAGATGAACACCTGAAGATGGTGGAGAACGATGACATAACTATGAATGGCGACTTCCCCATCAATCCGTCCGGCGGCGTGATTGCCTCCAATCCCATCGGCGCAACCGCCATGGTCCGGGTAGCTGAAGCGGCCCTGCAGATCATGGGACAGGCCGGCGACCACCAGGTGAAAAAAACCGTCAATCAGGCGCTGGCATCCGGTTTCGGCGGGACACTATGGACAGTTTTGTTTTTGCTTACCAAGAAAGTTCCCTGGTAAGCCAGAAATAAAATTATTAATTTCTTTCCATCGTAAAACAAAGAGGAGATAAAAAATGAATAATCTGGGTCAATATTTTGATGACGCCATCAAGCGGTTCTCTGATCGTCCGTATATGGCGTTTTATGACAAAACATATACATACAGTGAATTTGCGCGCAAGGTTCATATTCTGGCAAACGCCCTGACCAAACAGGGATTCAAAAAAGGCGATTTCATCCACGTCTGGGTTCAGAACAGCCCGGAAACCCTGATGTGCTATTTTGCCATCATCAAGATCGGCGCCGTGGCCGGCCCCATCAATGGTTGGTGGAAAGCCGCTGAAGTCAAATATCTTTTAAATGACTCCAAGGCTTGCGGGCTGATCATGGAAGATCAGTATCTGCCGATTTTCAATGAAATCAAGGATCAGTGTCCGCATCTCAAAACAGTCATTGAGGTCGGCGCAAATCCTGCTCCGGAAAGGATTTCTTTTAACGCGCTGGCGGCAGAAGGCAATGACAAGCCGGTGAAATGCGACTCCGACCTGGAGGACACGGCCTATATTTTTTATACTTCCGGCACAACCGGCAATCCAAAAGGCGTGCTGCTTTCCCACAAGAACGTGGTGGCCGACGCCAACGGCATCAACGCAGCCCTTAATACCGATGAAAACAGAAATTTCCTGTGTTTTCTGCCGCTGTTTCATGTCAACGCCATGCTCACCTGCACGTCGGCCATGCAAAAAGGCCATCAGATCGTGCTGCGCAAAGCGTTTTCAGCATCAGAATTCTGGGAAGTGGTGGAGAAATACAAAATCAATTTCTGGTCTGCGGTGCCGGCAGTATATCAGATCCTGCTAACCGATCCCAGCCGCCAGAAATACGATCTGTCTTCCATGGAATTCGGCATCTGCGGGGCTGCGCCCCTGACTGAAGAAACCATGAAGAATTTTGAAAAGACATTTAAGATTCCCATTGTGGAAGGATACGGTCTCACCGAGGGGACGTGTGTGAGCACCATCAACCCCCGGGTGGGCGTGCGCAAGGTCGGCTCCATCGGATTGGCGCTGCCCGGACAGGAAATCAAGATAGTCGATGAGAACGGAAACGAACTGCCGCTCAAAACTCCGGGCGAAATCATCATCAAGGGCGACAACGTCATGAAGGGCTATTACAACATGCCCGAAGAAACCGCCAAAACCATCATTAACGGGTATCTTTACACCGGCGATGTGGGGATCAAGGATGAGGACGGGTATATCTTCATCGTGGACCGCAAAAAGGACATGATCATCCGGGGCGGTGAAAACATATACCCCAAGGAAATCGACAACCTGCTGGCCACCCACCCCAAAATCCAGGAAGCAGCAACAGTTGGAGTTCCGGACAAGACCATGGGCGAGGAAGTCAAGGTATTTGTGGTGGCCCAGGACGATTCATTGACCGAAGAAGAAGTCATCGAATTCTGCAAGAAAAACCTGGCAAGCTTCAAGGTTCCCAAGATGGTTGAACTTTTGGAAGATGATTTCCCTCGAAGCCCCATCGGCAAAGTCCTTAAAAAGACCCTGCGGGAATGGGCCGTCAAAGGCACACCCAAGAAAGCCGGTGCGCCCGAAGTCACGGTGGCCGATATTTTCGGCACCATGGAATCCCGGGTCAACCCGGACGGGATCAAAGGCATCAATGCCAACTATGGGTACAAAATAACCGGAACCGGCGGCGGCGAATGGACCGTGTGCGTGGCCAATGACACCGTAAAAGTGGCGGAAGGAATCAAGGACCCTAACGTCACCACCACGTGTGCGGCCAAGGACTGGATCGCCATC
>JALOPH010000321.1 GCA_025453995.1 Desulfobacterales bacterium
CATTGCCATTCGAAAAATGGATGACCTGGCCGACCAATACACCGTTGAAGTCCTGCAAAATCTGATCGCCCACATGGTCAAAAGTTCTTCAGCGGTTGCTGAATACGATACCCAGATACTCTATTTCAGAAGATCCATCATAATTATCATTATTTCAAGATGCCTTGAGCGCATCGGCGACATGGCCATCAACATCGGCGAACAGATCACGTTTTTTGTGGACGGCGTCAACGTCAAACACAAATTCGTGGAAATCGACGGGGAGCATTGAAAATTAAATATTTTCTTTGATCACACGAAAAGATAGAAAAGCGGAAGTGACGCGGCTCCTACCGGTATAGAAAAATATCACCACCCACAGCGCCTGCAAAAACAAAATCATGGTCGGGTTCCACAGCGATGACAATCCGGCCACAATATTATGCGATGGTGTGGATGCGACAGGAAAAAAAACTGCAACCCCTGAACAATAAAATATCGTTATCAATCCCATGATCTGATAAGCGGATATTTTTAGCCCGCCCCGATGGTCCGCGCGCACGCATTCAGAGGCAAACCGCCAGATCTGAGTCACGGAGATGACGCCAAGAAACCCCTCCGCATAATAGCCTTTGAGAAAAAAATAGCCCCCCGCAATGCCGGTTGCGCATAAAATCACCGAAGTCATAGCCTGCACCGGCAGTATGCGGGCTCCTTCAAGACCATCGGCATAAGCAATTTTTTTGGTATTCCCTCGGAATACAAAATAAAACCGGCGAAACATCAATCTCAGTAAAGGCGACAATGAATTGACCGGTTTTCCATAGCAGCATCCGAAACTGATGCACGCCAGACGGCCGATGCCTTCGCCTATGGCATAGCTTATGGATATTGCTGAGAGTATGATTAAAATCTCAAGACGTTGATGAAGAAACGGGCTACCAGGCGCGATGCCGGCACGCATGGAATCAGAATCATCAGGGTCATGATGAAAATTACCAATGGGGGTATGCCGATGGCGCCGAGCAAAACGCATAACATGGCGATGGCAATCAGATAAGCGGTTGACGAAAAAAAACCGTAATAGGTTAAATTCATTCCAGACCATGTATGGGCGTCTATCTTGCGGATGGGCACTGCTGCAATAAACTGCCATTTCTCAGCCGGCAGCACTTTAAATCCCCACGCCAAAAACAGGGTCAGGAGGAAAGCGAATCCGCCAATAAAAAATTCATCATTCATTTTTCTGTTCTCCGATACGCAATCGTTGAACGGACGGTCACCGAGGTTTCCACAAGGGGCCTTCCGAATCCTTGTGAAAAACGGCTTCTGGCATCCATCCGGTACATATTGTTGATAATATCATCACAAAATTTAATTTTATTTTTTTGAAACACGATCACATCCGTTGAGCTTCCCGGCCGGTAAAGGCTTTTTGGCTGGCCTTTTGACACAAACATGCCGGCAATTACGTCTTGGGGCGCCTCATATTGATGATCGCTGTAACACTGGACGATGTCTCCGATCATCAATGCAACCACTTCGATCATGGCGACCAGCCCGATACATGTCCCCCCCTCCACATCCGTATCGATGATGGTCACTACCCGTTTATTTTTTGATAAAGGCGTCACGGCATGGATGATTGCGGTCGGATTGCATGAATGATATGCACCGGAAATTTCATAAATATCGAGGACTCTTCCGGAAACAGGGGCATGATTATAATGGTACTTTTCCGGCGTCAGCCGGAAAATTGCAAAATCACCGTTTTTGAATTCATCGAGCCATTTATTTTTATCGTCATGCTTTTCATTGGAGGCAAACATCTCCTCATAAGAAAAAAATTTATTCTTCAAAAATATTCGGGAAGAATCTAAAAATGAACCCACCAGCATGTTGGCATCCGCCGGAGAAACAACAACGCCATGATCTTGGGACATGGGGCGGCATTCCCAGTATTTAATTTTTCTCTCAAATATTTTACGCGCGTTGTTTAAGTTGCTTCCGGCATCCACGCATTCTGCAAAGTTAATTCCCAGTTCTTTCATCAGTCGTTTTGAGCCGGTCAGAAGATTGCCAAATGGGAGGGTGAAATTAATATGCCCGAGCAATGCGCTCATTCGGGCAGAAATCGCCGCATTATACAAAACCTCGATGTTTTCCTTCGCATCTGAATAAATAAAATTAACGATTCTATCCCCGAAAATTTTTTCGTTTCTGACTTCAGAAGTGTTGCGTTCAATATATTGATGGATCATTTTCCCTTCCGGCATGCATTTGCCTTTCAGATTGAATCAAACCGGCATAAATAAGCAGGATGAGGATGCAGATAAATTTCTTTAACTCCTCGATGCCGGCGCAATGATTGATGATTTGCTTTTTTAAAGGCTCAATGAATTCATAGACATTCTTCCCGCCCATGAGGTTCCACATGGCTTGTTTGAAATGATGGTCAGCCCTGATTTTGTTATCCTCAAAATCTTTTGCCGTCTGTAGGACAAGCTCAAAAGCTTCTTCCATGTGTTGTTTGCGCAAAGTCTCCCGATAAAATTTCTCTGCCGCATCATTGAATTCATCGCCTGTCAATTCCATGGGAGAAAGCGCGCCGGCTTCATTCAAAATGCCCCTTGTCAAACGGCTGGCCGCTGCACAGTCCCCCCAAGCATCCACCCTCCGGAAAAGATTGTCGATGGTTTGCCTTAACCCCATCATCTCGATCAAGTCTGAGGCGTCCTCTTTGAGAATTCTGATAAGGGCTTTTTTGTATTCAATATGATATACCCGGAAATATCCCGGATAACGGCGGCTGGATCGTATCTTAGCCGTTTTACTGAGAATTTTACGCATGAACTGGTTCCGGGAGTTTTTAGAAACAAAAAAAGTAGGAATACCGATGGCGCTCCCGAAAAAAATCTGGCGCCGCTCGCTTTCAGTTGTGGGATTATCCGGAATAGACGCATGGGAGATCTGACCGGTAAACATATATTTGAATGCCAAACAGGTCAGAAGGGTTTGCAGACCTGCCGCGTCTCCCATATCCTCCGTAATGTTTTCGAAAAGGCTGTAATAGCGGCCTTCAAAGCCCGAGAATCCCATGGCGGAACATGCACGGTTTCGATACAGAAGATATGGCGACATGCAGCTGTCAAACACCCCCATGCAAGACAAATCGTTTCTTAACCGGATGTCGTTGCCAATGGTGCCATCCAATGCCGGGCTCTGGTCGGTGCTCATCAGACATACGAAATAATCAATGAGCCTGAAATCGTGAACCAAATCCCCTTTCAGCCTGAAAACAGCGCTTAATGCCTTATCCAGCCATTCAGGGCCAAACGGCGTGAACGGTCGCCCGAACACCTTGAGCTTGGCTTTTTTCTTCCACCGTCGCCAGATCATGCGAAGATGTGTAAAATCAAGTTCGTGGGGCAAAAATCCGAGGGCTTTTTCCGGATGAAAATCCGCAAAATCAAGTCGGTAAGGCGCCGCGCTGTAAGTTCCGACATACAGCGGCAAAAAATGTTCCACGACTTTAAT
>JALOPH010000150.1 GCA_025453995.1 Desulfobacterales bacterium
CAGGAACGCATCCTGCTGGGCTTTGTTGAACCGGTGGATTTCATCCACAAACAGGATGGTCCGCTTCCGGTGGAGGTTTCGTTGATCTTTGGCAGTGTCGATGACCTGGCGGATGTCCTTGACGCCGGAAAGCACGGCGGAGAATTGGACGAAATAGCACTTGGTGTGCTGGGCGATGATCTGGGCCAGGGTTGTTTTCCCGGTTCCCGGCGGGCCCCAGAGGATCATGGAAAAAATCCGGTCCTGCTCAATGGCGTTTCGGATCAGGGTTCCTTTGCCCACTGCGTGTTCCTGTCCGATGAAGTCATCCAGCCGGGTCGGCCGCATCCGGTCCGCCAGGGGGCGCTGGCCTGCGGTTGCTTTTTTTGCCTGATGCTCGAACAAATCCAGGGTGTCTGAATCGCTCATATGGATCACTTTGTAAGCCGCAGAATATCGAACAAGGAATATCGAATCATGACTTGAAAATCGTTTAATATCCCGCAGTCGATTTTGTTGACTTAAACCCATTTGTTTCAAAGTCCCCCTTTGAAAAGGGGGATTCAGGGGGAGTTTAAGGCGCTCTGTGAAATCCCCCAACCCCCCTTTGTGAAAGGGGGGCTTAAGTTCATAGCACTGATACTATGATTTCTTGCTGTTAGGTTTGATACTCACTAATAATGATAATTTATCTGTGCTTTTGAAAAGCCATTTTCCCTTATTGCCTCCGCCTTTTCCCCTTATGCTTTTGGGGAGAAGGCGGCCGGGGCCGGTTCTCTTTTTCCTCCCGCTTCCTCAAGAACAGACGGATGGGAGTTTTATCAAGGCCGGCAGCTTCGCGAATCTGGTTGACCAGGTATCGCTGGTATGAAAAATGAACGCCCTCCGGGTAATTGACAAAACAGACAAACGTCGGGGGGCCGGATGCAATCTGGGTGGTGTAATAAAATCGTATCCGCTTGCCGTGATGCATGGCGGGTTCGGTCTTTTCAACAGCCTGCTCAAAAATTTTGTTGAGCGGGCCGGTGGCGATTTTGGTCGCATACTGGTGATGGACCAGTTCAACTTCCTGAAAAATTTTGGCAACATTCTTTCCGGTCAGGGCAGACACCGGAATGACCGGGGCAAAATTTAAATATTTGGCGCTGTATCGGATTTGATCCACAAACTGCTGCAATGTTTTGCTGTCTTTTTTCACCAGGTCCCACTTATTGAATATAAAAATGCAGGCGCAGCCGCGTTCATACGCATAGCCTGAGATTTTAACATCCTGTTCGGTCACCCCTTCCTGGGCGTCGAGCACAATCAAGGCGATGTCGCACCGATCGATGCTTTTTAACGCCTTGATAATGGAAAATTTTTCAATTTTGGCGGACACCTGTTTTTTCCGGCGGATACCGGCTGTGTCGATCAGGAGATACGATTTCCCATTGATGGAGCAGGGGGTGTCGATGGCGTCCCGGGTGGTGCCGGGAATTTCACTGACAATGGCGCGTTCCTCCCCCAGAATCCGGTTGATCAGGGAGGATTTGCCCACGTTGGGCCTTCCGATGACCGCTACTTTTAACGCTTCGGTAGACGGTTCGGAACCATATGCCGGCAAAGCCCGGGTGAGCGCGTCCAGAAAATCCGACATCCCATACCCGTCTTCAGCAGATACGGGGAAGAGGGCATCCACTCCCAAGTTATAAAACTCATACAAATGGGGCTCCCGCCCGGACCCGTCTATTTTGTTGACCGTATAAAAAACTGGACGGGGGAAATTCCTGAGCAGTTCCATGAGCTCATGGTCATAGGGAGAAACCCCGGCGCGGCCGTCTAAAAGAAGGACGACGGCGTCAGCATCTTCAATGGCCTGCATCACCTGCTGTCGGCTCAAAACCGACAGCTCGTCCGCATCGGTTCCGCAAAAACCGCCGGTATCCACAAGGGTGAATTCCGTGCCGTTCCAGGATGCTGAACCGTAATGCCGGTCCCGGGTCACGCCGGGGAAATCATCCACCAGCGCATCCTTTGTTTTGGTAATCCGGTTGAAAAGGGTGGATTTTCCGGAATTGGGGCGGCCGACAATGGCGACAACAGGTTTCATTTATATCTTATAAATTATCCGCTTATCCGTGATAATGATATCCACATGTTTATCATGGGATTCCATGGGAATGGACGAGGTGATCTGCTCTTCGAGCGCAACCGCGACCTTTCTGGCGGTTGGCGGAAGTTTGGGAATGAATCGGTCATAATGACCGGAACCATCCCCCAACCGCGCCCCTTTTTCATCAAACGCTATGCCGGGGATGATGGCGATATCGATATCTCCGATATTGACCGGCTTGCAGCGATCAGGGTCTGGTTCAAGCACATTCCCGGGGCCTGTTTTGAGGTCGGTATTCATATTGTTGACTTTAAAAATTTGCACGCCATTGGAAGAAGAATTAAATAGGGGAAGGACAATTTCTTTGGCGATCTGTTTGCATCGTTTGAGAATATGGCGGGAGTCTACCTCATGCGCTCGATGTAAATACAAAAGAGCCGTTGCCGCTTCCACGAAATTGGGAAATTCAAACAGCTGATTTTCAATCCGCTTCAATTTTTTGCGGACGTCATCCCTGGAAAGCGTGTTAAGCTTTTTTTCAATTTTTTTTCTGAGCTCCAGTTTTTTCTCTTTCAGATCTTCCATCGATCCACTCCATCCGCCATTCAAAGTTTTATTGAATAAAAATAATATCATATTATCGTAAAATTTGCAATAATGATTGACGAACATTTATATGCATGGTAATTTTTTTCATTTATTAAGATATATTACGCAAATTTTGGTTAAAAATATAGGTATTGTATGCTTGAAATCAAGTTCGTGAGACAAAATTTAGAGGAGGTGTGTCAGGCCCTGGAAAAACGGGGGGATACGGCGGCTCTGGATACGTTTCAGTCCGAGGAATCCAGGCGCCGGGAAATACTCTCTGAAATCGACGATCTCCGCCATCGCCGCAATAAAAATTCCGATGAAATTGCAGCATTGAAGAAAAAAGGCCTGGATGCCCAGAATCTGGTGCTTGAAATGCGGGAAGTGTCGGCGCGGATAAAGGCCCTGGAACAGGACCTTACGATCAGTGAGGAAAAGATCAATGAGATATTGATCATGCTTCCCAATCTCCCCCATTCGTCGGTTCCCACTGGCAAAAGCGAAGCCGAAAACCTTGTGGTTACGAAGGTGGGTACGCCAAGAAAGTTTGATTTTGAGCCCAAGCCCCATTGGACCATCGGAGAGGAGTTGAACATCTTGGATTTTGAGAGGGCTTCCAAGATCGCCGGGGCGAGATTCCCGCTTTATTTTGGAGACGGCGCGCGCCTGGAGCGGGCATTGATTAATTTCATGCTGGAACTTCACACCATCCGGCATGGATATACCGAGGTTTTGCCTCCGTTTATCGTTAACCGGAAAACCATGACCGGCACCGGCCAGCTTCCGAAATTCGAGGCGGATCTGTTTAAGCTGGAGAACCGGGATTTTTTTCTCATCCCAACGGCGGAAGTCCCGGTCACCAATATTTTTCAGGACGAAATTCTCGATGAATCCCGGCTGCCGATTTATTATACGGCCTATACACCGTGCTTCCGGTCTGAAGCAGGCTCTTATGGGAAAGACACCCGTGGGCTGATCCGCCAGCACCAGTTCAACAAGGTGGAGCTGGTGAAATTCACCACACCGGAAACTTCATATGATGAATTGGAAAAACTGTTAAAGGATGCGGAATCTGTTCTGCAACTGCTTGAAATTCCATATCAAGTGATTATGCTCTGCACCGGGGACTTAGGCTTTTCGTCCGCCAAGACCTATGACATCGAGGTGTGGATGCCCAGCCAGGAAAAATACCGGGAGATTTCTTCGTGCAGCAATTTTGAAGGTTTTCAGGCAAGGCGCGCCGGCATCCGGTTCAAGCGAAAAGATAAGAAAGGCACAGAGCCGGTGCATACGTTGAATGGATCGGGGCTTGCAGTGGGACGGACATTCGCGGCCATTCTGGAGAACTTTCAGGAATCAGACGGAAGCGTTGTCATCCCGAAATTATTACGGCCTTATATGGGCGGCAAGGAAAGAATCACGCGGTGAAAATAGAAGATTTTCCCAAAGACATTCAGGATTATATTATCCCCAGACCATCCGGAAAATTGATCTACCGGTGCCTGGGATGCGGCCAGGAATTCGGCATTGAAAAGCTTCTCTATACATGTCCGTCCTGCCGTCAGGTCCTGCTGATTTATGACACGGACAGGGACCGGCTGAAATCGACAGCCGGAAAAACCTGGCGCAGGATTTTTGATTTCAGAAAAATGCTCACCATACCGGCCCTTAAGGGGATTTATCTGTTTCATGAATTCATCGGCCCGGTGATGCCCCTGGAATCGATTGTTTATCTGGGCGAAGGGCATACGCCGGTCATCGAGGCCAACGGCCGGATTCAGGAGAGGGCAGGGGCGCGGTTTTATTTTAAAAATGACGGCCAGAATCCCAGCGCTTCGTTTAAAGACCGGGGGATGGCCAGCGCATTGAGCTACATCAATTACCTGATTCAACAAGGGCATGTCTCCGATGTGCTCGCTGTGTGCGCGTCCACGGGCGACACATCCGCATCCGCCGCACTGTATGCGTCCTATCTTCAGCCGGCGATCAAGTCGGCCGTGCTGCTGCCCCACAAGAAAGTCACCCCCCAGCAGCTTGCACAGCCTCTGGGGAGCGGTGCAATGGTGTTTGAGATTCCCGGAGTGTTTGACGACTGCATGAAGATCGTGGAATCGTTGTCAGAAAACTTCAACGTGGCCCTGCTCAATTCAAAGAACGCGTGGCGCATTCTCGGACAGGAATCCTACTCCTATGAAATCGCCCAGGCATTTGAATATGATGTGAAAAACAAAGTTGTTCTGGTACCCATCGGCAATGCCGGGAATATTACCGCAGTCATGAGCGGGTTTTTAAAATTTTTCGACGCCGGGATCATCGATCATCTTCCGAAAATCATCGGTGTTCAGTCCGAACACGCCAATCCGGTGTATCAGTATTACCTGGAGCCGGACACCGCAAAGCGTCGGTTTGTGCCTGTTGCCGTCCGGCCCAGTGTGGCCCAGGCCGCCATGATCGGCAATCCGGTCTCCATGCCCCGGGTGATGTTTTTAGTGGATGAATATAATCAGAAAGCAGGCGCGCAAAAGATATTTATGGCCCAGGTCGCCGAGCAGGAAATCATGGACTGGCAGTTAATAGCCAACCGGAACGGCCATGTGGCCTGCACCCATGGCGGAGAGTGTCTGGCCGGATTGACTGTTGCTTTAAAAAACGGGTGGGTGGGGCCAGGCGAGGTTGCTATTGTCGATTCCACGGCCCATGCCCTCAAGTTTTCCGGTTTTCAGGACATGTATTTTGAAAACAGATTCCCAGGTGATTATGAAGTGACTCCCAGGGCTGATCTGATGAACGCCCCTCTTTTCATTCATCCCGCTGACGTCGAGCAGGTTCCCCAACCCGGAAGACCCCTGGAAGGCGATGCGTTGAAACGGTTTATTCAGCGGGTTTCAGAAGAGATAGCCACCCTTCTTGACTTAAAAAGGATATAGCCTGATGAAGAAAATAAATATTTTCAGATGGTTGGTTCTGTTTTTAGCAGGTTGCGCGGTTGTATCATCGGCTGTTTACGGCACATACATGGAAAAGCAGTTTGTGGTTTGCCGGGATCGGGGGCAGGATGTGTTATGCGATCCTTATATTGTCCGAGAAAATGATTACGTGCTCAAAGTTTTCAGAGAAAAAGGCGAAATCGCGAGCATGGATCTGTCCTGGTTTATGGAGATGTTCAAGCGTCTGAATCCGGACGTCTTAGACATCAATCTGATTTACCCCAATCAGCGCATCCTGGTGCCGTTGAAGGTTATCGAACCCGGCACATTGGAAGGTCAGGAAACAGGCGTTGTTTCCATTCCATTGCTCACGATCACCAATATCCCGCTTCAAATTCATGGAAAATCCACCCAGCATATCGTCGCCCAGGGAGACAGCGTTTCCAGGCTGCTGTCCCTTCAGTTCGGCGCGTCCAAAGGCCGGACATATAAAGAGGCCGAGGAAATTTTTAAATTTTTAAATCCGGATATCAAGGATCTGAATACAATTCATGTCGGTCAGAAGATCAATTTGCCCGAGGCTTCCATTAAAGAGGAATCATGGTATCCGGGGTTGTTTGACGAGTCCGGCAGGCTTCTGGTGACAGAGGACGCTGCATCAAAGGCGACGACAGCTCCTGAACAACAACCTGAAAAAATTGAAGAAATTGAGCCTCTTGAAATCCCGGAACCGATGAAAATCGCTGATTTGCCTGAAATGGCCGGGCTTCCGGAAATCGCCTCTTTGCCTCCAATCGAAGTCCTTCCGGAGACTGAGGAACTGACTGAACTGCCGGAAATCGCGGCTTTGCCTGAAATACTGGAACCCGAACAGATCGCTAAGCCGGTTGAAACGCCTGAGAGCGCCCCGCCGACCCAGGCGGAGACGGTTGCGTTAAAGAAAGAAATTCCGGTTCCGAAGCCTGAAAAACCGGCGCCGCTTTTGTTGGCCAAACCCGCATCTGCAACGGGCATCAGCGTTTTTAGAAAAGCAGCCCGGATTCTGGGCGCTGACTTGCTGGACCAGGGGGAGTATTTTTTCCCACGTAAAGGCTACAGGGACTTAAAGCTGGATCTTTCGGCCACGCCGGTAATGGAAATGGATTCAGGCCAGAAAGTGCTCCTTGTTCAGGGAGAAGACCTTCCTTTGCCGGATCAGGAGGTCATTCAGTCATTCTGGAAAAGCCTGATTGTTGTCAATGTACCGGAACAAGCCGATATCCGGGACCTTTTAACGCCTTTGTGCCCGCTTATTCACAGGGGGGGATGTGACAATAAAGTCACCTTTGAAGACAAGGGGATCATTGTTTCCGTTCAAGGGGAATATATTTTCGATAAAGAAAATGCGCCGGGCAAAACCTGTTTGACGCTTATAGACATTGAGGATCAGAAGACGCCGAACGCATTTCAACTTTATCTTGCAACCATGATGATTGATATTTCCGAATGGATCGACAGCGAGTCGTATTTCGGGCCGGTGCAACGCTATGATATATCGAACGCATCGGCGCAGACAGTTGCAACCCTTTCGGGGGAGGCAATTCCCCAGCAATTTGTCCGGCGATTGGCTTCGGCGTTTAAGTTCAGTTATGAGGAACAGATTGAGGTGACATTTGACTACGCCGGGTTCAAAGTTAAGATGTTGTCCAATCTGTTATCAGCCGGACCCGGCAGGGATATTCTTGTCGACTTTGGAGATTTGCAGGGCGATGCCGTGAAGTCAGCTGAAACCACAGGTTTTCGAGTGGTACAGATAAAACCTTCAGATGATGGTTTGACCATAATAAAGAAACTGATGCAGGGCTTATCTATCAGTTTTAAGGAAAATCCGACATTCTGGGGGGCGGAAAGACGCAGGATTCATAATTCATCGTTTCAGGTGACGGGCCTGTTGATTGAATACTCCAACAACCCCGAAGATCTCGGAACACTTGTCGCATCGGTTCCCGTTCATCCGTATCTGATATCTTTTCTAAATCATTCCGGAATTCGCGTAGTGCATTTGATTCAATAGGATATTGCAATGAAAAAAATCTGGAAAACATTATTTGTTTTGACAATGGCGATCTTTCAGGTTGCTTGCGCCTCCAGCGATAAGGCGGTCAAAAAGGGTCAAAGCGAGGCTTTGAGACAACTCGGCGAAGCTTATATGAGCCAGAAGGAATACACCAAAGCTCTCCGGGAATTTAAAAAGGCGGAAGACATTTATCCTGATGATCATTTGCTTTACGATGACATGGGCTTGGTATATATGGCAAAGGGTTCTCCGGATCAGGCCATTGAGAATTTCAATGAGGCTCTCGACATAAAGCCGGATTATACCCCGGGTTTAAACAATTTGGGGACCGCTTACATGGAGAAAGAAGACTGGCAATCGGCCATTAAGTGCTTTTTGAAGGCAAAAGATGACATGCTCTATCTAACTCCGCATTATCCTCTGACCAACCTGGGTTTTGTCTATTATAAACTTCAGGAATACGATCAATCTGTTTCGTATTATAAAGAAGCCATCGAGCTTAAATCCGATTTTCCCAAGGCTCATCACGGCCTGGGGTTGACCTACATGGCCATGGGAAATTATGAAGAGGCGATAAAGTCCATGGAGCGAGCCTTAGAAGTGGCGCCAAATGAAGCTCAGATTTATTTGGATCTGGGGAAAGCTTATAAATCAAACAACGACTTTAACAAGGCCTATCAAAGCTTCAAAAAGGCGGAATCTCTCGCTGAAAAGCCGCCGTTAAAAAAGCAAGCAGAAGAAGAGGCGCAGAATATCTGGAATTTGAAATAAACGGCGGCGGCGCTTTTTATCCCCGTCATAGCTAAGTCATGGTTTCTTTTTTCCCGTAAATGGTGAAGCATATATAATCAATCAGATCGATCTCTTTTTTAATTTCTTCAACGCAAAC
>JALOPH010000151.1 GCA_025453995.1 Desulfobacterales bacterium
AACCTGCATCCGCTGATCGCAGTGCCGACGACCGCCGGCACAGGTTCGGAAGTCACTAAGGCCGCGGTCATCCGGAACGAAAAAACCAATCTGAAGATGAGTTTTGTCTCCGACAAACTCTACCCCAATATTGCGGTCATTGATCCGAGAATGACCCAGACCATGCCTCCCAAAATCACGGCCGCCACCGGCATGGATGCTCTGACCCATGCGGTGGAAGCCTATATCTGTCTGCAAAAAAATCCTCTGGCGGATGTGTATGCCAAAACCGCTATAGAACTGATCCAGCAATACCTCATACGGGCCACGGAAAACGGCAAGGACATGGAAGCGCGCATGGGGATGGCCAATGCGGCGCTGCTGGCCGGGATCGCGTTTTCCAATTCCATGGTGGGCATGGTTCATGCCATGGCCCATGCCATCGGCGGCGTCTGTCATGTGCCCCACGGCATGGCCAACGCCATTCTGCTTCCCTGGTGCCTGGAATACAATATTAAAAAGGCCGCCCATTATATTGGCGAACTTTCAGGATTGTTGGGAGGGCCGGCGGAGGGACTTAAACCCAAAGACCAGGCCAGGGCAGCCATCGAGCAGATCCGGAATTTGCTTGAGCGCTTAAACCAAATTTCCGGACTGCCGATCAAATTAAGCGATGCGGGAGTTAAAAAAGAAAAGCTCAATGAAGCAGCAAAAGCCGCCATTAATGACGGCGCCTTGATTTACAATCCCAGGGAAGTGGAATTAAAAGACGCCCTTGAAATTTACAAGAAGGCGTTATGATTTTTTCCTTCAGGCAGAAGAAGAGGCAGGGGAATCTGTTTTTCAGCCCGGTTGTCGATGGCCGGAGACGATTTTACATCCATCAAAAAAAGATTTACTTATTTAGTGTCTGAACGGAAACTGTAGATTTTGTTCAAAGACAAGGCCGCAGAAATTTTTTGACCGCAGGCGTAGCGGCGCTTTGTCGAGGATAAAAAATTTCGAGAACGCAGTATTTGACCCAAAGATGCGGTTTCCGTTCGGGCACTATTTACAAAAATCTTTCCATAGGCATAAGGGCGGAGATCAGCTGATCCGGCGCAAGCGCCGGGTCAGATGGATTGAATTGTTCGCCTGTTTTGTATCTGCTATTCGTAATGCGCCCACATGCGGATAACTTTTACTGTTCTTGTGTCATCGATTATTTGATATACCAGCCGGTGCTGTATATTGATTCTTCTGGAGCATGCTCCAGAGAGATCTCCTATAAGCTTCTCAAAAGGTGGGGGAGTTTGATAAGGATCTTCTTTGAGAATTTTAAGCAGATGTTCTGCCTGAGGTTTTAACCCGGAATGTGCGATCTTCCTGGCGTCTTTCTTTGCCTGCTTGGTAAAGACTATCCGCCAGGTCACCAGTCAACATCCTCATCACACTCGTCTACAGGGGTCTCAAGTCCTTCCTTGATGGATTCACGCATGCCGGGTATGGAAGTGAGGTACAAAGTTTCCTGGATCGCTCGCCAATCATCCTCAGAAATAAGGACAGCAGAGCTTCTCTTGCCAACAATCTGAATCGGCTCATGAGATTCCTTCACTTCATCCACAAGACTATACAAACGCTTTCTTGCTTCCGTTGCTGTCAGGGTAGTCATATCGTGAGTCTCCTTTACGTACGATTTATCGTACGTAATAAGGCAATCAATGTCAAGTCATTTGAAGGCGAAACATACTGAAAGGGGTGGCGCGTTTTTGCGCCATCCCTTGCAGCAGAGGATTATGCAGCGATTTCATTGGAAAGTTCCCAACCGGGGAAGACTAGAACTCCAGGGTGAACTTTTCCATTTCCCGGATGTGGATGATTTCCTCTATTCAATCTTGCCCCCGAGTTCGTCTGTTATAGTGCCCCGTAGTTTCAATCACGGCATAACAAAATTTTCACAGGCGCCGGCAGCTTGGCGTCCTGTGAAAAATAAGGTTCTGCGCAGCTAAAATTAGTGATGCAGTTCAGCGTCAATTCGCTCAGATATAAAAATCTTAAGTAGCGACTGGTAAGGCACGTCTCTTTTATTTGCAATTACTTTAAGCTCTTCAATCATGGACTCAGGGAGACGGATAGAAATTGATCGGGTCGAAGGCTTAAGCTTAGGCATAACGACATTTGCTGCATCTGACCAGTCAATATATTCTGAAGAATCGTGTTTTTGCCAGAAAAGACGCTCTTCAGCCTCACTTTGAAATTTAGGTATTTTCTTTTTCATTTTAGATACCTTTCAATTTCCGCATCTGTCATATCACGTGCGGAAATTATTCGGATTTTGTCGTTACGAACAGTAAAAACAGCAAAAAGCAGGCGATTTACATTCGTACGACCAAGCACATAATATCGATTTTCATTTTTGGAATGCTCTTTGTCCCGTTTTATTATTAAAGGTCTATTAAAAAATATTTGTTCACATTCCCCGCTTGAAACGTCATGTTGATCCCAATTCTTGGTGAGATTGCCCTGATCCCATTCAAAACCGGTACAATTTTCCAGTATTTTTTTTTGCTTAACCATGAATTATGTATACCATGATTATATACATATAGTCAATGTGGATTTTTACCCAACGTGGTGCTCTCCGGCGCGGCTGTGCCGCGTGGGAGCAGCACATGGTTAGGTGCTTCTTTTTTAATCAGATAGCGTCCACACAACGGTCTGTTCTTGCGGTATTTCCCCACCTACCTGTGTGAGCCTTAACTTATTGCCCTGCCTTTCGTACAACCAGAAAACAAGTGTATCGTGTCCACCGTACCTTAATGCCGCCATGATTGCGGGACCTCTGTAGGAATTGAAGGCCCGATAATATCCAAACATCTTATTTTGAAGTGAAAAGCTGCCATCCATACTGAATAACATTATTGCTCGCTCTCCTCGTTCTTCAACGTACCACTCCCCTACCACATCAGCAGAAAGAAGCAGAGCCGGTCGGTTATATAAAACTCCACGTTCCTCATTAAATTGTCGATAGACCAAAGTTAATTGCCCACCAGAATTAGATAAAGCCATTTTAACGTCATGTTTTATTGGTTCCTTTACATCAGGAGGCTGAAAGGTATATGAAACAGTGTCCCCTGTAACTGCAACGGAACCCATAAAATTATATTTGTCGAGTGTTGACCGGAGCCTTATTTTCTGTTGAGGAAGGAATTCAATGATGTCGAATGATGGAGGTGCTGAAATTGGTGATCCTTTTTGGTTACTGACAAAATACCATTCTCCTATCAAAAGATCCAGTTCAGCGGTATTGTTTATGAATTTGAGTGCCTCATTGGATTGTGAGTGACTCACAGAGCTAAATATCAGCAAAACGAAAACAGTAATTACAATAAGACTTTTTTTTATCATTTTTTTCACCTAAAAAAACGAATAGCGTTTTATGCCGAATTCGGCATAAAAGACACAGCTTTGCCACTCATATGCTTGAAAACGGATACGACATTCGCACCATCCAGGATTTACTGGGCCATGTCAGTGTGCAGACCACAATGATTTACACGCATGTAGCCACGAAAAACCGTCTTGGCGTGAAAAGCCCCCTGGATTCAATTCGGGAAAACCCAACGCCACGGTGTCGGGCTGATTTATTTTGAAAATCGAATTTGGCATTTATTGAATCCCCTGGCAATCGTTTCACCGATATCAAGGGTTGCGCCGAAGGTTTCGGCAATGCCCCGGTCTCCTTCCATGGCGATATCGCACAGCCTGACGATCTCTTCATCACTGCAGCCAAGATTCTGCCAGGCCGCCACAAGCGGGCAGTATCCGAAATCGATGGAAAGTCGGTTGTCTGTGGAGTCCAATATCTTCATTTCAAAAACCCATTGGGCCGGCAGCGTGAATAGTTTTCTTTTCAATCCTTTCAAACTGTTCGTCCCGCTCAGCTTAACGAGATTTTGTCCATGCATGTGACCGCAGGCCCGGATTGCAGGGAATCCGATGGCTTCCCAAGCAATGCCATTTTTCTCCGCTTCTTTCAGCAGCAGATAAAGCCATGTGGCGCGATGCTCCAGTGTTCCCCGAATTCCGTTAAGGAAAAAATTATTTTTTCTCGGCAAGTTAATGATTTTGCTCATTTAAGCATTCCTTTAAGTTGTTTGTTCCCGAGATCCGGATTTCGGGGCTGTCTTGATGACTTCGAGCGTCTGCAGACCCAGATCAATTAGGCCATCGCTGCTTTTAATGGAGGACTCTATAACATCTCCATGGTCTAAATATCGGGGAATGTTTAGCTGGCTCTGAATAAAAAATTTCATTTGCTCCTGTCCGGAAGAAAACAAGGGATTCATTGTGTGAGCAAATTCAGCCGGCACCTTCAGGGCAACTCCGCCAGGGGTTCCGGTCAGGATCAGATCGCCTGCCCACAAATCCATGATATGAGAGATTTCCGCCAAAGTTTCCGCAGGTCCAAAGAGCAAATCCCGTGTATTGCCGTTCTGCCGGATCTCTCCATTGACTTTTAAGGTCAGTTGCAGATCCGACAACCGTTCAATATCGGAATTGTCCAATATATACAGGTAGGGGCCGGCCGGGCAGAAGGTTCGATAGCTTTTCCCTTTAAACCACTGGCCCTGTGGAATCTGAACATCCCGCGCGGAAATATCATTGACCATGACTATGCCGCAGACATAATCACCGATGTTTTCAGGCGTGATTTTCTGAGGCCCCTGGATATCCCGTCCGATCACCAGCCCGAGTTCCAATTCATAATCCAATAGTTTTACATGGGATGGGCAGATAACCCGGCCTTTGGGCGGCGACAGCGCGGATGACGCTTTAAAAAACAGCAGATTAAAATCAGGCCGCTGGGGTGAAGCGCCGGTTTCTATGCGGTGCTCGCTGTAATTTTTCCCCTGGCAGACAATCTGGCAGGGCGCAGTCACGGGATTTAAAATTTCAGCTGAATCGACATCCAGAGATTCGCCCCTGCACTTCATTGTCAAAGAAATTGCGTGTGAAAGACCGATCCGGATTAAATCAGAAAGGAGCAAATTCTCTCCTTGAAGGGGATAAATTTTTTCGTCTCTGATAATGCCCCATTGAATTGCTTGCCGGTTCTTAAACCGGACGAAGTTAAAACCCATCTATAATTTTTCCTTAAAAGCGGTTTCCTATGGGATCAGGATCGCAGATGCAATGCTTCGCGGCAGATCAGCCTTTCTTCTATGCCTTAGGGCTGAAAATTTTGCCCAACTATTTAATCGCTTGGATGGCTATTGCCAAACTCAACTTTGATTCGCTTCTCTTCGCCGTGGCGAAGGACCGTAAATAAGCACGAGTGGACCGAGTCATTCATCTGATTGCTGAGATTGACGACCTGTTCAGCATTTATGACTTCAATGTCGTCAATGGCTATCAGAATGTCTCCATTTGCAATATCCGCATCAGAAGCCGGCGAGTTTTCCAAAACAGCCAAAATTAAAGCGCCGGTATTTCTATTCAAGTTTGTGCGCATTTCCTGAGTTAAATTGGCGAGACGAATTCCCAGTTTTGTCTTTTCAGTATCTTTAACAAAATAAAAAGCCTTTTGACCATAACGTTTTTGATCGGCAGCGGAAGGCTCGCCTGTTTTTATTTCATTTGCTTTTGATCCCTGATCCGGCGGCCAATCATCATGTTGGTTGTTGCCTTTAAGATACACTGTTTGTGTGTCTGCGCTTGTGCATTGGGTTAAAACAATAGTGGCTCCGATTCCTTTGGCTTGAGCGGAAGCATTTTTCATATCTTCATACGGACCGTTGAAATCAGAATAACCAAGAACAATATATCGTTTGGAGAGAAGCATCATAATATCTCTTTCAAGATTTTCCGTTTGAATAACTTTGGGTTCCTGGTCAGGTTTTAACCACTCAATGTAAGGAGAGGGATGGAGCCTATTTGGACGTATAATCGGATGATAAAATTCTTGAAATCCGCTCCGGGCGCAGCTTGAAAAAACAACGAATAGGCCGACAAAAAATGCAGATAATACTGTGAAACGGTTAAGTTTGTCCTTCACTCCGTTATATCCAATCATTTAATAGTTAGAAAGATAGTTGCCGTTGGGTTAACATGGCAGACGCATTCGTCTTCATAGAGACTGCGAAATTGTATAATAACCAGTAATTGAAGGCAAGAATTAGAAAAAGCGACTTACGGCAAACACCATAAGTCGATCAAATGATTGTCTGGCAGGCGGTAAAGGATTTGAACCTTCGACTTCTACCGTGTGAGCCTAATTTAAATAAATTCAAATAGTTATCAAGATATACCAACCGATAATAATATAAAGAATAAATCATCTTTATTCTTTTTCCTGTTTTTCAATTTTGCCCCTCTTTTTTGTTTGTTCTGGTTGCAAAATGGTAGCAGCCGGAATCAATCAGAGACGCATTCGGGTGGCTTTTTGTTTTATTAAACCACCGTTACCATATTCTTTTAAGGGAATTTGAATTTATTTTTGTTCAATGCTTTACGCATTTTGATGAAGAAGTTTAGAAGATATTGGTTTTATGTTTTGCCATTCGCTTGAAACGGATTCTGCCTGCCATAAGTCATAATTTTTCTGCAGATTCAGCCATAAATCAGGCGTTGTGTCAAAGGCTCTCGATAAGCGCAGCGCCATATCCGGGGTGACAGCCCCTCTTTCATTAATGATTTTTGATAATGTTTTTCTGGATACCCCCAAAATTCCAGCCATATCCTTTATGGAAATAGCCAACGGCTCCAAATAGTCTTTCTTTATAATAATACCGGGATGAGTCGGTTGTCTTTTCATGCTTCTCATAGCTTCACCTCTTAATGGTAATCATCATAGTCTACAATATAGGCATCGCCATCAATGAATTCAAAAAATACCCTCCAATTGCCGGACACATGAACTGAGTATTGTCCTTTCTTATCCCCGCTCAATTTATGCAAACTGGAACCGGGATAATTCATGTCTTTTATATCGCTTGCCGCATTCAGCCTGTCCAATATCCTCTCAAGCCTGTTTGCATGCTCCGGCTTGATCCCTTTTTTGACGCCCCGATAAAAAAAGTTTTCCAAACCTTTATGCTTGAATGATTTTATCATGAATCATGACGTAACCTAAAAGGTTACATTTGTCAATTTGTATTTTAGCCAAAAAGTCTTTTGTCATTTCAGCAATAATTCTTCTTAAGGCCTTCAAAAAATATCCCCCGAAACATTCCGGACATTAGAATAAGAATGTTTTACCATTTAAATATTAATTTTAAATAGTTATATTTATATCATCCTGGCAACTCCGCCAGCAACAAACCCAACAGGAGGAACAGAAAATGAAGAAGTTTTTAACGGTAGAAGAATTGGCAGCAGAATTACAGGTGCCCAAGAGCTGGATTTATTCCCGAACCAGACAGACGGGCGAGGAGCAGATCCCTCATTTGAAATGCGGCAAATACTGCCGGTTTGAAATGGACCAGGTGATCGCATGGTTAAACAATAAACAAAATGCAAACCTGAACTGAAGGAGGAAGAATCAATGGAAAAACATGAAGATCTGACGCAGACCGCAAACAAAGAGGAAACTGCATCAGTGAATTATTCAGAAATTAAACCACCGGAAAACGAAGCTGATAAAATTGATGGGGATTTGATGAAGCAGGTCAATCAGGAGGCTGCCTGCCGTCTGGAAAATACCATCTTTGAAACGACCGGTAGGAGAATGGTAGCAGAAACAAAAAAGGACTCAGGAGATTCTCCATAAGTCCTTGATTTCCCTGGTAGGCGGTAGAGGATTTGAACCTCCGACTTCTACCGTGTGAGGGTAGCACTCTCCCGCTGAGTTAACCGCCCGTGATGTTCTGTTTTTTTAATGTGGAGCAGGACGATAAGTCAAGCAATATTTTCAGGAGGATTCTCAGGGGAAGCCTCCGGTTCATCGGCGGTAATTTCAAGGGGCTCCTGGGGCGGTGACGGAAACGCCTTGATTTCCATCCCTTCGATTTCTTTGGGCGTGGGAAGGTCTTTCAAATCTTTTAAATCAAACGTTTCCAGAAATTTTCGGGTGGTCGCATAAACCAGCGGGCGGCCGGGGATTTCGCGTCGCCCCAGCACCCGTATCAGCCTGCGTTCAAGAAGGATTCTTAAGCTGTTTCCGGAATTGACCCCCCGGATATGCTCAATTTCATTTCGAAGCACCGGCTGGCGGTAGGCGACTATTGCCAGTGTTTCCATGGCCGCTGCGCTCAGTTTGGGCAGAGTCGGCTGAAACAGACGCCGGATCCATTCCTTGAATTCCTTTCGAGTCCTGAATTGAAAGCCGCCTGCCACTTCATGGAGGAGAAACCCGCCGTTCCTGCCCTCATATTCCTCCATTAACTCGCGGAGTGCATTTCTGATGGCTTCTGTCGACGCTTCAGGTACGGCCCGCTGGATGTGCTCTATGGACAACGGGGAATCCGACACAAACAAGAGGCTTTCGATGATCTGTTTGATATGATCCATGACGCTTATTTATAAAAAAGTCTCATGATTCCCGCCTTGCTG
>JALOPH010000152.1 GCA_025453995.1 Desulfobacterales bacterium
AACGATCAGTCCGAACTGCTCGCTGGCTGTTTTCCCAAGCACCTGAGGGGACTTGAGCCGTCCCCATTCAATTGTCAGGTTCTTCTGCATATCGAGAAGCTTCTGCTGCTCATGCAGCGCATTTGTGATTTCATATCCGGTCCGGATGCATTGAACGCCGCACCAGGTCTTGAAAAAAAATCCGATGACAAAAAAAACCGTCAGCGCGCTGGCGAGCCAGATATCCCAAGACCTGACGAGTCTGGGCTTGATTTTTCTGTTCATTTATTTCTTGTTCCAAATAAAAAATAATTGAATAAAAGCATACAGCTTTATCGTTTGCTATCCTCACGCCCGATCCATCTGCTGGAGACAAAGCCTGCAATACCCGACAGGCAGAAAGAACTGACTGTTGGTGCGCGCGGGCGCAATGGCTGCAAGGATAAAAATACCCACAACCAGAATGCCTAAAAACAATATTTTGACTTTTTTCATTTTGTGCCCCCTTTTTCCCCGCTGATTTTTTCAAGGGCTCTCAAGCGGGTGCTTCTTGACATTGGATTTGCGTAAACCTCCTGCGATGTCGGCCTTACCACGCTCCGGGTGAGCACCCGGACTTGTTTCTGTTTGCCGCAAACACATCGGGGGAAATCCGAAGGGCAGATGCATCCCTTTTCCAGCGCTCTGAACCGATGCTTGACAATGCGGTCCTCCAGTGAATGAAAAGATAAAACGCACAACCGGCCGCCGGGCTTCAACGCGTCAACGGCGCTTACAATAAATTCGTCAAGGATTTCAAGCTCCCTGTTCACGGCGATGCGCAAAGCCATAAAAACCTTGGTGGCGGGATGAATCTTCCGGGGAGTCGACGCGCGCTGGGGAATCGCCCTGCAGACAATCTCCGCCAGCTCTTTGCTCGTCCGAATGCTTCTTTTGGATCTTGCCGAAGCAATATAGCGGGCGATTTTCCCGGCCCACCGTTCTTCGCCGTAATCCCTGAAAATCTTTTCAAGACGGGTTTCCGTCTCGGAGTTGACAATATCTTCAGCGGTAATATCTGAATCCATGTTCATGCGCATATCGAGCGGTTCGTCTCTTCGGAAGCTGAACCCCCGGCCGCTGGATTCAATCTGATACAGTGACAGGCCCAAATCTGCGACAATCCCATCGATTGAGATTGTGCCGGTTCGGGACAATATTGAGGGGAGGTTGATAAAATTATCATGGTACAGCCGGATATGGGGCCCATATTCCTTCAGCGCTACGACCGCGTTGTCTATGGCATCCTTGTCCTGATCCATGCCGATCAGAAGTCCGTCCGGCATAATTTGTTCCAGTATGGCCCTTCCATGCCCGGCCCCGCCGAGAGTGCAATCCACAAAAATTTTTCCCGGACCGCAGTTCAAATACGACACCACTTCGTCAACCATCACGGGGATATGGCGGAACCCCATGGCATCAGAGCCCTAACTTTGCAATTTCGTTTTTAACCTCCTCCCGCTGCATATCTTCTTCTTCAAGCATCTGAGACTCTTTTTTCCAGTTTTCTTCAGACCAGATTTCAAAATGGTCGAGAACGCCGACCAGTACGATATCTTTTTCCAGTTTTGCGTAATCTCTTAAAACCGGGGGGACCAGAATTCGATTTTGGGCGTCAAGCGCACACTCGCAGGCTCCGCCCAGAAAAACCCGCCTGAACCGCCTCAGCCCGTGGCTGACTTCGGCCAGGGCCAGTATTTTTTCTTCGATTTTTTTCCATTGATCAAAGGGATATGCGACAAGGCCGCCGTCAAGGCAGGAAAGCATCACACCGGAGTTCAAGGTGTTTTTCAAGACCATCTGAAACCGCGTGGGAATGATGACGCGGCCCTTTGAGTCTATTTTGTGATATGAACTCCCCCGGAACATCACAATTGGATCTCCCTTTATATCCAATTTAATCCACTTTTTTTTAATTTTTATATTAAATAAACATCCAATTATGTCAAGAAAAATCTTATCTTTTTTTATTATATTTAATAATTTTAATAGTTATAATCCACAATGATTTATTTAAATAATGGTGGATTTTTGTGGAGGAATAAATAAGATCTTGTTCAATTGCCAAAACTATTATATACAAAATTACAATAAAGGCATTCCTCAATACCCTGGATATATTGATAATGATTCCCCAAGCGTCAAAGAGATCCTGCGATGTCCCCAAAAAACCATGACACGAAGCAAGCCTCATCGGCAAACGCCGGATTTCACAAACTCCATTCATGGCAACGCCCTGAATGGAAAAGAATAAATTTCGGCGGCCGCTACTGGGATGATTATAAAGTCCTGGGGAAGAATATTCTCATCAGCCAGCCTTCCGGCTATGCCAATGAGATAGATACCGAACAATCTTTAAAGCTTAATCATGAAGTTGTCCGCGTTGGAATTCCTGAAAACACACCGTACATTCAGATCCAGGACTATTCAAATTTAACCGGCGCAACGCTATCCTCTCGAAAACTTGTTATTAATGAACGATCGAAATGGGACAACCTGATCGCGGTGATCTTTTGCAACATATCCCCCATCATGAAAGTCAGCATTGAGTTTGCCAAAAGGATCTATTCTTTTCCATTTGACGTCCGCGTGGCAAAAAACCTTTCAGAAGCCATTGATCTGGGACTTAACATACTTCGATTAAACAATATTATCTGCGACCCAACCCCTCCCCTGATTGAAAAAAAGCCTGACCCCTCTGTTTTGACAAAAAAAGAATGGACGGTTCAATGTGATGGATTTTCTTTAAGATTTGAAGTGATTGATGGCGATATTCTCCATCCGGTGCCTGTCGGTTCGCCGCAACAACCGTATATCGATCTCATCTTTGAGGTCCAGACCCGGGTCGTCGAAGAAAGCGGCCTTAAACACGGTTCATATTTTCTGATGTCGGATCTGGCCGCCATGAAAGGCGCCGACATGAAAACCCGGCGCTACTTTGTGACAAAAATCAGGGAGTGGCATCGCCGGCACCCTTTTAAAATGCTTATTTTCTATCATGCCAGCTGGGTCATGCGGGCTGCCATCAATATATCCAAACCCACAGCCCCCTATGATGTTTTTGTTGTCGACACGTTCGATCAAGCAATGGATCTGGCGCGAAAGCACAAATCAAACGCCTCGTCATCCTTGAATACAATAAATTCTGACATCAGCCCGGGTTACGGCATTGACAGTCAAATGATCAATGAGCTTTATAAAATTCTTTCAGGAATCAGCTGGGAAACCGAAACTCCGGAGTCAATTCTCCACAAAGTCGGCCACGATCATCCGTTCCGGCAGATCGTTGACGCCGTCTCCCTTATCAAAATGGATGTGGATCACCTGCTGACTGAAAAAGAGAGTTCGGAAAAAGCGCTTCGTGAAAGTAATGAACGGTATAAATCGATTCTCGACAATATCGAAGAAGGGTATTATGAAGTGGACATCTCAGGCCGCTTTACCTTTTTCAACACCTCCATGTCAGCGATTCTCGGCTATTCCGAAGAGGAAATGATCGGGATGGACTACCGACATTTTTCTTCGCCGAATGACGTGAATAAAATATTTAATACCTTCAACCATGTGTTTAAAACAGGCCAACCGGCCAAGGCGCTGGACTGGAAGCTCATCCGAAAAAACGGCGAAACCTGCTTTATCGAAGCATCCGTTGCCCTGGTCAAAAACAATCAAAATCAGCCATGCGGTTTTCGAGGAATTTGCAGGGATATTTCCTATAGGATCACAGCGGAAAGGGAAAAACAAAAAATGGCCGACCGGCTCCGCCAGGCCCAAAAGATGGAAGCTATCGGAACCCTTGCCGGCGGCGTGGCCCATGACTTAAACAACATCTTGTCGGGCATAGTCAGCTACCCTGATCTCCTGCTGATGAAAATTCCCGAAACCAGTCCGCTCCGAAGACCCATCGAAACCATCAAAAAATCAGGGGAACGGGCCGCCGCCATTGTCGCCGATCTTCTCACGCTGGCGCGAAGGGGGATTCCCAAACGGGATATTGTCAACCTCAATGACATTATCGCGGACTACCTGAAAAGCCCGGAATATGAATATCTGATGACCCATCATCCGCTGGTCGATGTGATTCCGCGCCTGGATAGCGGCCTGCTCAACATCTCCGCCTCATCGATTCATATCCTCAAAGTAATAATGAACCTGATAACCAATGCCGCAGAAGCCATGCCCGATGGCGGCAAACTGCTCATTGTCGCGGAAAACTTCAATCTGGACACCCCCATGCCCGAAGCTGTTTCACTCAAAATGGGAGATTATGTCCGATTGCAGGTAATCGATGAGGGGGTTGGTATTGCCGAGGAGGACAGAGAAAGAATTTTTGAGCCCTTTTATACAAAAAAAATCATGGGCCGCAGCGGCTCAGGGCTCGGCATGACCCTTGTATGGGGCGCCGTTCAGGATCACGACGGATATATAGACGTACAGAGCGCCCCCGATAAGGGCACCGCCATCACCATATTCTTTCCGGCATTAAGAAACATTGCGCCGGCCATAAAAGAAGATTTCGCCGTTGATGGATTTAAGGGAAACGGAGAATCTGTCCTCGTCGTCGACGATTTGCCGGAACAGCGGGAAATCGCCCATGCCCTGCTGACTCAACTGGGATATGTCGTCCACATGGTTCCCAGCGGGGAAGCGGCAATCGATTATTTAAAAACCCGCCGCGTGGACCTGGTTGTTTTGGATATGATCATGGAACCCGGCATGGATGGCCTTGACACTTATAAAGAGATCATCCGGAATCACCCGAAAATGAAAGCGGTTATTGCCACCGGATTTTCCACATCAGAGCGGATACAGGCCGCCCAATCCCTCGGGGCCGGGCCCTGTCTGAAAAAACCGTATCTGTTGCAGGATATCGCCCGGATTGTCCGGGAAGCGCTGGATCGATGATTTTTTAAAACACGTTAGCCTGGATTCAAGGCCTGCAAGATTCCGCTGATTGCGTTTAAAGAGAAAAAAGCCTCCCGGTTATAAAGCGGTTCCGGAAGGTCTCTGATCCCGGCATAGATCGGATCCGCTTTGATCAACTCCGCCATAATCGATTTTTTATCGGATTCCGCCGCGTGCCGACCGATCACATCGACCCAGAGCTGAAGCTGCGCCCTTGCTATGGCCAGAATGCGCGGGCCATCTGGAAAGTGACCATAATGGCCAAAGCAGATCCGCCGGTTTATTTCAGGCTCCATTCGGTCCATGGAGGCAAAAAGAGCTTCCAGATCAATCCGGGGAGGCGTTGCCGGCCGAAGATAAATGTCTCTGTCGCGAGCCAGCATGATGCCGAACAGCTCGCCGCAGAAAAGCCAGTCTTTGAAAACAAAGCATTGATGATGAACCGCGTGGCCGGGCGCGTCCATTGCCCGGATGCCGCCCTCAAATTCAAGCTCCCCTTTTGTGACGATATTGCCGGCCGGAACCGGCTTGATCGCTCCGTAGGTTTGAGCGACCCTTCCCAGCACCTTGAGGGAACCCTCCCATAAACGGTCAGGATCGACCAGGTGCTTCACCGCCCGCTCATGGCATGCCACCCGGGCATCGGGGAACTTCTCTACCAGATGTCCGATGCCTCCGGCGTGATCCAAATGGATATGGGTGAGCAGAATCCAGTCCAGACGCCGGATACGCCTATTTTCCAAGGATTCGAGCAGCAAGGGGATGGTGCATGCCGGGCCCGGATCTACCAGAAAGGCCCCTCCGGGACCGTCATACAGCCACGCGGCAATAAATTGGGCATATCCCAGTGAAGGGATGTCCAGATCAATCAGATCCAGCATGGTTTTTTTATCTTTTCATCAAATTCAAATATGGACCGATGCCAGGGCTTCCCTGGCGGCTTCGCGGACGTCCTGTGAATAATCGCCGGTCATCACGGAGATCAGGCAGGATTTCACCTCCGGATGCCTGGACCCTCCCAGCAGGTGCGCAATGTCTCCCTTCACTCCGTCATCCGCAGGCCCAAACCGGGGCAGCAGCGCGAAGCGCGTCTCGTCGGCCAGATCCGGGCTGATTTCTTCAAGATATTCAAACGCCGCCATGGCGCCAAGCCTGACCGGCCATTTGGGGTGAATAAGCAGTTCAATGAATGCCGGATAAACCTTGTTGCTCCGGGCCATCATGTGAGCAAGCCCAGCTGCGTCGCCCGCTTCAATAATGCTGCGAAGCGCCGGAGCGCCCGCCTGAGAAGGATCACGGCTGATCATCATGTCGATGATTTCAGCAATACTGATTGAACCCGTCCACCGGAACTGATCATCCAAAATCACCGTGGGAACTGACCGGACATGATCCAGCCGTGCCCGTTCGGCAAACATCTCTCCATCTATAATCTCGACACGAATTTTTTCAGAGCGCCGCGCCAGCGCGCACAGCGCCGAAACCGCCTGGGGGCAGAAGGGGCACTGGGTGGAAATATAAATTTTCAACACACCGGGAATTTGAATCTTTTCAAAAAGCCCCGCGTCCGGCAATTTTTTTTGAATCTCTTGGATTTCAATTCCGATAAGGGCATTCAAAAAGACAATAAGCTCGCGGCCCTGGGGAACGCCTTTATATGCAATCTGTTTTTGTATCCGGATAAACGGAATTTGATCGTCCGCCGGATCTGCCTTATCAATCTTCACCATCGGGACAAGGACATTGAGCGTGCTGCAAAAATCCCGGATACGGTCGCTTCCGGGATCCCGGGTCAACGCCACTGCCAACCGCATTGGCTCTTTAACATCCCGGCCCCATGTTTCAACAAGGGCCCTTTCTTCCGGCGTCATGGCGAATCCATCCATTATTATATCGGCAAACGCAGGGATTCACCGGACCTGGGAAGGACCACCGGGAATCCCTGGCCCCGAAGCAGCTCGGCAAAAGACTGGATCGGCGTTTCTTCGCCGTGCACCAGGGCGATTTTTTTAATCCGCAGATTGGACGCTTTGATAAAATGGAGCATCTCCTTTCGGTCGCCATGGGCGGAAAAGCCTCCGAGCTTGACCACCCGGGCCTTGAGCGGATACTCTTTGTTTAAAAACTTCAATACCGGGGCCGCGCCGCTTCTGCCGGAGGCCTCATATTCCTCCCCTTTTTCAAGAATGCGCCGGCCCAGGGTGTTTTCGGCCATAAACCCGACAATCAGTATCGTGTTGCGCTCGTCATGAATCTTGTATCGCAGATGGTGGAGGATCCGCCCGGCCTCACACATGCCGGAGGCGGATATGACAATATGGGGCCGGCGTTCACGCATCAGCTCCATGGATTCCTCAACAGACTGGATGAAACGGACTTTGTCGAACACAAACGGATTTTCACCTTTTTCCAGAAAATCCCGGTGCGCCTGGGTGTCATACATTTCAGGGTGCTCGGAAAACACCCTGGTGATCTCCGTGGCCAGCGGGCTGTCCACGTAAACCGGTATTTCGGGGACCTCCCTGCGGTGATACAATTCATGGATGTAATACAAAAGCTCCTGGGTGCGGCCGAACGCAAATGAAGGGATTAAAATCGTTCCGCCCCGCTCAACGGTTTCACCGATCACCTGCTTTAAATGGGGAGCCATGTCCACCACCGGTTCATGCTCCCGGTCGCCGTAGGTGCTTTCCATGATCAACAATTCAATGTCGCGATCCGGTTCTTCAAAATCCAATGTCGGGTTGTTGAGAATCGGTTTGTCGAATCGACCGATATCCCCCGTATATCCAACGTTGACCGTTTTGCCGTTGACGTTGATCCGGATGATGGATATGGCCGACCCCAGGATATGACCCGCGTCATAAAGCACGCACTGCAAATTTTTCCCCACCACCGCCGGCGAGCGGTATGGAATGCCGTCCAAAAAAGAGAGCGAATGCTGGGCGTCCTCGACCGTATACAGGGGAGTGACCGCATCGAGATGGAATTTGCGGCTGACTTCATTGATGACGTCCGTGTTTAACTCTTCTTTCTCCTTTTTCAATAATCTTTTTACAGATTTGATTCTTTTTGCAGTTCGTGATTTCTCCCGCGGACTCTCCTTGATCTCGGACAGGAGGGAGCGAACCATTTTATAATTGAGATATTTGGCGTCCGATTCCTGGATATGGGCGCTGTCAGGGAGCATGTACCCGCATGCATCGGCGGTGGCCCGGGTGCAGATGATCCTCCCTGTGAATTTTTCTTTCGCCAGCAGCGGAATCCGCCCCGAATGGTCAATATGGGCATGGGATAGAATAATGTTGGTGATAATGCCGGGATCAAAGGGAAGCATTCTGTTTTTCCGGTCGCTCTCTTGCCTGCGGCCCTGAAACATGCCGCAATCCAGCAGTATCCGGTCCTGATCCACTGTCAGCAGGTGCATGGAGCCCGTCACTTCCCGGGCTGCTCCGTAAAATGTCACGTGCACGTTGTCGCTCCTTTCATTGATTTGGATGGACATCTGCCTGCGAATAGCAAATGGGGGAGGATATGTCAATCAAACCGGTGGAATGGCAATGGAAGGGGCAAGCACCGCCGCCCCCAATGCGGCCGTCATCTGGGGATTTTCCGGAACCAGGACCGGCTTGCCGAGCTCCTTTTCAATGGCGTGCACAACACCGGCATTTAAAGACACCCCGCCGGAAAAAGAGATAGGGACTGAATACTTTATCTGGGCAGAACGCCCCATGCTGATGACGCGCTTGGCAATCGCCCGGCTCAAACCCAGGGCGATATCCTCCCGGCTGCGCTTTGCCGAAAGATAAGAGACGATTTCCGATTCGGCAAAGACCGTGCAGACGCTGCTCAATATGCAGGGATTTTCGCTTTTCAACGCCAGCGGGCCCAATTCTTCTATATCGATATTTAAGATCCGGGTGGAGAGGTCTTCCAATAATCTCCCGGTGCCGGCGGCGCACTTGTCGTTCATCTGAAATTTATGGATAAATCCCCGATCATCCAGCTCGATCACCTTGCTGTCCTGACCGCCGATATCGATGATGGTCCGCACCCCGGGATATAAAAATTTTGTGCCTTCGGCATGGCACATGATTTCAGTGACCGCCTCATGGGCAAATCCCAATGCTTTCCGGCCGTAGCCCGTGGCCACAATATAGTCGATATATTTATCCGTGGCGCCGGTTTTTTCCAGAAC
>JALOPH010000153.1 GCA_025453995.1 Desulfobacterales bacterium
AGGGTTCGGCTGTTCGCCGATTAAAGTGGTACGTGAGCTGGGTTTAAAACGTCGTGAGACAGTTTGGTCCCTATCTTTCGCGGGCGCAGGATATTTGAGGGGAGCTGTTCCTAGTACGAGAGGACCGGAATGGACGAACCAATGGTGTTCCAGTTGTCGCGCCAGCGGCATAGCTGGGTAGCTAAGTTTGGTCGGGATAACCGCTGAAAGCATCTAAGCGGGAAGCCCACCCTAAGATAAGATATCCCGTTGCATGGAAACATGCGACCTGAAGGCTCCTTGAAGATGACAAGGTTGATAGGCCGGGAGTGTACGTGCAGTAATGCATTGAGCTTACCGGTACTAATAGGCCGTGCGGCTTAGCCACAAATTTTTTGCTGAGCGTTTTGATGGATTTGCATCACAATTTTTTCGGTGGTGACAGCGAAGGGGAAACACCCGTACCCATCCCGAACACGGAAGTTAAGCCCTTTAGCGCCGATGGTACTGCACGGGTAACTGTGTGGGAGAGTAGGACACTGCCGAAAATCTATATATAAAAGCCCTTCTGTTTACTTAAACAGCAGGGCTTTTTTATGATGATGCGGATTTTATCGAGAAGCGTGCAACTGTCCGAACACTCTGGAAGATTTTTTCGATTCAAGCATTTTTTGCACGGACTTTTTATCAGGTATCCGATTTCAAAATCAAATTTGTCTCTTTTAATAATCATTTCTTTTTGCCTTTATTATCCATATTAACCAATTGAAAGACTTTCAATCAAGAAGAAATTAGCGTATTAACATATCAGTCTTTAATTAAAGCATGTTATTCGTTCAGAGCAATTTGAATTAAAATCAAGATTGTAAATAAGAGGTGTTTCCATGAATCATGCCAGCTCTTTTACTTTAAAATGTCTTTATCGAATCGCCATCATCATGATGCTTATAGCGTTATTTTTCACAGTGTCAGGAATATGGATATGGCGGCTTATTTTTTCCTTCTTGCCCCTTGAAATTTTGCAAGGCGCTTCCAGCCACTCGAGTGAATTGGCAACAGGATTGGCGGCGGTAATGCCGATTTTAAATATGCTTGAATATTGTTTTATTCCCTCTGTTTTTTTTATACTTATTTGTGGCGCCCTGATTCTATGCTTGATGATGCGTAGATTATTTATACGCTCAACAGCTCATTTGGAACTTAACCCGCGCCTTCAAACGAAAGGCATGAAGGCTTCAAAAACGGATAAAGTAAAACCTTTAAAAGAAAGCTTAAAAGATTTGCCTCTCCCTTCCGAAAGCGAATCTCCTGGCGCTGAAAAAAAAGATGATCTTGAATTTACCCAAAGACTTTATCTTCATGTGCTTTCCGTTCTGCAAAGAGACGGGAGACTTTTGGATTTCTTGTCAGAAAACCTTAATAATTATGAAGATCATCAAATTGGTTCGGCTGTGAGGAATATTCATGAAAATTGTAAAAAAGCATTGAATAAGTATTTGAAGCCGAGTGCCGTCATTGATAAGAATGAAGGAGAAGAGGTGATTGTTCCCAGAAATTTTGACATTAGCAGCATCAAATTGACGGGAAAGGTGGTGAATGAGCCGCCCTTTCAAGGCGTGCTGCGCCATAAGGGATGGCAGGTTGCACGGCTTGAATTGCCGACGTTGACCCCTGGTCAAAATCCCAGAATTATCGCCCCTGCTGAAGTGGAAATTCTTTAAAAGTTTTTATAATCAAACACAAGTGAATGTGGAGTATGATTGTGTCTGATCCTGTTTATATCATCGGCATTGATCTGGGGACGACAAACAGCGTTGTCGCATACACCCGGATTCGCTCAATAGAAAATGAAAATCCAGAAATTAAAATATTTGAAATTCCCCAGTTCACCAGTGCCGGTGTGATTCAAAAATGCTTGATGACGCCGTCATTTATATATATCCCCTCCGATCAGGACCTTCCTTCCGGTGCACCGTCCATACCCTGGTCTTCAGATAACAATCTGATTGTTGGTGAATATGGCCGCGATCGAGGCGCGGAAATCCCCCAGAGGTTGATCTCATCCGCAAAATCATGGCTTTGCCATACAATGATCGATCGGAACAAGCCCATTTTGCCATGGGGAAGCCCTGAAAACATCATTAAAATGTCTCCGGTAGAAGCTTCTGCAGGAATTTTGAAATTTATCCGGGATGCCTGGAATCACATCATGGCATCGCGTGATGACCGGTTCAAGATCGAGCGTCAGGAAATTTATTTGACCGTACCAGCCTCTTTTGATGCAATCGCCAGAGATCTCACAGTCAAGGCCGCTGAACACGCAGGACTTTTCAATATTACATTGCTGGAAGAGCCTCAAGCAGCATTTTATTCATGGATTGAAAATTCAGGTGATCAGTGGCGGAAAGATGTTCATAAAGGAGATCTCATCCTGATCTGTGATATCGGCGGGGGAACTTCGGATTTTAGTTTGATTCAGGTCGGTGAAGATCAAGGCGAACTTGTTCTGGAACGGATTGCTGTTGGCGACCATTTATTAGTCGGCGGCGACAATATGGATCTTTCCACTGCCTATTTTGCCGCCCGGAGAATGGCTGAAACCGGAATACGGCTGGATACATGGCAGATGCGAAAGTTGGTTCATGGCTGTCGAAACGCCAAAGAGAATCTTTTATCCGGAGATGCGTCGAGTACGCAGTATTCAGTTTCAGTTCTTGGCAGAGGGGGCAGCCTGATCGGAGGCTCAGTGAAAACAGTCCTTTCAAGGGATGACATTCAAAATCTCATCGTGGATGGTTTTTTCCCCATGTGTGAATTTTCAGCCAAACCTCAGCAAAGCAATAAAATCGGTCTTAAAGAAACCGGTCTTTCCTATGAGGCGGATCCATCCATAACGCGGCACATAGCCGATTTTCTATACAGAAACAAACCGGACAATAGAAACACAGATTTTCTTCCTTCTGCAGTCTTGTTTAATGGCGGCGTCATGAAATCTCCCGCCATTCGCCAGCGGATCAAGGATCTTATCGGCCAATGGAAATCAGGTGAAGGTAGTCAATCAATCCGTGAGATCGCTTCAAATGATTTCGACCTTGCTGTTGCCAGAGGAGCAGTCTACTATGGATTGGCAAGGCGAGGTGCTGGCATCCGGATCCGGGGGGGATTGGGTCGTTCCTATTATATCGGTATTGCAGCCTCCATGCCGGCAGTGCCTGGAATACCGCAACCCGTCAAAGCGCTATGTGTTGCACCGTTTGGAATGGAAGAGGGAACAGGCGATATATTGAAACAACAGGAATTTATTCTCGTTGTGGGCGAACCGGTTTGTTTTGATTTTTTCTGTTCTATGGTGCGCCATGATGATGCTATCGGACAGACTTTCGATGATTGGCAGAGCCAGCTTGAGGAAATCACAACCCTTAAAACTACTTTAGACGGTCCTCCCGGGAGCATTATCCGTGTGAGTATTGAAATTAAAGTCACTGAAATCGGAACGTTGGAGTTATGGTGCGTGTCAGTGGATGACAACAGAAAATGGAAACTCGAATTCAATGTCCGGGAGCAGGGTTAAATTGGAGCAGGAAGTTAAAAATTTCATCATCGGGATTGACCTTGGAACCACCAATTCAGCGGTTGCCTATGTGGATCGCAGGGAAAAATCTTCGAAAAATAGGGGCATCAAGTTATTTAGAATTCCCCAATTGACCGGCCCATCGGAAATCATGCCCAGCTTGATGCTGCCATCCTTTTGTTACATTCCTGGCCAATTCGATGTCGCTTTAGAATCTATCCGGCTTCCATGGAAAACAGATGATCCAAATTTTGTAGGTGCTTTCGCCAGAGATCATGGCGCCAAGGTCCCGCAACGACTGGTTTCTTCCGCAAAAAGCTGGCTGTGTCATCGAGGCGCAGACAGAAGGGCAAAAATTTTACCCTGGGGATCGGGAATAGAAGTTAATAAAATTTCCCCGGTAACGGCAACTTCATCTTACTTGAAACATATCCGCCTGGCCTGGAATAGTGACAAGGGAGATGCGGACGACCTATATTTTGAAAATCAGATGATTATCATAACTGTGCCGGCTTCATTTGACGAGGTCGCCAGGGATTTGACGATTGAAGCCGCGGCGCTGGCAGGATTAAACAATGTTATTCTTTTAGAAGAACCTTTATCAGCTTTTTATAGCTGGTTGATATCCCATGAAAACAATTGGCAGCAGCATATCCAGCCTGGTGAGCTGATCCTTGTTTGCGATGTCGGCGGGGGTACCAGTGATTTCACATTGATCATGCTGCAGGAAACAGAAGGATCTCCAAAATTTGAACGAATTGCAGTCGGCGATCATTTAATATTGGGCGGTGACAATATTGATCTTGCACTGGCAAGGCATATTGAAAAGAAATTCGGTAAAAATACTCATTTGAGGGCCGATCGCCTAAAAACACTCTGCCATTTGTGCTGTCAGGGCAAAGAAAAGATTCTTAACAACATATCTGATCACGAACTCATTACAATGGTGGGCGAGGGGAGTTCTCTCATCGGCGGCACGTTAACCGCAAAAATTGACCGTTCAGAGCTTGAAACGATAATCTTGGAGGGTTTCTTCCCGTTTATTCAGGATGCGGATGACACATCATTGGTTAACCGAAAAGGTATTTCAGAATTCGGTCTTTCATACGAAAGCGAACCTGCAATTACCCGCCATATTGGCATGTTTCTTGAGAAGCACCGGGAAGATGTATCCAAATTTCTAAACAGAAAGCCCTTTCCCGATATCATACTATTCAATGGCGGTTCATTGAAGCCAAAGATAATTCAAAAACGGATTCAGGATGCTGTCCGGTACTGGTTTTCTGAAACCGATATCTCCCTGCCGAGAATATTAGACAACCCTGCGCCAGAATATGCTGTAGCTCTTGGCGCAGCCTATTACGGTTTGGTAAAATCCGGCCAGGGCGTCCGTGTGGGCAGCGGCAGCGCCCGCTCCTATTATCTCGGTTTCACCAGAAAAAATGAAGAAAAATCAAGTTCCAGTTCGGCCATATGCCTGATTGAACGGGGCTTAGATGAAGGAGTGCAGGTGTCCCTGCCGGACCATTCATTTGAAGTTCGTGCCAATCAACAGGCCAGATTCGAACTTTTTAGTTCAAGCTATCGATCCGGCGATAAATGCGGCGATATTATTGAAGTGGATGAAACCCTGACGTCGCTGCCGCCCATTCAGTCGGTCATTCAATTCGGTCAGAAAGGCATTCAAACAACCATACCTGTTGATATCAAGGCTCAATATACTGAACTTGGAACCCTTTCACTCTGGTGCCAGTCTCTTGCAACTCCCCACCAGTGGCAACTTCATTTCCAGCTCAGGGAATCATCCGGATTATCTGAAATCGGCGAAAAAGAAATATTTGAGTCTTCAGTGGTAAATGATGCGGTTTTCAAGATTCAACAAGCTTTTGCTGAAGAAACCCATCCTGCCCGGCTTTCGCGGCTTTTGAAATCCCTATCGGATACAGTGAAACGACCAAAAGAAAAATGGCCGTTGAGCTTTCTTCGAAATCTCTCTGATCAATTGTTAAATATGGTTGAGGCAAGGCGCTTATCTCCCGACCATGAAATGCGTTGGTTGAATTTATCTGGATATTGTTTACGCCCCGGATTTGGCGACAGTGTTGATGATCAGCGCATGAAAAGACTCTGGAGGATTTATAGGCAGGGTGTTGAATTCAAAAAAAATTCTCAGTCTCAAATCGAATGGTGGACCATGTGGCGTCGAGTCGCCGGAGGGCTCACCTCAGGTCAACAACGGCAGATTTATCAGGATATAAGACCTGTATTAATTCCCAAAAAAGGAGAAAAAATTAAACTCAATCCCCAGCAATATATAGAAATATGGATGGCTGTAGGAAATATGGAGCGGTTATCGATCCGGGATAAAGTTGAACTTGGCCGAACACTTTTATCAGAGCTTAAACCCAACAGGATAAAACCTCAATTGATCTGGGCGATATCAAGAATTGGGGCCAGGACAATGCTTTACGGACCTTTGGATCGTGTAATTCCTCCAAGCGAAGTTGAAAAATGGATTTACTTACTGATGGAAGAGCAATGGAAAAATTCCCAGCCAATTGGCGCTGCGATTGCTCAATTGGCCAGAAAGACTGGAGACCGTTTCAGAGATATCGATCCTAAATCAGTTGATCCTATCATTCAATGGATGATACATAATAATTTTAGCGATGAGAAAAGATTGGTGGAAACAATCATTCCGATCGAAAATAAAGAAGAAAATACAATTTTCGGTGAAGATTTGCCTTCCGGTATAATCTTAAACACATCAACAGCATGATCAAGGTCCGATACTTATGCCGTGGTTGGTCGCGCACAGGGGTGCGATGGCAGAAGCACCAGAAAACACGACATCGTCGTTTAATAAAGCGCTTTCTTACCCAATTGACGGTATCGAGCTGGATGTTCAAATTACCCGCGATGGTATACCGGTTGTTTTTCATGATACATATATAAAAAATAAATCCAATGGCTCAGGAAGAATTTCAGATTATACATATGCTGAGCTTTGCAGATTCGACTGGGGCACTTGGTTTTCAAAAGATTATACCGGAGAAAAGATACTCTCCTTGGAGCAGGTGCTGAAAGAATACGCCAGCCGGACACGATTGTTTATTGAAATCAAATCTGCGCCGCACCGGAGCAAGATTTCATTATATTCGCAACTGCCGAGCCTGGTCACAGAGCTGATCCGGCAAATGGTGCCCAGCAGCATGATGGATCATATCTATATATTGTCATTTGATCAGACATTATTGGCATCAGCTTGTAAAAATGATCCGGGATTAAATTATGTCCTCAATATCGAATTTCCAGTTCTAACTGAAGAAAATTTATTGATGGCTATGAATTCCCTTTGCGGGTTTTGTCTTGCTTTCAGAAGACTTACTCCGGAGTTCATTTCATGGTCTCATCATTTAGGAAAAAATGTGCTGACATATTCTTGCAATACTCCTGGAAGAATTCAACTGGCATTTGAATTAAAAGTCGATGTGATCATGACGGATTCCCCTGGTACTGTTATAAGCTCATACAGGCAATACAAAAAAGAATATTGACTATGCGTCTATAGTTGATCATGAATACGGTTACGGGCATTATGATTTGTTATATTCAGACAAACTTGACGGAGGATTGATTTTATGAAAAAACTCAATATGATAATGTCAATATGTTTATTGTTGATGATGATTCCGATACAGGCGTTTTCCATCCCAAATGTGCCGTCTAATGTGACATTAACAAGCGTATCTCAGACTGAAATTCGGGTTACCTGGCAGGGGGTCAGTGATGCGGACAATTATACTGTTTACTGGGGCTTGACAGCAGATGCCAATGACGGCTCTGAAACGGTAGGCCAATCCATCCGGCAATATACGATTTCAGGGTTAAGCGCCGGAACAAAGTATTATGTGGCTGTTTCTGCGTCAAATGAAACCGGTGAATCCAGTAAGTCTGCAACAAAATCGATTATAACTCAAAGCGACACGATCATACCCTCTACACCAAAAGGATTTAAAGTTACCAGTTTAAGCGAAATCACTCAGAATTCTATATCGTTGAAATGGACAAAAAACTCTGAATCTGATCTGGATCATTACACGATATACTATGGCAAGACCTCAGGTTCATTAAGCAGCACCAAAGAAGCAACAGATTCAGATGCTGATTCATTTGTCATCAGTGGGCTTTCGGCATCCAGCCGCTACTATTTTGCAATTACCGCTGTGGATATTTCCGATAATGAATCTGAAAAATCCAGTGAATTAGTGGTGGACACGCTTGAGGACAATCTTCCGCCTTTTGTGCCGGTGATCACTGCGGAAATGTCCGGCCAGAATGAAATTACAATAAGAATTTCAGATATAAATTCAGGCATGGCTGATTATGACGGCAGCATCATTTTTTACGGAACTAATCCTGGTTCTTCTTCTCAATCAGTTGATGTGGGCAAAAATAAGACTTTTGTCATTGGCAACCTGCCTGAAGACAAGACCTGGTATCTTTCTGCTTTGTCATATGATATTTATGAAAATAGGAGCGGGAAATCAGATGAAATCACGGTAAAAATTGAAGACACCCAATCTTTTCTGGGCAAGGATGAAGATTTCGACGGCGGCTGTTTTATTCAAGAGTCTTCTTCCCAATCCTGCACATTTAATTTGATATGTTTGGCTCTGGTGATTCCAGGAATCATGCTGTTCTTGTTTTCAAACAAATTGATCAAGGCATTCGTTAGCTTCATGGTTATCTTTTTAAACATCATGGCTGTGAATGTAAATGCTGGAGATTCACCCATGCCTAAAGAAAATCTTATCGGTGTTTCAGTGGGATATTATATACCATCGGAATCCGATTTCGAGGATTACTATGATGATTCTGTTTTCCCAGTTTACGCTTTTTACGAGCGATGCATCTATAACTATATTTCAGCAGACATCGAAGCTGGCTATTTTAAGGAAGATGGAAACTTACTGACTGTCTCAGGGGATCAAACTGAAATCGGCTCCGAGATTTCCATGATTCCTGTTTCTGCAACCTTAAAAATCAATAAGCAAATCATTCCTTATATAGTCGGGTACATAGGAGTTGGCCCGGATTATTGGTACTGTAGAGAAAAAACCGATATGGAAACACAGAATGATGAAATTGAAGAATGGGTTGGCGGCTATCACGCAAAGATGGGCGTGAAGCTTTACAATATGGATGAACAGTTTGAAAATACATTGGATTTGTATAGACAGTGCGATTTTGATATCTCTTTTCATTCAATGTATAGCGAACGAGAAGGAACCGCCGCGGCAAAGGCGTTTAAAGATGACGTGCCACGCGAAGTAAAAAAACAAAGATGGGAGAA
>JALOPH010000322.1 GCA_025453995.1 Desulfobacterales bacterium
TTCTCCCATCTTTAAGGCCGCAGAGAGCATGGCCCCTTCATACATTTCTTGGGCGATGATGATCAGTCCGATGATGATCAGCCATTTTTGATTAAAGAAAAACGCCGCAGACCAGGCGGCGGCGGTCAGGGAAATCAGCAGGCACCGAATGCCCCGGATGAACCAGCGCGAAGCGCCGTATTGCCCGGAAAGGCGATAGGCGGCCCGGAATCTCACAACACACAAAACCAGGAATACAATAGAAATTATGAGCAATATCAGTGAGAGATATTGATTGATCGGCTGGGTGAACAAAGCATCCAAATATTTTTCTCCGAACAATATTCACCAATTCAGAGCCGCACGCGTAAGCAAGCGGATATCCGCTCTCTTGAAATTACGGCCCGGAATAGATCTATGACCGCTCCCTTACGGTCACGGCTCTGATAAGGTCGCAGCTCAGAATAGATAGCTCGATGTCATTTCGCCCAATTTTGGATTTTGAGGTTCGGAATTCGCGTGAACTCCTTTTCATTATTAGTGACCAGAATGCAGCCCAGGGATAGGGCATGGGCTGCGATCAGCATATCCAAAGACCCGATGGGCGACCCTTTTTTCTCCAAATGAGCCCTGAGTTCGCCATAATATTGCGCCGCGTCATCGCCGTAGGGAAAAACCTCTAAAGGCGCTGCAAACTGGGCCAGAGCCAATTGATTCTGATCCGGGTGTAAGCTTTTCATCGTCCCGTAAAATAGTTCGCTTAACGTTATGGAAGAAATGCCGACGTTTGAAATGCGAATGTTTTGGAATTTTTTTATTACATGCGGTGGTTTGCGCTTGATGATATAAATGCATGTGTCGGTATCCAGCATGTATAGCATTAAAGATGCTCCCTGCTCTTTTGTGCCGGCTGGTTTCTGTTTTCCATATAATCATCCGTGAATTGATCAAGGCTGGCTATCAAAGATGACCAGGGGGCGTCTTTTGGAATGAGAATAACGATATTCCCAATTTTTTTAATATAAACGTCTTCACCCTTCAACCGATATTCCTTGGGAAGCCTTACGGCCTGGCTTCGGCCGTTAATAAAAATTTTAGCGGACTGCATTTTTTCTTCTCCTTTCAATGCAATATATACCACAATATATACTTTTAATCGGAAGTTTGTCAACCAACCATAAAATGATCCGGCTCTTTGGGGTTTCCGGGCAGGATCTCAAGGAAAATAAAGGGTGCCGGGCCTTTGTTTTCAAGCTGGACATGGACTTTCGGCTGGATGGTGACCGCATCATTGGCTTCGAATCTTCTCGACTCTTCGCCGATGGTCAGGGTGGCGACGCCGTCAAGTGGAATCCATCGCAGCGTTGCATACGGATGCGACGGGAATGAAAACGTGATGCCTGCGCGAACCGTGATCCGCCGGACATAATACGCATTGGCCGAATCGATGGTCTCCATGGCCCCCCAAGGTTGGGGCTGGTTCTTGTGGGACACGGCTTCCCTTCGGTTGGACGCTTTGAGCGTATCAACAATTTTTTTCACGCCCTGGGTTTTGGACAAAGACGCCACCAGCAAGGCATCCGCAGACTCGACCACGACCAGGTCATTGACCCCGTAAGCTGTCACCAGCCGGTCCTGGGCATGGATATAACTGTCGTTTACATCAAACCCGATGACATCCCCGTAAAACACATTCCCTGACAGGTCTTTTTCCGATACATTCCATATGGCCTCCCAGGAGCCCAGGTCATCCCAGCCGGCATCTAAAGGGATCATGATGCCCCGGTCGGTTTTTTCCATCACCGCATAGTCAATGGAGTCCGACGGGCACTTGCGAAAGGCGTCTTTATCCAGACGGAAAAAGTCCTGATCCATTTTACCCTGATGGAAAGCATCCTGGCAGGCACTCACGATATCGGGCACATGGCGCTTCATTTCATCTAAAACACTGGCGGCCCTGAACATGAACATGCCGCTGTTCCAGCAGTATTCACCGGAACTGACATAGGCCCGCGCGGTTTCAAGGTCCGGCTTTTCAACGAATTTGTCAATGGCAAACACTGGAATATCCTCATCCTCGCCGGACTCCTGGGCCACGGGAACCCCTCTGCCTTTTTTGATGTAGCCATATCCGGTTTCCGGCCGGTCGGGAACAATGCCGAATGTCACCAGATTCCCATCTCTTGCAAAATCAGCCGCCACGGCCAATGCCTGGTGAAATTTTTCTTCATCCTGAATCAGGTGATCAGCCGGAAGGATGAGGATCAGAGATTCCAAAGACATGGATAATGCTTTGAGAGCGGCCACGGCCACTGCCGGCGCGGTGTTTCTGCCCATGGGTTCCAAAAATATCCCGGTATTGCGGACCCGGATATCCCGAAGTTGCTGAGCCACCAGATGTTTCTGCTTTTCATTGCAGATCACCAGCGGCAACTGCATACCGATAAAATCAATGACCCGCTGAACCGTCTGCTGCAGCATGGTCCGGTCGCCGTTTAATTTAAGAAGCTGTTTGGGGCTCAAGTCCCTGGAAAGGGGCCAGAGCCGCGTGCCGGAACCGCCTGCTAAAATAACCGGGATGATCAAAATGGACTCCTATATATTACCAATTTCACAGGAGAGAAATGTGTGAAATTGAATTGTCTGTTCGAGTTGAGGTTATTAGCCCCCAAAATTATTTATTTAAACGTTTAATGTCTTGCCTTATTTCCTCAATCACTTCTTTGTTCATTATGGCTTTCTTATCACCAGATTTTGATGAATAAATATAAAATACCTTACCCCCATATTCTTTTGTGAATT
>JALOPH010000323.1 GCA_025453995.1 Desulfobacterales bacterium
CGGTAATAGAAGGCGGCATAATGGCAATCGTTGAACCTGTAAAGACAAATGAAAAAATCAAAACCACTGCCAGGCTGATGAGATGTTTTTTCTTCATGACAAACCTCCTTTTATTCTTTTTTTGTTAAAGAAATATATTCCACTTTTTTTTATATATTACAAAATCAGCTTGTAAGTCAATTTTTAGCAAATAATCCGCCCGATCTTTCAGCGATAAACTCATAGGCCTTTTTTGCGACAATATCCCTCTCACCGTCAATTGTTATGCGATGTCCTGAATTGTGAACCATCATGAGTTCCTTGTCCTTTGATCCGATGCGGTCATAAATGATCCTGCCGCTGTGTGCCCGGATGACCGGATCTTTAGCGCTTTGGATCAACAGCGAGGGGCATGTGACCTTGGGCAATATCCTCTCAATCTGCCGAATCAGTTTCAGCAGTTCATGACCCGCCCGGACGGGATGTTGATCATAGGCCCAACAGTATCTTTCCGACGCCGGGTCAATATAAAAACCCTTCTCTTTTTGCATGGCGGACATAAAATATTTTGCAACGGGTGATAAATAAATCAGCCTGCTGGCAAGACGGATCGCCGGGGAAAAGAGAATGATCCCGCTGAGACCTTCCCGTGTATGCGCCAAATAAAGCGCGATCAAAGAACCCATGGATAATCCCGCAACAAACACTCTCCCGCATGAAGACCGCAATGCTTCAAGCGACGCACCGGCGTGATGAACCCAATCCTGCCAGGCGAAACGGTTCATATCCGACACGAATGTCCCGTGCCCCGGCAGCAGCGGCGCAGAAACGGTCAATCCCTGTTGATTCAAATAATCTCCGATGGGACGCATTTCCGGCGGCGCGCCCGTAAACCCGTGGATCAGCAAGACCCCGACCGGCCCACCGGGAAGAATAAAAGGGGATGGATCCATTTTGGGATGGCGTGTCATAAATTTATTCTTTATCGCTTGCAGCACAACGCTGCAACTTTATATTTTCCTGCCGGGATTTTTGATTAAACACCCGGGCAGAAAAATATTGACAAAAACTGAACCAATTTTTAAAAAATGAATCTGATTTTAATTGTGAATAAAATTAAGGAGATTTTTTTCCAATGTCCCCAAAAAGAATCCGCACCATGGTCGTCAACAACAATCAAACCGTAAAATATTACAGGGCCATGCATGAAGTTTCCACAGAAGACGGCATGAACCTGATCATGACTCAAAAAACGCCGGTGGGCCGAAAGCCGAAATCCCACATCATGCTGGTGCACGGGCTCGGCCAGAATCGCTACAGCTGGACATTAACCAAAAGAAGTCTGGAAAACTACCTGATCGCCGGCGGATTTGAAACTTTCAATATTGAGCTCCGCGGCCACGGCCTGAGCCGGGCCAACGGCAGCGATTACCCGAAAAAATTTGAAACCTATTTAAACTATGATATACCGGCATTCGCAGACGCCATCTTCCAGCTCACAAAAGGCAAAAAATTCTTTTATATGGGACACAGTCTGGGCGGGTCCATCGCCTACTGTGTGGGAGCGAAAATCCAGGATAAACTGGCCGGCATTATCTCCATCGGCGGCCCTTTCAACATGGCCCGGGGAAACCGCCTGCTCAAGGCCATCGCCCATACCGGCGTGACCCTTGGCAAAATATATCCCTTCCCCCATCTTCAACCGGATGTTTTTTATATCGACACCATCGGCATCGTGGCATCCCTGGGCCTTGGCATTCTGGATCATAAATGGTACCGTGTTCCCCTTCAGATATGGTATCCTGGCAGCATTGAAAAAGACATTCTCAACGAACGGATCACCAAAGGTTTTGACCGGACGAGTTTTAACGTGGTGAAATTCTTTTTTGAATGGGGCGCCCGTGGCAAGTTCATCTCATCAGACGGAAAGATCGACTTTGAAGAGGAAATCAAAAACCTGACCGCGCCGATTCTTTTTGTAAACGGGGATTTTGATCTTGGCGTGCCTGTTGAAGCCGTCCGGGAGGCCTATGAAAAAGCAGGCTCCCGGGATAAAATCTTTAAAATATTCGGCAGTGAAGAACCTGATCTGCACTGGGGGCATTGCGACCTGATCTGCGGCAAGCGCGCGCCGGAAATCACCTGGCCGTATATGCTCAACTGGATGAATGAGAGGATAGCAAACTAAAATATAATTGCATTCTTATGCACTCATATGTATTCTAAAAACATACATTCGGCGCCATCCCAAACAGGAGTCAGACCATGTCAAAAACGGTAACATTGAGATTAAACGAAAAAGTATACTGTTTATTCCGAACCCTTGCGAAAACAGACAATAGAACACTCTCTAACTTCATTGAAACCTCCGCCCTTCGCTATATTGACGAACATCATACCATCGATGACTTTGAGATGACTGAGATTCTCAATAATCGGGAGTTAAACAACAGTCTGAAACGTGCCCTCAAAGACGCGAAAGCCGGAAAGGGCCGATTCGTTGAGTGATTACCGGATTTTTGAAACGGATGAGTTTTTGAAAAAACTCAAAAAGCTACAAACAAAAGACCAATTGTTTATTGAAGGAAAACTTCGCGCCCGCACATATACCCGCCTTAGAGAAGAACCTCATTTCGGTAAAAACATTAAAAAGCTTAAAGGCGACCATCAGAATATTTGGCGGTATCGTATCGGAAAATTCCGACTTTTTTATACAGTCAATGAAACAGATAAAATTATATATATCCTTACCATTGACTTGCGCAAAGATGCATATTGATTCAGTAAAACAAATCC
>JALOPH010000014.1 GCA_025453995.1 Desulfobacterales bacterium
TGCCTTTACGTGTCCGCGGGAGACCATACCCGTGACATGTTTGACAAATCATATTACGCCTATGAATCCATCGACGGCAGAACTGTGGCGGACCGGATGCGAGACGCGGGATATACGCCCGGCGTTTCAGGGGAAAATTTGGGATTGCTCTATTTTAACAATTATATCAGCCCGGAAAAAGCTGTTTATCAGTTGTTTGTTAATATGTATCGGGATGAACTTGATCCGGCCTGGACCGGTCAGCGCAATATCCTGTCGCCGGACATGAAGGATATCGGCATATGCATTGAATCCGGTCTGTTTAATTTTAACGGATTTTCGGGCAATGTGTATATTTCGACATGTGATTTCGGGGCCGAGATCAGCGCCTATGAACTTGAACTGCTTGCCCTGATCAATCAAGCCAGGTCAAAGCCGAAACTGGTCGCGGCCGCTTATGGGTTGGATGCCGCAAAAATAGTTAAAGAATTTCCTGGTCTTGCGGATGTTTTTTCAAAAGGCGCGCCGGCGGTTCTGATCAACGCCAATCTGCATCATGCCGCTAAAAAACACGCGCTGGACATGCTGGCCAATGAATACTACAGTTCCAGGTCAAAAGACGGCCGCACGCCGGCAGACCGCATCCGGGATGCAGGGTATGAGGCTGGCTGGTCGGATGAATCAAGAATGCTGCTTTCAACCTGCTACACGGAGATGACGCCTGCTGAAACAGTCCCACTGGTTTTCAGGCGGATGCTGCTGAGATCGTTCGGGACACAGGCAAAGCCGGATCAGAGTATGTTTTCGGCAAAGGCAATGGAAGCCGGCGTGGGGATGGCCAACGGCGAGTCCTCGGAATTGGGCGAAGTGTGCGGAACAAATGTGACCCTGACAGTTGTCGATTACGCGGCCCCTGCTGCACCGGGCGACCCTTGGCTGTCGGGGATGGTGTATCATGATGAAAACGGAAATGGGTTGTTTGACCAGGGTGAAGGGCTGCCGGGCGTTAAAGTGGAGATAAAGGATACCGGAAGCGCGTTAGAGAAGCATTTGCGGACCAACGGGATCGGCGGATTTTCAACAGTCCTTCCGGCAGGCAGATACCGCGTCTTGATCATAGCAGGGGATACTGAACCTTTAAAAAAATGGGTGACACTGGGCAATGCCAATGTATGGATTTCTGTTGAGGCGCCCCTGATTTTAAACTAAAAAATTTGGTAGAAGCTTTTTTCTAAGTTGACAACTGGCACGAGCGGATGTATAAGGCAACAAATAAATATACAATTCAGCGAACAAATTAAATAACCGAATATTTCTAAGGAGGTGATTGGGAAAAAAGAGTTTGGCGCGAACCCTGTTCTGATGTGAATTAAAAAAACACTTGTATTTTAATAAAAAAAACCTAAATTACGGAGGAAAAAAACAATGAAAAAATTTACCACATTAATGGTGGCGGTTATGCTGATGGTCGGTTTTTCAACCATGGCGGCAGTAGCCGGCACACTGGATCCCACCACCCTGGATGACAATTGCAGCACCTGCGAAACAGAGATGGCCCGCATCGCCCGCGGATGTGAAGACCAGAGAGAGGGATCTTCATTTAATTATGAGAGTTTCGGCGGTTTTGGAAGTCTAACGGACGTCACAAGATGCGACGATGGGTCTTACTGTTCAGGTGACAAAGGCGAGCAGCACAAAGCCATTGTCGCGCTTTGCACCTGCCTTGACAACTGGGCAGGCGGGATTCAAGAAGACGATACCCTCAACGTCTCTATGGAAATCGTTGTGAAGAAGACAGACGGTATTATCTATACATATACCGGCGATGACGTTGATGACATCGGCGTGTACTGGTATAGTAAAGTCGAGAGCATCGGCGTTGAGTGGGAAGCCACCAAAGAAGACCAGTGCGCGAAAAGATACTGCGAGCCAGGGGACGGGGAAGGATATTTGGAATCATTTGATGATGTTGAGATGGTCAATCCCGCTCGTCTGGTTTCAAGAGGAGGCCTCCAGGGTGGCCGATGGGGCGACATCGATTCTCGCGCCAAGGATCTTCTCTCAGAAGGCAGCTTCGTGTATGGATGGTTTGACATTCCTGATATGATAGTCGCCCAGGACGGTGTCGATCGCAGAGACTGGGAAGTATGGGTAAAGATCTGCTTGACTAACACCCGTGTTTATGGGTGCGATCCTTGCTGCTGCCTGATTCCCATCGGCATCCTGTGCTGCGAAGAAAATGTTTTAAGAACTTCTGCGATTTATCCGTATTTTACCCAGATGAACAGCGCCACCTGGTGGTTCGGTCTGGCAATCACCAATTACGGCGATGAAGCCGGAACTGCTGCGATTACGCTGTATGAACAAGACGGCGACATTGCGACCGGCGAAGTGGACATTGCCGCCCATGGCATCGTTGTTCTGAGCATTGCCGATCTGATGACTGAGCTGGTTTTGAGCACCGGCGGCACGCTGGGCGACAGCGCATGTTATGTTGAAGTGGTGGGCGATGGCTTCCCGGTCACAGGCATGGGCATGATGGCCAAACCCTCAACCGGTGAATCCATGGGTTATGTGCCGATTGCCGGTATGGAATCTAAATCAAGTATGCCGAGTTTTGAGTAAGAGCATCAAAGATTTAATTACATATTAATTGATTAAACAAATACGGGGAAAGGGGAAATTCAACTTTCCCCGTATTTTTTATTTCCGCTCTAATTGTGCTTCTCTGTCAGAGAGCTACAAAACAGATTGAGTCATATATGCGAAATAACAAATTTGCCATATTGGTTTATTTAATGATCGCCGGTTTTATTCCTGCAATCGCCGGGGCGCTTCCGTATCAACCGGAAGAACCGGTTGATATTATCACTCAGCCGGCTGACACAATGCATGGACCCGCGTTTATTCAGTGGCGGGTTGCGCCGGAAGCGCAACAGAAGGGGGCATCGGGCATTGCGTTTTTTCGTGAGGGCGCCGGCCAGGCCATTTGCCGGCTCGTGTTTTCCGGCCCGACGACTGATATTTCCTGGGAGGGGATGGAGATTCCCCCCAAGACGATTCAGACGGGCGATCTGTTGATTGTTTCGGGAGTCCCGGTCCCCTGCGATGTAATGCCCGTGGTTGAACTTTTTTCTGCTGATGAACCGAAAGAGTATGAGGCTCGGACCAGCGCCGGCGGCAGGACTTTTGTCGAGCGCATCCAGGTCAGCAGCGCGCCGGTTGGTGTTGAAGAAGCCCGGAATAACGGGTGGATCAAATTCAACGGCGGGAAAAAGGACACATTGCGATTGATTAAGGCAGTTGATTTGATCACAGATGAATTGATGGTTCAGCAGCTATGGTCTGATGACGGGTCATGGTGGATATATGAAGAAACCCCGTTCCGCCGGTCCTGGCGGGTGCGGTAATAATATTGTTACATTATCATGAGGGCAGTTTTGAAAACACTCAAGCGGATGGGATTGTATCTGGTCATTTGCGGTGTGTTCGCGCACATCGCGGTTTGTTTTTGCCCGGCAGCAGCGGGCGCAGCTTCTGCGGATTTTATTCCCTGGTCCGGGCACTGGTGGCCGTTTAATGAGGGAGGGCTTGCCACAGGCATCGGGTATCGGGGGCATCCGGCGCCCCTGGAAAAGTATCTGCTGCTCACCACCGGAAACTCCAACGGCGCGTTGATTTCATGGTACAGGTCAAGGTACTATGATCCGGCTGCGCTCGATTGGGAAGGCATGTGCCCCTATTGGGCGCGGGCGTCCATCATGGAAGCCTATGAAATTCTGCCGTCTTCTGAAGAAAATCTCATTTTCCGGGTGGGGGATAAAAAAGGGCTGCTGACCCTGTGCCATGACGGGGATGTGGTGGACGGGGGGTCCGGAACCAAGCCCGTTGAGTTTCACCGCTGGCTCCTCTACTATATCGGCGACCAAAAGACCTCTTTTACGGCTGATCTGGACGGCGGGCCGGAAGTCTGGTTTTTCCCCATTTACCGGTATGGCATGAGCAGTTCAAAAAACGGCCGGGTGGAATCCGTATCTGTAACTGTATATTATGCCAGCGATAACGTGTCGCCGGATTACATGGGAACGGCTGAGCTCAGAAAATCCTATACTTACAATCTTTTTTTAAATGCAGCCGGAGAAATCACCGACGGGGAATGGACCGGCCGCAGCGTGGCAGACCACCCCCAGGGAATGGCGGTTCCTTTAACCCAAAAAGCGGATAGCCCTTATATCGATTACACTGAAGTGCGGCGCATCGCCCAATCCAGGGATGACTATCTGGAAGTCAAGGACAACGCCGCCGCGAGGATTGCGCCGGGAAATTATAACCTGATCCTGCTGAATGAAGATCAATACACCCTGACCGGGTTGCCGGGGGATGAGGCATATATTGAATTCATCAAGGATGGCAGCAGCAAGCAGTCGATGCTGGTGGATATTTCAAACCATCTCGGCGAGTCGGTCTTAAATCAGACGCTCGCAGGGGGATCACTGACATATCAATTCACCATGGAGGACCCGCCTTATTCCGTTACATTGACCCAAAACGACTACAAAGATCCGAATATTTACACGTTAACATTTGATCAGTCCGGAAGATATCGCCAAAACTTCCCGATGATACCAAAGGCAGGGGAGTGGATCGGTTTTGCCATAACCAATGCCGGCGATGAAACGGCTAAAGACGTCATTCTGACCACCTGCTCAAAAAACGGCCTCCCCCTTCAAACTGTTTGGGGGCCCGTGGACCTGATGCCGGGCGAAAAACAAACGCTGAATTTTGACGCGCTTCCGTGGCGGCTTCATGAATTAAAAGATACGGATTCTCTTATTTTGACGTCCAGTCATCCGGTGGACATGGTCAGCCTCTTTGGAATAACCCAGCAGGCAACAGCCGGGTTTGCGGCCGGACAGTCCGTCAAAAATCATCTTATCATCCCGGATATCTACAGGATGTCGTCTTCGCCTTACATGAGAGGCGCTATTGTCAATGAACTTTTTGAAGAAGCCGACATTGTCATTCGCCTGTATGCGGCAGACGGGACATTACATTCTGAAATTTCAGATGTGATCCCCCTGAGCGGAAAATACGACATTGCGCCGGGGCAAAAGCCTTTTTATAGTGTTCCGGAAGGCGGGTGGGTGGATATTGTTTCTTCCAAGCCGACCCGGCTTTCCGGACACCAGTATTTAAAAAGCAAAAATTCCAAAGGGGATGTTCTGGACACGCTTTTTGCCCTGCCGGTGAGGGCGGGCACAAAGATTGTGCCGAATATCACCCCCAAAGGCCGGTGGCGGACGACCCTGACCCTCATCAATCCGAATAACAAAATCAATCAAATCAGTTTGCACCCGGCCCGGGCAGGGAGCAATTTGAATGAGGATGTGAATCTGGACCTGGATCCGTTTGAAAAAAGGGTCATCGACCTTTCCGGTGACTTCGGCAAAACCCCGGGAGACCCATTGTATCGCTCGATTCTTGAAATTTCAGGAAAATATCCGGTTTCAGGATATTATACGTTTTCCCCCTCCAAAGGCGGGGATAAAGCCAGTTTTCCATTATTGGATGAAGATGCGTTTAAAAGCGAACTGGTCATGCCCCATTATGCGGGCGGAAACCGCTGGTGGACAGGAGTCGATATCTGCAATCCCAACCTGATTCCTGTTCAGGTTCTTATCACGCCCTATGACCTCAACGGCGAGGCAATGGCGCACCGTTCGGAAACAATCGAGGTGTCAGCAGGCGCTTATGTTGTCTTTGATGTTAAAGCGAAATACGGCGAGGATGCGACTGATATCGCATTTTTAAAGATAACCGCAGCGGACCCCGACGATGCGCTTATCGGCGGTTATTATCTTTACGGCAACCGGAACAACAAAGAATACGGCGTCGTGAAATCCCTTGGCGGGGCAAACATGTAGGCTGATGTTCATTAAAATGATACACCCAAATATGAAAGGAATGGCATTGAAAATGAAAAACCCATGGATTCAAAAAAGCCGGATGTTAACTTTGAGTGTGATGCTCCTGACAATCTGGATCTGTTCATGTTCCACTCTGCCGTTTGGGTCTTCGGAAGAAGCGCTGCGCAAAAGAGTTGAGGGAATGATGAACGCGAAAATTAATGATAATTGGGAAGAAGTGTATGCCTATCTTGATCCGGTTTATCGGAACAAAACACCCGAAAAAACTTTCATAAATTTTAACCGTGAAATGGCTTTTAAGAAATACTCAATAGTATCAATAGAAATCCAGCCTTCTGGAACAGAGGCGATTGTTAAAGTGAAACAAGATTTAAATGTTAAAATATTTGATTTTAAAGACCAGCTGGATACCCAAAATTGGATCAAAGACGGGTTTACATGGTATTTAAAAGTTAATTAGCGACTCCAACGACCTCCGGTCGGTACCCAACTTGACGGATTCGTAAAAAGCTATTGATCCCGCTATGCGGTATTTTTACAGAAAGTAACGTGATGCTTCGTACTCGTACTCCTGCTCGTTCTCGTACTCGGTTTTTAGGTATCGATTAGGAGTACGAGTACGAGAACCGTCCGTCCAAAACCGGACTGAGTACGACAAGTACCTTGGAAGCTCCGAGGGCCTTTGCGAGGAGTGGAGCGACGCAGCAATCCATATGAAAACCGATTGGGTAGGAGCTTGTTTCGCATCGCTCGCCAGGACACACCCACATTTTTCAGATTTCCAAGGAAGTTATCGCGGGCATGGCCCGCTCCTACGGGCGGGAACACTATAAATGATGTAGGAGCGGGCCATGCCCGCGAGGTCCATCTTCCATCGAGTGCGTCTCTGCTACTGGATTTCATCGGACCATCATGGCGCAAGCCATTTAAGTGATCAGCGCATTCTCCGCCGCACTTCAAACCTTTTTTGACTTCAGTTTTATATACCAAAAGAATTGATGATATTTGTACAAAACAGAATTAAATTTTTTCAATCCCTATTGCTCATATCCATAGTATTATATGGCGCTTTTCTCAGATTTTTCAGGGTCGATGCCAACCAGATTTTTGGTGATGAAATTCATACGCTCCAATGCGCTGCGGAAAAAAGCTTTTCATGGATATTCACGCATTATGCCGTCCATGACACCTGTATTCCGCTGACCCTGTATAACAAGTTTTTTCTGGAAACCATCGGTGTGAATGAATGGATATTCAGGCTGCCGGCGTTGGCCTGCGGAACAGTTCTGCTCATCGCTGTGAGTTATATGATGTTCAAGAAGTTTGATTTCATAGAGACAGCTCTTGCGGCGGGGATTTTGGCTGTTTCGCCCTATTTTGTCTATATGAGCCGGGAAGCAAGACCCTATATTATAAATACGTTGCTCATATGGATCGCTTTTTCACTGGCAATGAAATGGAGGTTAAAACAAAACCTCCATGAATTAATCGGCGTATCTGTCTGTTGCGCCATAGCCATTTTTTTTAATCCCATCGTAACACCTGCGGTCATATCCATCGGGTTGTATTTATTATTTCTTTTAATTATTGAAAAAGCCCCCGGAAATCAGTGGATTCAATTTGCTGTTTCAGGAGCGGTTTTTATTGCCATCATGATGTCATTAATGATGCCGTCTTTTATGTCGTTGCTTGCCGGAATTTCTCAAAAAGGGGGACAAGGGGCTGCCGGGTTTGAAACCATAAAATCAGGGTTGGATTTGCTTCACGGACTCCCAGTCGAGGCGACCGGCTGGGTTTGGGTTGTTATATTCATTTCAGGCTTGATATCTCTTTTTAAACGCTTTACCGCCGAGACATTGCTGGTATGTGCTGCTTTAGCATTGCAAATGGCGTTTTTGTTCACCCTCCAGCCGCGCAAAATGGAAGTTCCCTGGGTGTGGGTGCGATATGTCGCGCATTTTTTGCCCTGGCTGGTTATTTGTTATGTTGTTGGAATTAAATCAATCATTTCAATCCTGATGCCGAATAAAAGAAAAAGTTTTTTATTAACAATTTTGTTTATTCCATTGATTGTGTTCTGGGCGGGATGGCATATTGAAAAGCGCAATTACGGGATATTTAAGGGCTCATCCTACAATGTGCATCCGATGATTTTAATGATTGACAAACAAAGAGACGGGTTAAAAACATGGAGTCCGGTGGTTGAATCCTATGAAAAGGTTCAGAATATAATTGATGATGGGCGCGTAATAGAATCTCCTATGCTCTTTACTATTCCCTTGTATCAGTTTTACCGGGTCTTTCATGGAAAAGAAATTCAAACTGCCGGCATGGGAACCGGTTACGCGCAAAACATATTCAGCAGTCATGATGGGTTTAAGTTTAGAACCGTGTTTCGTTTTTCAAAAGACCCATTGCCGTCCCCTGATAAAAAAAAATTTTTAATAGTGCATAAGCAAATAGGAGAAGAGATTGTTTTGGCCTATAACCATTTCTGCAAAGATGATATCGCATCTAAGCAGCTTCTTGCGGCAGGAGATCTCTTCAGCCCACAAGCAATAAATCATATGCTGGGGAACAGCGGTTTTTTAGATCCAGAATCTTTAAATATAGCAGGAGAAAAAGTTTTTGAAGATTACTGGTTGATTATTTATGAAATTAGTTGAAGAATCCCTTATTTTTCGCATCCACGCGCTGGCGCTAAAAACAATTGAATTACAGGCCTGTTGAATCATGTATAAATTCTGGGACAGTATTATTCAGCCTCTGTTTGATAGGATGCAGCCCGGAGAAATTGTTGAGATCGGCGCCGACCACGGCTTTAACACCCGCAATATTCTGGCATACTGCCGGCAAACGGATTCCCACGCGCATATCATCGATCCTCTGCCCAAATTTGACCCGGATGCGATGAAAAATGAATATGGCGATGTCTTTACATTCTACCGGGCCCTGAGCCTGAATGCATTGCCGTTGATCGGGCATATGGATGTCGCGCTCATTGACGGAGACCATAACTGGTATACGGTCTACCATGAGCTGAAGCTGATTGAAAAAAAGATCCCCGCCACGGACCCGGTTTTCCCGCTGATTATTGTCCATGATGTTTCCTGGCCTTATGCCCGAAGGGATCTGTATTATGCGCCGGAGAACATACCGGTTGAACATCGGATGCCGTATTTGCGGAAGGGAATCGCTCCGGAAGGGGGAGGACTGGCTGACACGGGCGGGTTGAATCCCCATTTGTACAATGCCGTTGAGGAAGGCATTCCCCGCAGCGGCGTTTTAACGGCCATCGAAGATTTTATCAAAGAAAGCGGCCGGCCCTTTGAATTGGTCAACATTCCGGTTTTTCATGGGCTGGGGATATTGTATACCGCCCACCTGAAAACAACGAATCCTTCTTTTGGTGAATTTATTCGGGACCTGACCCTTTCTTCAGCGCTTTCTAAATTGTTTTCGGATGTGGAAAAAACGAGGATTAAAACTATTCTCGCCCATGAAGAGGCAAATCAGAAGTTGATGGCGCAGGAAAAGACGCGGCAACAGGAATCAGAGGAACAGCAGCAGGCTCTGCGCAAAGCAGGACAGCAATTAGAAAGCCTTGAAAAAAAGGTAGTATTCAAAGATGCGCAGCTGAAAACCCTTGGGGAAAAAAAGGAACACGAGGCCCGGCAATGGAAGGCGGAAATTGAATCAGCTAAGATAAAACTGCGCGAACTCGAAGACAGGCGGCGAAGCGAAAGGGATTATTACAAACAGCAGATTGAGGAACATCATCAGAAAATAAAAAGAATAACAGAGACAAACGCTCGCATGATAAGTCAAAGGGACCAGCTTTCAGAATGGATCAAACAGCTTCGTTTTCAATTTGAGGCGCTGGTCCAGTCCAAAAGATGGAAGCTCGGGAATGCATTGGTCGGCATGGCGACATTGTCCAAGTTTAAAAAAAATTTCAGCATGGCATCCGATCATATGATGCGGATATTTCAGAAGTACGATGCCGAAATGAATGAAAATGCGCTGGATATTGTTTTTTTCTGGAAGCAAAACGATACGGGCATATATGGCCGCCGGTCGGATATGTTGATTAAATATTTGTCCCGACGCCCCCAGATCCGCAGGATCATCGTATTTGATATGCCGATAGCCATTGATGTGTTGCGTGAAAAATCAAAAAACAAGGGGCTGACCCATGATCAGAATGTCTACAGAGAGACGCTTCTTCGAAACATGGGCGTCCGGAATTCGGAAAAAGTCAGCTTTCATACATTTGTTTACGGGCCGGATAACACAGATTCGGGTTTGCAAAATGGCCGGTATCCGGATCTTTCTGAGTATATGCATTTTATTGAAGACCGCTTGAAAGAATCAGATATCAAGCCGAACCGGGCGGTTTTCTGGTTTTATCCCCTGAATTCAAATATTCCTAAAATCGTTAAACAGTTTAAACCCAGAATAAAGGTCATCGATCTGGTGGACGATCATCGCACATGGTCTGAAATGTCGATGATCAAACGCATTTATATAACCAGACATTATAGGGATGTATTAAAAATCGGGGATCTGGTTTTCGCCAATTGTTTCAATATCCGCCAGTCCATGCAACGGTATCACCCGGATATCAAGTTGATCCCCAATGGCTGCGAGCTGGAACCGCCCCCTGACCTTTCAGACGACAGCGTTTTTCAGGAATTTAAAGAAACGCCCGGTTTCAAGATCGGCTATGTGGGAAATCTGGAAAAAGATAAAATTGACGTCGACCTGATTCAATACATGGCGGAAAAAAGGCCGGCCTGGAATATCATCCTGATCGGATCCACCCATGCAAACCCCCAGATTCTGAAGCTGAAAAAATTTTCAAATGTCCATTTTATGGGTGTTATTGAATACCCGGATGTTCGCGCATGGATTCAAGAGATGGACGTGGCGATACTGCCCCATTTGAATTCAAAAAAAACCCGGTCCATGAACCCGTTGAAATTATACGTATACTGTTCGCTCGGCGTGCCCGTGGTGTCAACGGATATCGAAAATTTGGATGAGTTGAAACCATTTGTTTGGATTGCCGATACCTATGATGATTTTATCTTAAAAGTTGAAAAGGCGCTTGAAGATGGAAAAAAGGAAATCTCTAACTCATTGAATGAATGTCTTATTGCCAATACTTGGGAAAAAAGGGTCGATCAGATATTAAAAGAATTATTGGTAAGTGTTCAATGAGATCCGCTTTTGACTATATGCCCGCATTGGATGGCATGCGTGGAATCGCTATATTGCTTGTCATGTTGTTTCATGCCAACGAGCAGTTTTTTAAGGGATGTTTTATCGGCGTTGATATTTTTTTTGTTCTAAGCGGTTTTTTAATTACTGTTTTGTTAATGAAAGAATATGATAACCGAAAATCCATAAGCTTTAAGAATTTCTATCTCAGGCGCGTATTGAGGATCGCTCCGGCGCTTTTTTTTTTACTGATCATCTATTGTGGGATGAGCATTGTTTTTCTTGGCAAACAAAAAGCCATTTCCAACCTGATTGACGCTTCAATCGTCATTTCCTTTATGGCCAATTGGTCCAGAGCATTCGGCATTCATCCGCCGGATTTTTTGGGCCATACCTGGTCGTTGTCCATTGAAGAACAGTTCTACATTCTCTGGCCGATAACGTTATCCGTGCTTTTAAATAACATTAACAGCAAAAAGGTGATTGCTGTATTTGTTTTTTTAATAGCGCTATCGTCCTGGGCGCTACGGATTTATCTGGTCTATCAGGGGGCCCCGATTAAGCGGATTTATAACGGCCTGGATACAAGGGCGGATGCGCTGTTAATCGGGTGTGTCCTGGGCATCATGTTATCATCTGATGTATTCAGTGATACTGTTGAGAAAAAATTGTCTAAGTTTCTTTTTTTTATCACCCCGAGTGCCATAGTTTTTTTTGTATTTGTCAGTGTATGTATGGATTGGAAGAACAAACAGATGTATTATTGGATATATTTTATTATTGAAATGTGCGCATCGTTTTTAATATTAGATCTTTTTGTTAATAAAAAGAGTATGATTCGATCCATATTATCGATGAAATGGCTGGTTTGGATAGGCAGCATCTCTTATGGACTTTATCTCTGGCATTATCCCATTTTCAGATTAATGAAGTCCTTAGATTTTGAATTTACAGCGATTTTTACAATAGGGACCATCTTGGCATTTATGTTTTCGATTTTTTCATTCTATACAATTGAAAAACCTTTTCTTAGGTTAAAGAAAAAATTAAGACATTCGTAATTCCTTCATTTATTCTGGCTTAAACTCATTGATTGGGTGTTGCCTTGCCGGCCTTCCTATTCATTCCGACTTCGGGCGGGGCGCTTCACATCCAAAACTTTTTTTTATGAGAGAGAGTATGAAACAGGGAATAACAATATATATCCATGAGCTGATCAAGCGTAAGGACCTGATGAAGTACCTTGTGGTTTCAGCCCTGAAAGCCCAGCACAAGAACAGTTTTCTGGGCTTTTTCTGGTGGCTGCTGGACCCGCTCCTGCAGATTTTCATCTATTTTTTTGTGGTGGTCATCATTTTCCAGCGCGCCAAAGGCCCTGAATACGGCATTTATCTCGCGATCGGATTGATCGTCTGGCGCTGGCTGTCATCCTCAATAACAACAGCAGTCAGATCCATCAGCTCCCAGTCATCCATCATCACGCAAGTGTATCTCCCCAAGGCGACTTTCCCCATCTGCACGGTGATGAGTCAGATGGTCAATTTCGGGTTTGGCATGGTGGTGATCGCATTGTGTTTGATTTTTTTTCACGTAAAGCCCGGCATGGAGAATCTATGGCTCCCTTTTATTATCGGGGTTCAGTTCCTGTTCATGCTGGCAATTTCTCTGGCAGTGGCGTTTGCGAGTATCTTTATACGGGACATTGAAATGATTATGGGTCATGTTCTGCGGTTATGGTTTTATGGCACACCGGTGATTTGGTATGCGGACATGATTCCGGAGAGGGCGAAATGGATTTTATCCATAAACCCCATGGCGTGTTTTCTTTCGGGATATCGCGACGTGGTTATCCATAATTCTCCACCCGATTATGTTTACCTGGCGGGCGTCGCATGCATGTCGGGCATTGTGATTTTTTTATTATTAAATATTTATCATCGATATGAACATAAAATCATCAGAGCGCTTTAATAAGACCTGAATCTGAGCATTCTTCCATGAACCTGATACGCATGAAAAGACAAAACAGCTTAAACAGCCCGGGGTCTGCAGGGGAGGCGCTTGTCCGCATTCAAAAATTGGGTGTTCAATATTTCATTGGGCGCCATCGTGATAATTTGAAATCCAGAGTTATTGACACAGTATTGAATCGAAGACATAAAGATGAATTCTGGGCGTTGCGAGACATTGACGTCTCTTTTTATGCCGGCGAAATCATCGGAATCATCGGTTCCAACGGCGCCGGAAAAACCACTCTTTGCCGTGTGATTTCAAAGTTGATCAGGCCCGATGAAGGACGGGCGGATGTCTTCGGGACTGTTTCCGCATTATTTGCCTTGGGAATGGGGTTTAAGCGGCATTTGTCCGGCAGGGAAAATATCTATATAAACGGGTTGATGCTGGGTTTTTCAAAACACCAGTTGTCGCGCCTCGCATCCGAGATTATAGAATTTTCTGATCTGGGCGATTTTATTGATCAGCCCTTGAAATATTATTCCAGCGGAATGAAATCCAGATTGGGGTTCAGCATCGCGGCCGTGATGGAGCCGGACATATTGGTCCTGGATGAAGCGTTAAGCGCCGGCGATCTTCGATTCTCTGAAAAAGCGGGCAATCGACTCAAGGAAGTAATCGGACGCTCCAAACTGGTCATTCTGGTGACTCACAACATGGATTTTGCGGAAAAATTCTGCACCCGTACCATATGGCTTCATCAGGGGACTGTTCGTGCGGACGGAATGCCCGATGAGGTCATCAAAAAGTATATGGAGTCCAGCCTTTATACACCCCGGAAGAAGAAAAGAATCACTTTAAAAGAGACAGTCGCGTGTTCCGGCAAGCAGGAGATCGTTTCAGTTAAAGAAGCGGGCGTGAGATTTATGCTGGAATCTACCTTCCTTGAGTCTGTCCGATCAAAATTTAACGCCGGACAAAACAATAAGGATGCAAAAAAAGAGCTGTGGGCGTTAAAGGATGTCAGTTTTAAAGTCATGGAAGGAGACATATTGGGGATTATAGGCCCCAATGGCGCAGGGAAAACAACATTATGCAGGGCATTATGCGGCATCCTGAAACCTGATGCGGGAATGATTCGCACGGACAGCCGGATAACGGCATTGCTGACTTTCGGCGCAGGGTTTAATATTGAGCTCATCGGAAAAGATAATATTTACCTCAATGGATTGATGCTGGGTTTGACAAAAAAAGAGATAGAGGGTCTTTTTTCAGACATTGTTGAATTTTCGGGCATTTCAGAAAAATTTATCTGTCAGCCGGTTAAGAACTATTCGAGCGGCATGCGGGCGCGGCTTGCGTTCAGCATCGCATCGATGATTAAGCCCGATGTGTTCATCATCGATGAAGCGTTAAATGCGGGCGACGCGTCATTTTATGAAAAAGCCAGTTCAAAGATTCAGGAACTGATCAAAGAAGCCAGGGCAACGATTGTTGTGACGCACAACATCAAATTTATGGAAAAAGTCTGCACCAGGGGGATATTGCTGAATAAGGGAAAGATTGTTTTTGACGGCCCTCCTCCGGATGCCGTGTCTGTTTATAAACAGCTCATAAGATAATTTCATTCAATCATCATGGGGTTAAAGTCGGTATATCTTTATTTCGAATACATTGCGATTCACGCGGGAGGTGCATCGGCCTTATTCCTGTTTGGAAGAAAGGGAGAGAAGCTTTTTAACGATTGCCTTGTTCGGGTTTTTAACTGGAAAAATAAAATGTTACATCAATTCAGTCGCAGCCGACCGGTCAGTGATAAGGTGAAAAAAAACCCTCCTTTTGGGGAAACAGAGGGAGTGAAGCTGAAAAGTATTACCATTATTATTCCCGTCTACAATGCGTATGAAGAACTCAGAGACTGCCTGGAAAGCCTGGTTAAAAAAACCCAAACCCCTTATCGCCTTCTATTGATCGATGACGCAAGCACGGATGTGCGGATTCGCCCATTATTGGAAAAATATGAAAAGGCTTATCCATATGTGACAACTGTATTGAACAGCAAAAATTTGGGATATACCGCAACAATCAATAAAGGGTGTCTGCTGGCGGGTTCGGATGATGTGGTTTTATTAAACAGTGACACGCAGGTGACATGCAACTGGCTGAAAAAAATGTCCGATTGCGCGCAAAGCGACCCAGGGGTTGCATCGGTGACGCCGGTATCCAACGCGGCCGGGGTTTTTTCCGTGCCGGTGAAAAATGAAAACAATCCGCTGCCGGCGAATATGTCCATTGACGAGATGGGGGATCTTGTCGAACGTCTGTCTCTGAAAATAAGACCCGTAGTTCCCACCGGACATGGCTTTTGCATGTATGTCACCCGGAGGGGACTGGATGCTGCCGGAGGCTTTGATGAAAAGAGATTCCCTCAAGGGTATGGAGAGGAGAATGACTTCTGCATGCGCGCGGGTAAAAAAGGCTTTATTCATTTGATTGACGATTCAACGTTTATTTACCATAAAAGAACTGCTTCATATAAGGATGAAAAAAAAAAGATAATATCAAAGTCCATGCGAGCGCTCAACGTGATGCATCCGGATTATAAATTTTTGGTATTACAATGGTTGAATTCAGATCCCCTGGATGAATTCCGGGCATTGCTGAGTGACAGGCTGGAGCGATACAGATGTTATGAAAATAATATTTAATTCATACAATACGCTCAGCGCCGGCACGTCCAATGTGACACGGTTTATTATAAAATCATTCATGAACCATATCCCACAGGGCCGGGTTTATTTTTTCATTCCCAGGATTGACCTGTTTGCAGATGTCCGGGCAAATCGGGCGTTGAAGGTTTATCGGATGCCGTTATTCAAAGGGTATATAAAATTCATATTCCGCGCATTCTATGATTTATTTCTGCTTCCCGTTGTGTCGATGATCTTAAATCCCTCGGCGGTCATTGTTCTTGCCAACTACTCCCCCATGGTTGTGCGGGGGAAAAAAATCGTTTTTTTGCGCCATCCGTTTTTAGTGGATGATTCAGATGACATGAATAGAGATTTAAACCGGATGATGATTGAAGGTTTGCGTAAATTCATATTCAGAATCACCCTTTTGACCGCCGATATCCTTGTTGTGCAGTCTGATTTCATGAAGCAGGCTTTTTTGAAAAAATACGGGCATGTGAAGCGCCAGATCCATGTGCTGCCGAATCCGCTGAGCAACCTGATAGATTATACCCCCCCGGATTCACCGGATGAGCGCGACAGGGAGAATGCCGTGCTTTATGTGAGCAGGTTCGCCCCCCACAAGCGGCATATGTTTTTATTGGACCTGGTTGACACGTACAGGCGTGAACTCAGAAATAAGGGAATCAGGTTTTATATTACGGTCGATCCTTCAAAGGGACTGGGCCCCGCTCAGGCTTTTTTGGATGAAATTGATAAAAGGCAGTTAAATGATATTATTCATAATCTCGGCGAGATCCCCAATGAGGCGCTGTCCCGATATTACCGATCCGCAAAATGCCTTTTTTTCCCTTCAGTCAATGAGACATTCGGGAACCCTCTGATAGAAGCGATGGCTTTTGCGCTTCCGATGGTTGTGCCTGAATTGGATTACGCAAAATCTATTTGCGGTGAAGCCGGGCTTTATTATAAATCGAATAATATGCACGAGGCTTATGAGAAGATAGCGGCTGTCACAGATGACCCCCTGTTGCAGGAAGAATATTCCCGGCGAAGCCGGCTGCGATTAAGAAAAATTCCCTCGGCGGAACAATGGATTGATGAAATTATTTCTCTGGTGAAATGAAAATTCAGGTCTATTATTTTGAGTAAAATTGATATTATCATTGTAAACTATAACAGCACTGGGTATTTATTAAACTGTCTCCGTTCCATTTATGAAGACGCGGCCAGAGACGCCGATGCTGATTTTGAGATCCATGTTATGGATAATGCTTCCACTGATAACGTTAATGTCATAACCGACAAGTTTCCTCAGGTGGTTTTGTGGAAGAATCAGGTCAATATAGGGTTTGCAAGGGCAGTGAATTGTTTGATCTCAAGGACGCGGTCTCCGTATATATTGATTCTGAACCCGGATGCCCGGATTAACAACGGATTTCTCAGATCCATATTGAATTTTATTTTAGAAAACCCAGGAGTGGGGATTGTCGGCCCGAGGATATTTGAAGAAAACGGAATGATTCAGGGATCGGCAAGGGCATTTCCCACACCCTTGACGGCGCTATTCGGCAGAAGCTCAGCCTTGACCAGGATGTTTCCTGGCAACCGGTTGACTTTAAAAAATATTTTAATTAAAAAGATTGAAAATGCGGATTTTCTGGATGTGGATTGGGTTTCCGGAGCATGTATGCTTGTCAGAAGGCGCGCGGCTGAAGAAGTCGGCATGATGGATGAGCGCTTCTTTTTGTATTGGGAAGACGCGGATTGGTGCAAAAGAATGTTTGAAAAGGGATGGCGGGTGGTGTATTACCCGCGGGCATCCATCGTCCATTATGCCGGAGTCAGTAGTAAGAAAAGAGATATCCGGTCTTTGCTGGATTTTCACATGAGCGCCTATGAATTTTTTTGCAAGCATTCAATAAGAAGCGATTTCAGCATATTAAAAATTATTGCGTTTGGGGCATTAAGCGTTAGATTTTATTTGATTCTTATTATAAATTTGATAATTCAAATGAATAGGAAATCAAAAAGAGTTTAATAAGGTCAATCTATGAAAATATTGATTACAGGCGGCGCAGGATTTATCGGATCTCACCTGGTGGACAGGCTCATTGAGACCGGTCATGAAGTGATCGCCGTGGATGATTTAAGCACCGGCAGCATTAAGAACATAAAACAGCATCACAAGAAAAACGGTAAAAACGGGAAGTTCCGGTTGATTGCCGATTCGATATTGAATGAACCCCTGATGGACGACCTGGTATCCCAGTGTGACCATATCTACCATCTGGCTGCGGCTGTCGGTGTAAAACTCATCATGAACCGGCCGGTTGAAACTCTGGAAACCAATGTCAAGGGAACCGAGATGGTTCTCGCGATAGCCAATAAGTACAAAAAAAAGGTGCTGATCGCCTCCACCAGCGAGGTGTACGGAAAAATTTTGAACAACGGCAATCACCGCACCCTCAAAGAAGATACCGACCGCCTTATGGGGCCAACCACAAAAAGGCGCTGGGCGTATGCGTGCTCAAAAGAGTTTGACGAATTTCTCGCCCTGGCCTATTTTGAAGAAAAGAAACTCCCCGTGATCATTACCCGGCTCTTTAATACGGTGGGGCCCCGGCAAACAGGCCAATACGGCATGGTGCTGCCGAATTTCGTGCAAAAAGCGCTCATCGGCAAGCCTATCATCATTTATGGCGACGGGACCCAGTCGAGAAGTTTTACCCATGTTCTGGATGTGGTGGATGCACTGACCAAATTGATGGATGAACCCAAAGCCGTCGGGCAGATCGTCAATGTGGGCAATGAGGAGGAAATCACCATATTGGAGCTTGCCAACATGGTCAAGGAGATGACGGGGAGTTCTTCCGATCTCGAACATCTGACCTATGACAGGGCGTATGGACCCGGTTTTGAGGATATGCAGCGGCGTTCCCCCGATATCTCCAAACTCAAAAACCTGATTCAATACGAACCCCGCTATGACCTGAAATCGATTGTCCAGAGCGTCATTAATTATTACTTGTAGCCATGGTTTTCCACCTGGAATATCTTATAACGGCTGCCCTTTCATTTTTACTTTCTCTGATTTTAACCCCGGCAATCAGAACCCTTGCCATCAAATACGACTATGTCGCCAGACCCAGAGACGACCGGTGGCACAAAAAAACAACCGGCCTATTCGGCGGCGTGAGCATATTCATCAGCTTCATGGGCGTCTGGTGCCTCAGCGCATGGTATGCCGGAAGTTTTGAATTTATCCGGCCGCTCCTGCCGGCGGCCCTGTGCGGGGCAGCCGTTTTTTTGCTTGGCCTCGCAGACGATATCTGGGATATCAACCCCCAGTATAAGCTGATCGGTCAGGTCGTCGCCGCTTCCATTCTGGTTTTTTTCGGATTTCAGTTTTCCTGGTTTGAATCCAAAACCGCCAATCTTCTGATCAGTATCTTCTGGATTGTCGGCATTACCAATGCCTTTAACCTGTTGGACAATATGGACGGGCTCTCCGCAGGCATTGCGGCCATATCCGGATTTTTTCTGATGATCTGGATTTCGCTGACGATGGGGCGGCATCCGGCGATCCTGCCGGAGCTGATCATGCTGTCGGCATATATCGGCAGCATCCTCGGATTTTTAATTTATAATTTCAATCCGGCTTCCATCTTCATGGGAGACGCCGGCAGCCTGTTCATCGGGTTTATGATCGCCTCGCTGACCATCATGGAGAGCCCCGAAAAAGCGCATGGCGGGCCCCTGTTTCACCAGCTTTCGGTCATTTTAATCCCCTGCCTGATTCTGTTTATTCCGATTCTGGATACTACCTTTGTGAGTTTCATGCGCAAGCTGTTTTCCCGGTCCGTATTTCAGGGCGGTAAAGATCATTCTTCCCACCGGATGGTTGCCGTAGGGTTTTCAGAGCGTAAAGCCGTATCCATCCTGTATCTGTTTGCGGCCATTTCAGGCATGATCGCACTGGGCCTGTATCCATTGAAGGTCGGCGTCAGCATGGTGATGGTGGTGTTCTTTCTGATATTCGTCATGCTTTTCTGGATTTATCTGGGCAATGTTAAGGTTTATGGAGAAACGCCGGACGCAATGGTAAAGCACAACGGATTTTTATTTCCGGTATTGATGGAGGCGGGATACGGGCGAACCCTTTTTTCAGTTCTTCTGGATCTGGTGTTGATTACCATCGTATATTATACGGCCTATCTGTTAAGGTTTGAAAATGATCTGGGACCGAATTTTAATTTCTTCCTGAAATCCCTGCCCATTCTTTTCGCATGCCAGATTTTCTGCTTCTATCTTTCCGGCGTTTACCAGCGCATGTGGTGGGGGTCCCGGCTGGGGGATCTGTCCGTGTATCTAAAAGGGGTGACCACCGGCACGGTTATGGCCATGCTGTTTCTGCTTTTTGTATACCGGTTTCAGAGCTTTTCAAGGGCCGTGTTTGTCATATACTGGGGGCTGATGCTGGTTTGTGTGTCGTTTTCAAGATTTTTCTTCCGGATTTTAGATGAAAGGATTTCCAGGGTCAATCAGACCGGGAAGCCAACCCTGATATACGGGGCCGGCGTCGGGGGACTCATGGTTGTAAGAGAGATTGAAACCAACGGGTTGCTGGGGATGTCTCTGGTGGGATTTATCGACGACAGCCCCATGAAAAAAGGGAAAACCATTCACGGGTATCCGGTGCTGGGCGGCTCAGACCGCCTTGAAGAAATTATCCGGAAACATCATATCGAGGAAATCATCGTTTCATTTAAGGTCAACGGGGCGGAAAAAAAGAAAGAAATCAAAAAATTATGCGCTGGAAAAGGGCTGGACGTCTCTGTCAGCCAGATGCATTTGACCATCAGCCCTTAAGTTTTTGATGAATCATTCGGGCAAAACATTGCACATATTTTTGTAATCCCGTTCTGCCTGCGGCACCCACGTATGTATTTCAGTCAATTCGGCTAAAGTGGACGGCCCTCGAAAAAAACGATTTTTGTTGATGCTGTGCTTGGATAGCTGTTGTGAAGTGGTATTGTATGGTTTCCACTCTTTTATGATTTTTTCATATTTTTTCGTGCTTTTTCTATTGATGAATCGTAAAAAAAGATCCGAATTAAAGGATGCCGGGTCCGTCACATCAATGATAAACAATCTCCCTGATTCCCATAATTTTTTATGTAAATACAAAGAGGTGGACAAATCATACAGCACTTCACTTTCCTGATGTCCCCAGCTCTCTTTAAGAGAGTCATGGCTTTTAATGACCTGTTCCACTGGACGGTAGCTCGTTATAAATTTTGTCTCCGGAAAAACTTCTTTTAATTCTAAAATAAACCCATCCCGGCCCGGGTCTTCATATTTCATCGCTTTTATATTGTTCTGTCGAATATAGTCTATCCCTTGCCCGGACATAAAAGCCTTTCTTGCGTCTCCCTTTTTAACTTCAGGGTGAAAGGAGTCTTTTCTAAAACTGTTGATCCTGGCCTGAGATGATATTTCTTCCCAGTCATAAAGAGAAGATGTCAGGTTGATGATAAAAGTTGAACCCGTTCGCGTTCTTGTCGGCCAGCATATTTTCATTGATTGCCCCTCCTAAAGAATTTCAGGCGCCTTGATGGATTGAAAGCCGTGATAAAAGGGAAATTCCGAAGGCCCTGTATATCGCCTTTTGAATGGTGTCGCACGCCAGCTGCGGACGACATAGGACGGGTCGGAGCCGGATATGCGTTCGAGGTTTTTCCGCGTTCGCTCAAAATACTGCTCCGCCCGCTCAAAAGTTTCCCCGTCGGCACCAGTCCTGGAAAAGACCTTGGTCATCTTGTAATGCCGGATGGGCAGAAGGCCTTGTTTGGGAATCAGCAACTCCTGCCACGTCAGGTTTTTTCCGTTTTGAAGCAGCGTGTGAAATCCCTGATTCAGGTCCATTTCGGGGTAAAATCGAACCAATGGAACCTTGCGAAGACAATCAATCGTCCCGTAAAGCCTGTATCGAATATCAAAAGCAAAAGAAATCGGCCAGAAATCTCCAAAAGCCCATTGCACGGGTTGCAGATCCTGGTAACCGAAATTCGTGTTGACGGGCCGGAAATAGTGCCACTCCATTGATTCGAGAAAATTTTCCTCCGTGATCTCCTCTGCGTCCGGAGAAGGCATCATGTCAAGAAGAATTCCGGCCGCGTGATTCCACCCATTGCTGTCGGCCATGGAAAGGTATCGCGCCAGCGGGGTTGAATTTTTTGAATCGGATTTTTCAGGCGCTTCCTCTAAATCGAGAAATTCATCCACATCCGCCGTAAGTACCCAGGTCCCTTGTTTTTGAAAAGCCGTCATCAATGCTTTGAGCCAAAACACTTTTGAAGAACGAAACACCCCGAAATGCGGACGCACCACATGAATGTCCTTGCCCTCAAGCTCTTCTTCCAGCGGTTTTTCCGAGTCATCATCCACGATAATGAAACGTTGGACACCCAGATCGCGATAATGGCTTATCCAGGGCTCCAGAAAGGCGAAGTTGTTTCTGTTGACCGCGTAAAGCGTCGTTTCGCCGGTCTTGTTCAGGTTCCGGAGCGCTGCCCCGGAGAAAAGCATATCCAAATGTTCAATACAGCTCCGGGTATTGGCATACTCTCTTTGGGCGGATTCAAGGATAGAAAAAAACTTTTGGCGCGCCGGCTCCCGGTTGGAAATCTTCCAGAATGTATAGGCCGCATTCAGCTTGTGAAAGAAAAAAATCTTTTCGTCCTTTTCTATGTAATCCTTTTCACGGGGATTCAAAGGATTTCCAATGGCGCCCAGATCCATCTCTTTGTGATTGATATGAATCCCATTGAGCTCAAGGTAGTCCCTGCACCAGCGGGAGCTGTCAAAAATGTTCACGCCGGGGCGGGAGACAAACACCAGGGACGGGAACTCCGTCAGCAAGCGAAGAATCACGCCTATCTCGTCAAACTGACGGGGCATCAGCTCATTGATATAAGGCGCTTGACGATACATGCGGCCGGGGATCGTAATACGCCCGGAAGTGCCGTCCCCCCATGTCCCGGAAAAGTGGTGGATGATATATTCCCTGTCCGAATCGCTGGTGAGGCTGAGGGTTTTTTCAATGTCGTCTTCAGACAGGAAATTGTCGCCATCAAGACTGGAATAATAACGGGCGCCGGCCAAATCACAAAAAGAATTTTTAGCCCAGGAAAAATGCCAATGCGGAAGCGGCTTTAAAGACTCGAATCGCAGAAGGCCGGTTTTCATTTCGGCGGAAAAATTCTTCCCTACCCAATCCTTGCATACGGTATCGGCGTCAAAACAGGCAATAATTAGCTGCACGCGCGCATCAAACTGTTTAAGCACGGCAAGATTGTGCGCCAGCGTGCTCTGGATATCACTGAACCGATTCATCACCGGCGCGCAATACGCAATCTCTCTATGCTCCGATTCCCGATTCGGCATTTCCACTACCCTTGAAGTTCAAGAAAATTGGCCTTTGCGAACTCAATCTCCTCATGTAATTGCAACGCCTGATCCCGCCAATATTCCAAATTGTTCTTAAGGTGAGGCGCGGATTCACAATCATCCCCGCCTTCAGCCTCGTTGGAAGCCGCGGCAGTCCCTCTCAGGGCGCGTTTTTGAAATATATTGTCCGGCAACAACGGAGGCGCCAGGCCGGCATCCACTTGAATGGATTCCAATTCTATGAGGAGTTGCATCGCCTTGTCATGCCAGTAGCCGGCGCTCTGGTGACTGTCACGCTCAGCCTGAAGGGAAAGCGGCTGATCCAGCATGCCGCTCCCGGAATGTTTTGTCAAATCTGACACTGAATTTTGTGGCCGGCCAGCCGATGGATGTTGAGTCGCAATTGCAGAATTTGCTGCTCTCACACGCGGCAACCATTCCCTGAGCGCCCGGGTTTTTGGTCCGGACAATCGACGTTTGATCGGCAGGAGGAATTGTTGCACATGATGGCGCATCGATCTTGGGAACCTTTTTGCTTGCCAATATACGGGCATCCGGCTGTGCGGCAATGCGGCCTCAGGCTTCGATCCCCTTTCGGATGCGCCGAAAATCTGATCGGCGAAAACGGGATTCTGCAGGCTCCCTGTCGGCAACTGCTGCGCGGCGTCCTTCGGGCTCTTCTGGGATTTTGACGCGTCATGGGAGGCATCGCCGGGCTTATTCAATTCCGCTATGGAAGGAGGCCAATCCGGGATTCGCGCTTTTCCCATCTTTTTGCCTCTGAGCAATCCGTAGATGGCCCTGGCAAGAAACCGATACGGCGCCCCGATTTTCCAGGATCTGCTTTTGTAGATGGTTTCCAGCTCATTTCTAAGGCTTTTAGCATAATCGAAAAGGCTGATTCTGATGTTTTTTTCTTTTTGGAATCGGGCTTCAGCATCTAATCTGATGGTTCTTTCTTTCTGGAGTCGGTTTTCAACATCTGCCCGGATGTTTTTTTCTTTTTGAAGTTGGTAGTTAACTCCTGACAATTCTTCATTAACTGATTTCAAGTCTTTAAGTAGCTGATATTTAGCCTGCTCTTGCGCGCTGATCCGCTCTTTTAACTCTTTAATTTCTTTCCATGTTCTTTCCCGGAACTCTTCTTTTGCCCGCTTCTCCTCTTCCCTTTGCTCCCTTGCCCATGCTGCTTCCCTGCGGGCTTGATCGGCGAGCCTGGTTTGGTCCGAGATCAGCTTTTCAAGATACGCTGTCTTTTCCTCTTCATGGGCGACGAATTCAAGCAAAGCCTGGTTCGTTAAATCATTTTGATGTATCCGGGCATCCGGGCTTGAATGTGTTGTGTTGCGCGTCGGCGGAGATTGAATCCATTGGATAAACTCTTGCGCGCGCGCATCAAATGTATATAATAAACCGATTTCATTCCATTTTTCCCGAACACGCCCAAGGACTTCTTCATAATTCGATTCGCAAAAAGCTAATTTATTTTTAAAATCCTCAGCATTGCGGGCGTAAAGCAAAGCGTCGCCAAACAGCGTTTGAATCTCAGGGAATGAATCCGTCAATAACGGCAAACCGCATGCCAGACTGTCAAAGATACGGTTGTTGATAAAACCGAATGCGCGCATGTCTTTCCAGTGGTCATTCAGGCATAGTCGGGCAGACCGGTAAAGTTCGGGCAGATCGGAGTTGGGGATGTATTCTTTTTCGACAAGGTGTCCGATACCGAATTTTTCCCAGGCCCGGCCAAACACGCGGACGCGCGTATTGGTTTCATTAATCCATTGAGCCATTTCCCGACGCTGGCCGCGACTGTTTGCGACATAAACGATGCCTTCGCGTGTCGCCGCCTCCTCCGACAGGCTGCCGCCGGCAGGAGGAAATTTTCCGAAATCAGTGCATTGTCTTGCCACTTCCACCGGGGTTTTGGTGATTTCGCACAACAAACTTCTGTGAAATGCCGAAACGGTGAGAACAAGATCATACGCATCGAGTTCTTCCGAAGAGACCAGGGCCGGGTGACTGATAATCCAAAGAATATTGAATTTCGCTTTTACAGGCTTAAAATTGGACAGACCCCGCAGAACCAGAACCACATCTTCTTGATGATCCACTGACCAGTTGGGCTGAAAATCATGGAATACAGTCACGCCCCTGGCTTCCAGAGAGGCCTGAAGCGCCTTGCCAAAATGAAAATCCCCCCAATTTTTTTGGGAATCGTCATCGGGCGCTGGATTTTTGATCGTCAGTTTCAGCATTAATGTGTCTTTATTCCCGGCAGCGGTTATTGAATTTTAAACCCTCAACAGCTTCTTCTTATAACTTAAAAAAAAGGAGGGATAAGAAATAAAGATAAGGCCTGAATTTTACGAGTTGATGTATTCCAGAAATCGACTTTTATGTCAAGCTGGAACAGATGCTTAAAATTATGGGGATGTTGAAGCTGTTTGGGAAATCGATAAATAAGTTCATTTTCAACGACGGATGTGTGAAGGGTTTCAAAAAAAACACCCGTCCATTCAAGCGTCATTCAAAGATATAAGAATATCGTATCGTTGTAAAATTATGATATGCCAGATGGTTAATTTTTTGATGATCGTTCGATGGCTTCGTTATAATTTTCAATTTCCTCTTTTAATGCGCGTTCTTTCTCTTTATAACGCTTGATTTTTTCATTCAGGTCTCTGACATCCTGATTGTATTGGTCGATGCTTGCCTGATCTTTAAGATTGTTTTTTCCGGCGTCCAGCCGCTGCCGTTCTTTCATCAGCGCATCAAACTGTTTGTTGAGAGCTTCTTTTTTTTCAGCAAGAATAGTTCTTTTTTCGATCAACTTTGCCAGTTCCATGTCTTTGGGGCGCTCCTGGCGCGTCTCAACGGGCAAAGCTTCGTCCTGTTTTGAGGTTTTGGGAGAAGGCGTTTCAACGGGGGGCTCCGGTTTCGCTGCGGGCGGCGTTTTTACAACAACTTCGGCCTTGGGTTTCACGGGTTCTTGAACTGGCGCTGCCGAGGCCTGTTCGATGCTTTCATCAGCATCGCCGATAAAGCCTGTTTCAACTGTTTCAACGGGCTTGACAGGAGCGCTTGGTTCAACGACCGGCTTTTCCGGAGCTTTGAATTCCGTTGCCGCCGCGGGGGCTTCAGTCTCGATAGCGTCCCTGGTCGTCGGGGCGGAAAATTCAGAGGCTGCCGGTTTTTCAGGCTCTTTGACAGCGACGGGAGCGGGCTGGAATTCGGAT
>JALOPH010000015.1 GCA_025453995.1 Desulfobacterales bacterium
GAAGAAATCACATCGATTTTTCGGAGCAGGTCGAGCTGGGCCAGCCGCGCCAGAACGCCGATATGAAACAGGGCAGCCCGAAACCCGCCGCCGGACAGGGCAAGTCCCAATTTAATTTTAGGAGGTTTTTCATTCATATGGTGGCAGTGTCGAAATTTTTATCAGCATCATCGAAAAAGTTATTACCAGAAAAAATCAATATTCTCAAAGCTTATGAAACTTTTTTGAGAATATTCACAAAATGATATTTACAAGTTCATCCGATTTAAATTAAATTTTAACTGATTTGCCGAAAGTACAGGCGATGCTTTAACGTCGGAAATCCGGCCTAATCTAATATCTTTAACATGGAGGAATAGTTATGGCGCAAATGAGTCAACGCATGCAGGAACTCTTCAACAAAGTCTCCACCGTGGTGCTGACCACCGCAACGCCGGACGGTAACCCAAACGCCGTTCCTGTGGGGGCGAAAAAGATTCTCGACCCTGAAACCATTCTCATATCCGACCAGTTTTTCAACAAAACCCTGGCCAATATGAAAGCAAATCCAAAAGTCGCGGTGACATACTGGGAGGGATATGAAGGGTATCAGTTAAAATGTACGGTCACCATTGAAACCAGCGGCAAGCGGTTTGAGGAAACAGCCAAATGGATCGAAGATATCAGCGCAAGGGTTGGCTTTCCCTTGAAATCCAAGGGCGCGGTGATTCTCAAGATCGATGAAATTTTCGGGGTTGCCCCGGGACCGGGTGCTGGCAAAAAACTGGCCTGATAAGAATTTGTTACCAGATTCAAAAAGTAGTTAAAATCATTTTTATAAAAAAGCTGAACTTGACCTGAGGAAATAAACTCGGCGCACCAGGAAGAATATGGCTGGGCCGAGGCCGTGGGGTTGGAGTTGCTCAAAGGAACCGACCCCAAAAACATAATGCCCGATGGCAAATCCATTATCGTGCTCATGGAAGTCTATTTTCGGCAGGCTTATCCGCCGGTGATGTCGGCCCACTTCGGCCGGTGTTATTTGGATGATGACCGGGTGACAAAAGATGGGCTGACACAGCGGATTAAAGGGTTTCGGGGATTTTTGCGAAACAACGGCATTGATTCGAAAGTTCCGTTTAATCTTCCGCACCGGGTGGCGGCCGCCCGTTCGGGCATGGGCACCTTCGGCAAAAACTGCTTGTTTTATTCCAAGCGGGTGGCCCGGCAAAGCTCATGGGTGCTGCCCATTGCCGTGGTGGTGAATCACGAGTTTGAGCCCGATATTCCTTCCATCGGCATCGGTTGCCCGGACTGGTGCCGCAACGCCTGCATCGCCGCCTGCCCAACCCGGGCGCTCAAAGGCGACGGCCGCATCGACCCGAGAAAATGCATATCATTTTTGACCTATTTCGGCCAGGGCATGACGCCCCATGAGCTGCGGGAGCCCATGGGCCTATATGTGTACGGGTGCGACCGGTGCCAGAATGTCTGTCCGCGAAACGCTGCCTGGCTGGCAAAGGATCTGCCGGTCAATCAAAAAGTGGCGGCCAAGGAAAAGGATTTTGAGCTTGAGAAACTGCTGCATATGGACAAGCCGTATTTTGAAACCCGGATCTGGCCCCATATGTTTTACACGTCCTATAGCGACATCTGGCGGTGGAAAATGAACGTGGCCCGGGTCATGGGAAACACCCTGGATGAAAAATATGTGGATGGCCTGATTCAAGCGTTTGAAGAAAACCAGGATGATCGCGTGCAGGGAATGATCGCCTGGGCTCTCGGGAGAATCGGAGGGGGCAGGGCAAAGGCGGCGCTTGAAAAGTTTCGTTTATCCAGTCAGGGAACGGTGGCGGATGAGATTGCCCATGCGGTTGAGAGCCTAAAACATAACTGTATATCCCAAAAGGTTGTCGGGAGGGCATGAAGCCCTTCCTTACATTAGATTTAAAGCATTTCCCGTAGTGGCTGGGTTTATCCCCGCTTGAAACATTCATGATACTGCCGCCATTCGGAATTGGTAGGTTTTAAGGAACTTGTCGTACTCAGTCCGGTTTTGGACGGACGGTTCTCGTACTCGTAATCGTAATCGATGGAAAAAAAACCGAGTACGAGTACGAGAAGGAGTACGAGCACGAAATACAAAGTTACTTTCTGTAAAAATACCGCAAGGCGAGACAAATAGATTTTAAAGAGAAATGGACAAATGAGTCAAGTTCAACCTTCAGCCCAACAAATGAATGATTTTGCAAAACTTCCGGATACCGGACCCATTGTCATGGTGAACCTAAAATAGATTCAAAAATGGCCTTATTTTCGCACGACAACTGTATCGGGTGCTCTAAAAACGGGATGCTCATTCACGGGGCAGAGACATATCCTGAAAAAAAAGGGCTGAAAGCCGATATGCTGATGGATCAAAAACGGGAGGGGTGGATCGGCATTCCGCATGGCGGCATCGGCATGGGCGCCATCATGGAAATGGTCAGCTTTCATGAAAATTATCCCAAGACCCCGGCGGAACTGTTCCCCCTCCAGGTTCATTTCCGCATGGGCGGCGCGTCCGCCAGAGTCGGCGACCGGGTCATGATCCATACATGGCCGAGTGCCGGTGGCGCGGAAGGTGAGATATCGTTGAACGGAGCAGCGCATCCCTATATATCTGCATCCGTTTTGTTCAGGAAAGATGACCCATACCTCCGGGAAAAGTTCCAGAATTATATGCCCGGGTCTTTGGCGGATATGGGGTATATTAAAGCGGACATGCCCAATTATCAAAATTGTTTTGTCTGCGGACTGGGACGTCAGGATCCCGGATTAAGACGCCGGTTTCAGGCGCTTGACAGAAACGGTCAGGTGGTGGCCATCGCGTTTGTGGGATTTCTGGAATCAGACCGGGACGATTTTTACTGGTGCAGACGGGGGGACCACCTGCACCCGTTGGCCCTTACGGCCCTGATGGATGAAACCATGGGGTGGGGCGGCTTTCTGTTAACCGGTCATGGCGGGGTTTCCGTAAGGTTTTCGTTTTTGTTTCTAAGGGACGTTCGGATCGGCGAAAAATTTATTGTGTTCGGCCGGGGGGAACAAGTCAAAGGAAATATTGAAAAGCGGATGATGTTCTGGTCGTCAGGCGGGATTGCCGCGGCCAGAGAAAACGGCACGCTGGAATTGGTCGCGGCCTCATCCAGCCAGGTATTAATTGTTCCTGAATTGACCGAGCAAATGAAAACCAATCTGTTCCCGTCGGAATTGACGGAGTGCATTTTTCAAATGGCGGGTCCGGGCGTTTGATCGGTCTGAACAAATCAGTCTGATGCGCTAATATTAGCCACAATCTATTGAAAATTATAAATAAATCTGCTCCATCGGGAGTGCCTAAATTTTGATTGCAATCCGGAATTGTATCTTATATGAAAAATTCTTTGATTAAAAAATAATGATAGGATTAATCTATGGAATCTGCCTTAAAACCCGATTTCCAGTTTTTGGATGAAGTCGAATCCCACGGACCCTTTGAGGCGGCTGCGTGCTATCAGTGCCGAAAGTGCACCAACGGCTGCCCGGTGACTTTTGCCATGGATCTGTATCCGGACCAGGTCATCCGGAAGGTGATATTGGGGCAAAAAGACGACGTGCTGAGATGCAGCACCATTTGGGTGTGCGCCACCTGCGAAACCTGCACCACCCGGTGCCCCAATGACGTTAAAATCGCGGAAATCATGGACTGCCTCAAGGAAATGGCCGCGCGTCAGAATATCCCGGTTCCCCAGCCCCAGGCGCGCATTCTCCACCAGACATTTTTGAAAAACATCCGCCGCCACGGTCGGGTGTTTGAAGGGGAGCTCATGGCTGAATATCTGATCACCAGCGGCCAGCTCATGCCCAAGTTTAAAGACGGTACCCTGATGGATGACATGAAACTGGGCATCAACCTCCTGCGAAAGGGCAAGATGCCGGTGATCCCGAAAATACATAAAGGCCGAAAGTTTGTCAGCGAAATCCTAAAAGATTAACCATTTAAAATTTTTTAGAAAAAAATTTTTATGAAAGTCAGTTATTATCCCGGCTGTTCTCTGGAAGGAACGGCAAAATCCGATTATGCGGAGTCTCTTCACGCCATTGCCAAGGCTTTTGACATTCAGCTGGAGGAAGTCAGGGACTGGCACTGCTGCGGCGCTTCCGCGGCCCACAGCATCAACCACCGCGCCAGCATTGAGCTTGCCGGCAATATCGTGTCGCTGTCATCCAAACTTCCCCATGAGGATCTTCTGGTGCCCTGCCCCATGTGCTTCAACCGCTTAAAGACCGCGGTGAACGCATTAAAAGAAGCGCGCGCGGAACAATACCGCGTTCAACTCGGGGATGAGATTCCCAATATCTGGGGGTTTGCCGAGTACTTTTCCACTCCGGACATGCTGGAGCAGATCATCCAGCAGGTAGTCAAGCCGCTTAAAGACCTCAAAGTGGTCTGTTATTACGGGTGCATGTCCAACCGGCCGCCCGAAATCACGGGGGCGGAAGACCATGAAAACCCACAGATCATGGAGCGGATATTGGACAAGCTGGGGGCGACGGTCTTAGATTGGCCTTACAAAACAGACTGCTGCGGGGCCAGCATGGTGCTCTCCAAGCCCGGCATCGTCCACGTTCTGGTGGGCAAGCTCTATGACATGGCCCGGCGTGTGGGCGCGGACGCGGTGGTGGTCTCCTGCCAGATGTGCCATATGAACCTGGATATGTACCAGACTCAGATTGAAACCACATGGGAGAAGAAATTTGATCTTCCCATTTATTATTTTTCGGAGCTTATCGGCCTGGCGTGCGGCATCAAAGGCGCTGAAAAATGGATTTCAAAGCATATTACGGAATCGCTATCCCTGCTGGATAGGCTGGGCTTATTAAAAAGCAATGTAACGCCGCAGGTTGAGGCTGTGGCATAATGAGTAGGCCGGGTTATAATCCGGCCATTGACGTTTGATTTTCGCCCCTTTCGTAAAGGGGGGGGGCAGGGGGGATTTAAAGTAAAACATAGGAAATCCCCTTCAATCCCCCTTTTTAAAGCGGGACTTGAAAAGTGATGAAAATTTTGTAGGGGCGCACTTTATGTGCGCCCCCAGCGGGCGAGGATAAACCTCGCCCCTGCATGGTTTGAAAGGAATTTTCACAGAGTTCGCTCAAATATAAGCAAGATTAATTAAAATGAATACAACATCCAATCAGAATATGGAAAAATCAGGCGCTGTCGCTATTGTGGGCGCGGGCATTGCAGGCATTCAGGCAGCGCTCGACATTGCCAATTCGGGATTCCGGGTTTACGTGATCGAAGAAAAGCCCTCTGTGGGCGGTGTCATGGCCCAGCTGGACAAGACATTCCCCACCAATGACTGCTCATCGTGCATGATGGGGCCGAAACTCGTCGAAATGGCCAACCACCCCAACATCGAGATTTTAGCATATACCGATGTCGTGGATATCACGGGCAGTCCGGGCCGTTTCGAGCTGACCCTCAAGAAAAAAGCACGGGCCATTGACCCGGAAAAATGCGTGGGATGCGGCATCTGCGCGGCCAAATGCCCCACCAAGGTGTCTGACGAATTCAACATCGGCCTCAATCAGCGCAAAGCCGTCTACATCCCCTATCCCCAGGCCGTTCCCCTGATCTACACCATTGACAAGGAGCACTGCCGGTATTTTACCAAGGGCAAATGCAGGATCTGCGAGAAAGTGTGTAAAAACAACGCGGTGGTCTTTGACCAGCCCGATGTGATGGAGACCATCCAGGCCGGCGCCGTGATCCTGTCCGGCGGGTTTGAGCCGTTCAACGCATCCCTCAAGGGCGAGTACGGCCACGGCCGGTTCCCCAATGTGGTGACCAGCCTTGAATACGAGCGGATTCTGTCTGCGGCCGGGCCGTATCAAGGGCATATCCAGCGTTTGTCTGACGGCAAAAAACCCCACCGGATCGCCTGGATTCAGTGTGTGGGATCCAGGGAGGCGCATTTCGGCCGCCCCCATTGCTCCAGCGTCTGCTGCATGTACGCCACCAAGCAGGCCATCATTACCAAGGAGCATGAAGCGGACATCGACACAACGGTTTTCTATATTGACATGCGGGCCCACGGCAAAGGGTTTGAGCGCTTCTACGAACGGGCCAAATCCCAGTACGGTGTCCGGTATATCCGGTCCCTGGTCTCCCGGGTGGTTCCCAATCCGGAAGATAACACCCTGCGACTATCCTATGCGCCCGAGGGCGAACGGGTCCGGCATGAAGAATTCGACATGGTGGTGCTCTCCATCGGACTTTGCCCCAATAAAACTGCTGTTGATCTGGCAAAGAAAATCGGGGTGGAGGTCAATGAAAACGGGTTCTGCATCACCGATCCATTGGATGCAGTAGCCACATCCCGTCCCGGCATCTATGTGTGCGGCGCGCTCCAGGGGCCCAAGGATATCCCCGACTCGGTCCAGCAGGGGAGCGGCGCGGCTGAAAAAGCCACCGCGCTCTTGTCTGAAGTCCGGGGAACCATGATCACGGAACGCAAGCTCCCGGCCGAGAAAAACGTGGCCGGACAAGCGCCACGCATCGGCGTGTTCATCTGCCATTGCGGCATCAATATTGCCAGCACGGTCGATGTGAAGCAGGTGGCGGAATACGCGGCCACACTCCCCAATGTGACCTATGCCACCAATACCATGTTTGCCTGCTCCACAGACCAGCAGCAGGAAATCAAGCGGCTGATCCATGAGCACAATCTAAACCGCGTGGTGGTGGCATCCTGCACGCCGCGAACCCATGAGCCGCTTTTCCGGGACACCCTGCGGGAAGCGGGATTAAACCCCTATCTTTTTGAACTGTCCAACATCCGGGAACAGGATTCCTGGGTGCATCAGGGCGAACCGGAAGCCGCGACGCAAAAAGCCAAGGAACTGGTGCGTATGTCCGTTTCCCGGGCCCGGCTCTTAGAACCCATTTATGACATTTCCTATTCAGTGAAGCAGAGCGGTCTGGTCATTGGCGGCGGGCTTGCCGGGCTGACGGCGGCCATGGCCATTGCCGAGCAGGGATATGAGGCCACGCTGATCGAACGCACCGACACGCTGGGCGGGAATGCCTTGAACCTCTATTATACCGAGGAAGGCGCAAGCCCGGCCCTGTTTGTCCAGGAGCTGATTCATAAGGTTGAAAGCAATCCCCTGATCAAAGTTTTTAGACAGACGGAGATCTCTTCTATTTCCGGGAGCTGCGGCAATTTTACCGTGGCATTGTCGGTGAATGGAAAAGAACAGCAGGAAAACCACGGCGTGATCGTGGTGGCCACGGGCGGCGAGGAATACAAGCCCGAAGAATATTTATATGGAAAAAATCCCAGGGTCATGACCCAGAAGGAGTTTGAATCAATGCTGGTCAATGATCCGGAAAAAACAAAAAAATACAATCGTGTGGCCATGATCCAGTGCGTGGGGTCCCGGGAACCCGATCACCAGTATTGCAGCCGGGTCTGCTGCACGTCTGCGGTGAAAAACAGCCTCAAACTCAAGGAACTCAACCCGTCTGCCCAGATATCCATTTTATACAGAGACATCCGGACCTACGGCCTGAAAGAAACCTATTACACCCAGGCCCGTCAGCAGGGCGTGCGGTTCTTCCGGTTTGAGTATGAGCAGAAACCTAAAGTTAGTGCCAAAGGCGATTGCCTTGAAATTTCAATGTTGGATGCCGGCCTTCAGCTCGAAGTGAATATGGATGCAGATCTTCTGGTGCTTTCTGCGGCCATCCGTCCCAAGGCCGGAACCAAGGATCTCTCCGAGATCATGCGCCTTCCCAGGGATGAAGACGGGTTTTTCATGGAAGTCCATCCCAAGCTGCGGCCCCTTGATTTCGCCACGGCCGGTCTGTTCCTTTGCGGTCTTGCCCAGGGACCAAAATTCGCCAATGAAGCCATTGCCCAGGCAAGGGGCGCGGTGTCACGGGCATTGACGGTGTTATCCCAGAAGGAAATCGTGTCCGAAGGCGTGATCACCCAGGTGGATCCTCGGCTGTGCCGGGCCTGCGGAGAGTGCGAGCGGGCCTGCCCCTTCAGCGCGATTAAGGTTCAAACCGTTGGCGACCGGAAGCAGGCGGTGGTGACCGAAGGCTTGTGCACCGGTTGCGGGGCTTGCAACGTGGCCTGCCCGACAGGTGCGGCGTCGCTGGCGCATTTCAGGGATAACCAGGTGCATGAGATGCTGCAGGCATTGTGCGCATAAATTTTTTGGGATTGGGTTATAAAATCCAACCCAATTCCAAAAAATTTATATTCTCCCCCTACCGGGGGAGTGAACTGAAAGTCCCCCTTTTGCAAAGGGGGATTGAGGGGGATTTAAGTTGGTAGGCCGGGTTTCCTCCCCGGCGCTTGCGTCGGGATGTGAATTCTGACCTACGGATTAATGCTTTCAGTTTCGTAGGGGCGGCGTTTATCCCCGCCCGGGTAGCTAGAATTTGATTTCAAGATAAAACCCTACTATTTTCCCCTCCCCCTTGACGGGGGAGGGTCAGGGTGGGGGTGAAGAAAAGGTATAAATTTATGTCTGATGCTCAAAAACCGAAAATACTGGCATTCGTGTGCAACTGGTGCGCATATGCCGGCGCGGATCTCGCGGGCGTGTCCCGCATGCAGTATCCGCCCAATGTCCGGCTGATCCGTCTCATGTGCACGGGCCGGGTGAACCCGGGCTTTTTGCTCAAAGCCTTTACCGCCGGCGCGGACGGCGTCCTGGTGTCCGGGTGACACATCGGCGACTGCCATTACCTGGAAGGTAATAAAAAATGCCAGATCGTTGTGGAAGAAACCAGGGAACTCATGCGCCTGCTGGGGATCGACGAGCGGCGCTTAAGATTAAAATGGGTGTCTGCTTCCGAAGGCGCCCTGTTTGCGGCAGAAATTCAATCCTATGTAGAACTGCTCAAAGAATTGGGCGATAATCCTTTGTCTGATGCCCATTTGTGCCAGATGAATCCGATGATGCGCTCTGAAATGCAAAAGGAAGAACCGGCGGGCGCATAGCTCGACTTGCTTAAAATATGACGATGATATGCGGGAATATAATATTCGAAAATAACCATCCAAATCCCCCTCAATCCCCCTTTGCAAAGGGGGATGTTTTTCCCCTCTTTTGAAAAGAGGGGTCAGGGGAGATTTGATTGAATTGGCAGAATTGAGAATATATAAATTTATTTAAATTTATAACCATAAGATTACAAAATGCAACTGACCCAACACCAAATAGATTATTGCATGGAATGCGGCGTGTGCACCGGAAGCTGTCCGGTGAGCCGCAACTGGAGCGAGTTTTCGCCACGGCAGATCATCAAGCGGACGTGCATTGAAAATCCCGAGGAAGTCACCAAACGCCGGGAGCTGTGGCAGTGCTTAAGCTGCGGCAGATGCTATTCCCGGTGCCCGGTGGAAATCGATTTTCCGGAATTCAACCGTCAGCAGCGAGTGGCCGCGCGCCTGCAGGGCAATTTGCCCCAGGAAAGCCATCACGGGGTGATGCAGACCATCTCCCTGCTTCAGACCGCCAAGCTCACCCAGTCCCGGACAGCATGGGCCAGGGACGCGGGGAAATTTTCAGATAAGGGCGACTATTTTTATTTTGTGGGGTGCCTGCCGTATTTTGAAGTCACCTTCCGGTATTTGAACCTGTCGCCCCTGACCAGCGCCAAAAGCGTGCTGAAAATTTTAAACAAGATGGGGATCGAGCCGGTGATCAGCAACGAAGAACGTTGCTGCGGCCATGATGCCCTGTGGAGCGGGGATGAGGAGAAATTTGAAAAACTGGCAAAACTCAACATGGAAGTGATTGCGGCATCCGGCGCCAAAACCGTCATTTTCAGCTGCCCGGAAGGGTATTTTACGTTTAAGAACAACTATGCCAAACTGTTCGGCAATCTGCCGTTTGAAGTGGTGTACCTGACGGAATTTTTAGCCAAAGAATGGAACAACGCCAATTTCACATTTTCCGGAAACGGGAGCAGCTCGGTCACGTTTCATGATCCCTGCCGTTTGGGACGATTGTCGGGCTTGTATGAATCTCCGAGAAAACTTTTGGCAAACCTGCCGGAAACAAAGTTGGTGGAAATGGAGCGCAGTCTCATCAATGCACAGTGCTGCGGCACCAGCGCGTGGATGGAATGTTCCAGTTGCTCAAAGAGTACCCAGGTGGAGCGGATCAACGAAGCCAGGGATACAGGCGCGGGCACCCTGATCACCGCGTGCCCCAAGTGTCAGATCCACCTGACCTGCGCCCAGCAGGGAACAGATCTCAATCTGCCGGTTAAGGATATTTTTACTTATCTGGCGGAGAGAATTAAATTAGACTGAAGGCAAACGTATATTTTAATGTCATTGCGAGGAGCAATAGCGACGAAGCAATCCCATAACATTATGAAAACATGAGATTGCCGCGCTCCCTCCGGTCGCTCGCAATGACAAACTGAAAATAGAGGCATGAAAAAAGCGCTGGGACTTACATCCCGACTTGTGAAATTAAAACTTTAGGCACTTATAACTGTTCCGGCTAGTCCGGGTTATTTTAAGATAGAGATAATTGATTATGAGTAGAGATGTTCTCGTTATCGGAGGCGGCATTGCGGGGATTCAGGCCTCTTTGGATCTTGCGGAAATGGGGTTTAAAACGTTCATGGTGGAGCGGCTGCCCAGCATCGGCGGCAAGATGTCCCAGCTGGACAAGACATTTCCCACCAATGACTGCGCGTTGTGAATTCTCGCGCCCAAGCTGATGGATGTCGGTCGACATCCCAAAATTACGCTGTACGCCTACTCGGAAGTGGAAAAGGTGGAAGGCCAACTGGGCAGCTTCAAGGTGACCATCCGCAAAAGGGCACGCTTTGTGGAAGAAAGCAAATGCACCGGCTGCGGGGCCTGCGCCGATAAATGTCCCACGGTGATCTCCGACGACTACAACATGGGGTTTGCGGATCGGAAGGCCATTTACCGGTATTTTTCCCAGGGCATTCCCTCCACCTATACCATTGACACCAAGGTCTGCCGGCAGTTCCAGGAAGGCAAAAAATGCGGGATCTGCGCCAAAATCTGCCAGGCCAAGGCCATCAACTATGAGCAGACCGACCAGATCATTGAAATCGAGGTGGGCGCCATCATCACGGCCGTGGGCTATGACCTGTTTGACGCCTTCAGGATTCCCGAGTACGGATACGGCCGCATCCCCAACGTGATCACCGCCATGGAGCTGGAGCGATTCTTATCCGCTTCCGGCCCGACCCATGGACATCTGTACCGGCCGTCGGATTTAAAGCTTAAAAGCGAGTTTGCGGAACTGGAAAAGAAACAGCAGAAACTCACCAAAGCACTGGAGCGCCATGAGAAAAAGCACGGTATTTCCTCGGATGAATTTTTCTCAAAACATCAGTCAGGTGAAATGACCGGCGATGAGTTTGCCGACTGGGCCAAGCAGGTCAAGGAATTCAAGGATTTTGCCGCAGAGTTTGAGGTCAAAAAACATCAGGTGGACAGCATCGGCCATGCGTCCCGGCTGGCATTCCTGCAGTGCGTGGGGTCCCGGGACATCCGGTTTAACCCCCACTGCTCAAGCTTCTGCTGCATGCATGCCATCAAGGAAGCCATCATCGCCAAGGAGCACGACCCCCATGCCCATCTGTACATATTCGGCATGGACATCCGGGCCGTGGGCAAGGGGTTTGAAGAATACCGGAACCGGGGGGCCAAAAACGTGGGGATCAATTATATCCGGACCCGGGTGGCGGAAATCACCCAGAGCAAGGATAAGAGCCCGGTGATCTGGTATGAGGATACTTTAGACCGGCAGGTTAAAAGCATTGAAGTGGATCTGGTGATTCTGGCCACAGCCTGTGAAGCATCTCAGGGATCGGATAAGCTGGCAAACTTACTGGGCATTGAGCGTGATCCGTCCGGGTTCTACAGGACAACCGATGATGAACCGCTGGACACCAGTCGGCCCGGGATTTTCACCTGCGGGTGCGCCCAGGGGCCCAAGGACATACCGGAATCCGTGGCCCAGGCCAGCAGTGCGGCGGCACGGGCGGCCCAGGTGCTGCTGCGGCAATGTTGACATAAATTTAAAGCATCTTAAATGCTCTAAAAGGACTAAAAGTTAAGAATTTTATAACCTTAATTAAATAAAAGACAATATCATGAACTAAGCCCCCCCTTCGCAAAGGGGGGTTGGGGGGATTTCATGTAACGGGTTTAAATCCCCCTAAATCCCCCTTTTACAAAGGGGGACTTTTGGACAGGTTTTGCAAGTCGGGTTGAGCCTGTAATGTTGTTGGGTTTTGTGCCTCAACTCAACCTACAAATTGAGGGGGAAATCGCTTATGAGCGAAACCCGACATAATAATAAAAACCAGACGTCGCAAAGGAGTCTGTTTTAGATGAGCAACCAGGAAGCAACTAAAAACGAAAAATCCGATGATCTGCGCATCGGCGTGTTTGTCTGCCATTGCGGATCCAATATCGCGGGGTTTGTGGATTGCCATGATATCTATGAATACGCCAAGGATCTGGATAATGTGGTGTATGCCAAGGAAAACCAGTATACCTGTTCCGAGTCCGGAATTGCGGAAATCCAGCAGGCCATCAAGGAGCATGGATTGAACCGCGTGGTGGTGGCGTCCTGCTCGCCCCGGACCCATCAGCCGCTGTTTTCCAGTTCCTGCGCTGAGGCTGGATTGAACAAATATCTATTTGAGATGGTGAACATCCGGGATCAGTGCTCCTGGGTTCATATGCAGGAAAAAGAAAAAGGGACCGCCAAGGCCAAGGAGCTCATCCGCATGGGCGTTGCCAAGAGCCGGCACCTGGAACCCCAGCAGGACATTGAAATGTCGCTGGTGTCCCGGGCGCTTGTCATCGGCGGCGGAATCGCCGGGCTCTCAGCCGCTGAATCCCTGGCCGGCATGGGCATTGACGTGGTTCTGGTGGAAAAGCAGGCGGAACTGGGCGGCCTGGTGAAAAATCTAAACACCCTTGCTCCCAAAGGAGACAAGGGAACAGACCGAATTGCGGGGTTGATTCAAAAGCTCTCCGCTATGCCCAATGTGAAAATCTACCTGTCATCCACCGTGGATGCCGTGGGCGGATACATCGGAAATTATGAGGCCACCATATTGACAAGCGATCAGCAGCGGATCAATGAAACCATCGGCTGCATCATTGTCGCCATCGGCGCCACGCCGCTGACACCGGAGGGGATTTTCGGATATGACGGCAACCAGGTCATCACCCAGAACCAGCTGGAGGAAAAGTTAAAATCCGGTTCTTTTTCCGGTTCCAATATCGTGATGATCCAGTGCGCCGGCGCACGGAGTTCAAAAAGAGAATACTGCGCGAGAATCTGCTGCATGACGGCAGTGAAAAACGCCCTGCAGATCAAGCAGAACAACCCGCAAGCCCAGGTGCATATTTTATACCGGGACATGCAGATGTACGGGACTGAGAATGAAAACATGCTCTGGGAAGCCCGCCGCCAGGGGGTCAAATTTTATGTGTATGATCCGGAAAAGCCGCCTGTGGTGGAGAACAACACGGTTTCGTTTTATTACCCTTTGATGGGGGAAACGGAAAGCCTTGCCTGCGACCGGGTTGTGCTTTCCACACCATTAGTGCCTTCGGAAGATGCGCTCAAGCTTTCAAACCTCCTGCGCGTGCCGGTTGACCAGTACGGGTTTTTCTTGGAAGCCCATGCCAAACTGCGGCCCCTGGATTTTGCTACGGACGGCATTTTCCTGTGCGGGTCAGCCCGATACCCGGCCAATACATTGGAAGCAAGAGCCCAGGGGTTGGGCGCGGCAGCCAGGGCAGCGTCGATCCTGTTTAAAGACAAGCTGGTCATGAGCGCCCAGATTGCCTCCATTGACGCAGAGTCCTGTGTGGGGTGCATGGGGTGTATGGACATGTGCCCATTTGAGGCCATTGCCTATGTTCCGGAAAAAGGCGTGTGCGAAATCAATCCCATTTTATGCAAAGGATGCGGCAACTGCGCGTCCACCTGCCCGTCCCAGAGCGTGCAGCTCAAAGGGTACAAGCCCCAGCAGCTGTCCGCCCAGATTCGGGCCATTGCGGAATCTTTTGTATAATTATTTGTTTCACAAATAATGAATCGGCGGGGATAAACCCCGCCGCTACAGAATGATTTGCCAAGCTTCGTATGGGCGGGTTTTATGCCCGCCCGGAAGAGATAAGGAATTCATTATTAATGAATATTTATAAAACATGACATTGTATTGTTAGCTGTCTTTAAAGTCCCCCTTTGAAAAGGGGGATTTAGGGGGATTTGATTTTATTTTTAAAATCCCCCAGCCCCCTTTAGCAAAGGGGGGTAGGTGATAATAGAATCAAAAGAGGAAAAGGTTTTTATGTCAGACAATTTTGAACCCAAAATCATCTGCTTTCTGTGCACCTGGTGAGCGTACGCGGCTGCTGACCTGGCTGGGGTTAGTCGATTGCAGTATCCGCCCAATGTGCGGATTGTCCGGGTGATGTGCACGGCGAGCGTGTCGCCGCACCATGTGCTGCTGGCATTCCAGCAGGGTGTGGACGGCATTTTTGTGGGCGGGTGACGCCAGGGCGACTGCCATTACCTGTACGGTAATGTAACCGCTCTCAAACGCATGAACGTGATGCGCCCCCTGATCGAATTCTGCGGCATCGAGGCCGAGCGCCTGCACACCCGATGGATATCGTCTGCGGAAGCGCCGGAGTTTGCCGAAGAAATCCATATGTTTGTGGAAAAAGTTAAAAAACTGGGCCCGTCGCCGCTGGGCCGGCAGAAGAAAGCTGCATAGGCTTTTTTACGCACCTGGCGATTTGCGGGTCATGAAGTCAATAATATTAAGTTTAACATAAGCGGTTGTTACGTCCCCCTTTGCAAAGGGGGATTTTGGGGGATTTGAAATGGTTGCAGGAAATCCCCCCAACCCCCCTTTGTGAAAGGGGGGCTTAAGTTAATGGCATTGAGACAAATTGAGTTAAATGAATATGAGCGAAAATATTAAGACCAAAGTGGCGGAATTGTTGAGTTCAGGCCAAATAAAAGGTTTCTTAGGCCTTCGATCCAATGAGGGGCATATTGGCCCATACCTGTTCACAAACGAGGCGGAGCTTGACAGCCTGGTTGTCGGGGATTGGAAAAATCGCGGCGACAGCCGGTACCCGCTCAATAAGTGTTTAATCAATATCGCCTGCAAGTACCCGGAGGACACCTTCGGCGTCCTGGTGCGCGGATGTGATGAGCGGGGGCTTAAGGCCCTGTATACCTGGAACCAGTTGAATCCCAACAAAGTGGTTGCGGTGGGAATCGCCTGCCCCCAGGAACTGGCGGATGCCTGCGAATGCTTAAAACCCTACCCGGATGAATGTGTGGACGATGAGAAGGCAAAAGCCTGTGAACAGAAAGCCGTGTCTTCCATAGACGCTCTGGCCATCGCGGACCGGTTTGCCCTTTGGATCAGGGAGTTCACCAAGTGCGTCAAATGCTATGGATGCCGGGATGTATGCCCCATGTGCTTTTGCAAAGAGTGCAGCGTGGGAAGCGACGACCTGATTCACACCGGTCAGCTTCCGCCGGAAATGCCCATTTTCCATCTGACCCGCGCCGTCCACATGATCGGCCGGTGCATTGACTGCGGCTTGTGCAATGAAGCCTGCCCGGCGGACATTCCCTTGCGCACCTTGTATAAGAAGGTGGCGGACATCATTGACAAGGAATTCCAGTACCGGCCGGGATATACGGATGCAAAGTCGCCGTTGAATGTGTTGTAATGTGGGATCTATCGTAAATCCCATATGTGAATATAAGTTACATAAAATCCCCCTAAATCCCCCTTTTTCAAAGGGGGACGTTGAGTTCCCCTCTTTTGTAAAGAGGGGTTAGGGGAGATTTAATATATGTTTTAAAGATTTCAAATCGGTATGAGGGATAGTAATGGAATATAAGACCACTTTAACCACCTGCCCCTATTGCGGGTGCGGGTGCGGGTTTTACCTGGAATCGATCGACGGCCGGCTTGTGGGCACCATCCCGTCAAAGACCAGCCCGGTCAATAAAGGGAAGTTGTGCATCAAGGGATGGAATGTTCATGAATTTGTCCAGCATCCCAACCGCCTCACCCGTCCGCTGGTACGTAAAAACGGTGAACTGCAAGAGGTTTCCTGGGATGAGGCTCTCGATTATACGGCCGATAAGCTCAGAAACATAAAAGAAGCATCCGGCCCGGACAGCATCGCCTTTTTCGCGTCTGCCAAGGTCTCCAACGAGGAAAACTACCTGCTCCAGAAATTCGCCCGGGCAGGGGTGGGCACCAACAATATAGACCACTGCGCCCGTCTCTGACATTCCTCTACAGTGGCAGGTCTTGCCGCAGCATTCGGAAGCGGGGCCATGACCAATTCCATCGATGAATTGGAAAACACGGACTGCATTTTTGTCATCGGCTCCAATACCACGTCCTCCCATCCCATTATCGCCACCCGTATTTTCAGGGCCAAGCAGAAAGGCGCGAAAATCATCGTGGCCGACCCCCGGAAAATTCAGCTGGGGATGCTGGCCGACGTCGAGGTTCAGCAAAACCTTGGGACCGACGTGGCGCTGTTAAACGGCATCATGCACGTGATCATGGATCGGGGATGGCACAAGCAGGAATTTATCGATGCGCACACCGAAGGGTTTGACGCGGTCAAAGAAGTGCTCAAGAACTATCCGCCGGACAAGGTCAGCGAAATCACCGGCGTGAGCGCCGACGACATTGTTAAAATCGCGGAATATTATGCAACATCCGAGGCCAGTTCCATCGTTTATTGCATGGGCATCACCCAGCACACCACGGGCGTGGACAATGTAAAAAGCCTGGCCAACCTGGCCATGATGACCGGCCAGATCGGCCGGGAAAATACCGGCGTCAACCCCCTGCGCGGCCAGAACAATGTACAGGGCGCCTGCGACATGGGCGGGCTTCCCGGCGTGTATACCGGATACCAGGCGGTCACGGTCCCGGAAGTCCAAAAGAAGTTTGAGGCAGCCTGGGGCGCGTCCTTATCCAATAAAGTGGGGCTCACCATCCCGGAAATGATGTCAGGCGTGATGAGCGGGTCAGTAAAAGCCCTTTACATCCTGGGTGAAAACCCCATGGTTTCCGACCCTGACACCCACCATGTGGAAAAGGCGCTCAAGGCCGCTGAACTGGTGATTGTCCAGGATATTTTCCGAACCCCCACGGCTGAGCTTGCCCATGTGGTGCTGCCCGGAGTATCGTTTGCAGAAAAAGACGGCACATTTTCCAATACCGAGCGCCGTGTCCTCAAAGTCCGCCAGGCAGTGGCGCCCATGGGGGATGCGCGGCATGACTGGGAAATCATCCAGGATATTTCCACCCGGTTCGGCTATGCCATGCACTATGATTCTCCCGAGGCTATCATGAAGGAAATTTCCTCTGTTACCCCTTCCTACGGCGGCATCACCTATGCGCGGCTCGAAGGCGACGGCCTGCAATGGCCCTGTCCCAATGCCGAACATTCTGGAACCAAATTCCTGCATAAAGGAGGGGCGTTCACCCGGGGCAAAGGGATGTTTTTCCCCATTGAATATAAGGCCCCGGCAGAAGTCGTTGACGAGGAATATCCCCTGTGGCTGACCACGGGCCGCGTGTTCGCCCATTACCACACCGGCACCATGACCCGCAGGGCTGAAGCCTTGAATTGCGAAATCCCGGAGGCCATTCTGGAAGTAAACCCAGCAGATGCCGGGAAACTGGGCATCCGAACCGGGGATTGGGTGTACCTGACCACGCGCAGGGGAAAAATTGCGGTCAAGGCCCAGCTCACGGACTGGATCAAGGAATCCATCGTGTTCATGCCGTTTCACTTTGTGGAAGCCAACGCCAATGTGCTCACCAACACGGCCCTTGATCCCATTTGCAAGATTCCGGAATTAAAAGTCTGCGCCGTGAAACTGGAAAAAGTCCAATAAAAAATCAGCCCTCCTTTCCAAAAATCGGGAAGGAGGGCTGATTTTTTTTAAATCATAACACAAGCTCTATAGAACAATTCTTCCAAATAAAGCGTCCGCTTTAGCCATCCATGCGGTAAATGTGTCAGCCGACCATTTTTCAGGATACTTTTGGTAATGGGAGAATATTTTTTTCCCCAGGGAGGTGGCCTGATTGAGTTTCAGCAACAAACCCGGACGGGAAATGCCGCTGATCAAGGTCGCAATCATCTCGCCCACGCCGGGTGTCTGAAACAGGCCGTTGATGGACGGGGTGAGCATCTCGCCGCTTAAGATGTTTTTTCTCATTAAAAAAGCGATCTCATCATGGGTCAGATCCTGAAGAATCTCCTTTAATGCCGACAAGGCGGCCAGGTGGCTTCCCCGTCCGGAAAACCAGAGCCGGTTGTACTCCCACAGGTTGGCGATCCCGCAATCTCTTTTTTCGAGCGCTGATGCGATGGCGTTTGCTGCCATTCTCGCGCCGTCCAGTGCGCCGCCGACCCCGCAGCCTGTGGTGGGAATCACCTGGCCGGCCGAGTCGCCCACGGCGCAGAATCCTGAAGCAGCCAGAGAGTAGGGCGATCGGCCCACCAATACAATGCCGCCGCCGCCTCGGATTTCCTCTGCCGTGATGGACGGACGCTTGGCGATCATGTCGGCGATGACGGTTTTGGGGTTGACGCTTCCAGGCTCGTCCGGCACCCCGCCGCCCACATCAATGACGCCCTCGCTGTGAAGGTGGGTCCAGAAATATCCTTTGTGGGCGCCGTACCGGTAGTGATCCGTCAGGTCATCAGACGCTGTTTTACTGTGGTCGAGCTTTCGGACGGTTCGGCAGGCATAGGCAAGATCGCGTTTTTCATATTTCCGGTTTAGGGCCGTAGCTCTTAAAAGCCCGGTCCGGAGTCGGGATAGATATCCGGTAGCGTCCACCGTCACATCAGCAGAGATGTCGCGGGTGGTTTTGGATACCACGTCCGTGACCCGCATCCCTGAAACGCTGGCTTCGGGCAAATCGCCGTCTGTGGCTCCGATGAGCTGGTCCGCCCGATGTTCATAATAGGTGCGGGCGCCGGCCTGATTCGCCTGGGCCAGCAGCATCCGGTTGAGGGCCTTCCGGTCTGTGGTGATGTATCTGAATTCCACACCGGTTCTGGTTTTGCAGGAAAGGTCCGGTGCCCGGATTTCAAGATCGAGGACCGCATGGGGTTCAAAAAGGTTGGCGTCGGTTTCGTCTTTTTTAACCAGTCTGCCCTTGTATTTGCCGTTAACCACCGCAGGGATTTCAAATCCCGCCGCAGCCAGGGCGGTTTTTTCAACGGCATCCGACCAGGGATGGCCCAGGTTCTCTTCTTTTCCGGCTTCAAACACAGCAACTGATATTCCGCGCCGCGCCAGCTCGCCGGCCAGAAGCGCGCCGGCGGGGCCGGCGCCGGCAATAGCCACCTGAAAATCTTTTTGGGTTTTCATAAATTCCTCCGGGATATTTGATTTTTTTTGTTGAGCAGTTCACTCTGAATGATTTTCTGCTCAAAAGTCAAGAGACAAGTCCGATGAATAATTTTCTAATAATAATAGATGGTAATCTCCATCGAAACTGAGGCGATAATGTTTTTCCCCATGATTTTTTTCATAAAAAAATCATGGGGAAAAACATTATTGACATTGTATACTGAATCTGAAATACGATAAAATTTCATTTAAATGGGTTCATCCGATCGAACAAAAACTAAGGAAAAAGCCATGGTTTTTAATTGGTTTCACTTCGGCATTATTCTGTTTCTGCTGGCGGGAATCGGGTTTGCTGTGTTTCCCATTATTGTGGCGCTTTTGTTTTCCCCAAAGGCAAAAGGCGGCGCGTTTGCCCAGCCCTATGAGTGCGGCATGACCCCCCAGGGCGGCGCCTGGAGCCGCATCGGCATCACCTATTATTTATACGCACTCCTGTTTCTCGCCTTTGACGTGGATGTTCTTTACTTATTCCCCGCTGCGGTCTTCTATAAAGATTCCATTGGTTTTGCCGCATTCTGGGAAGTCTTTATATTTGTGTTTGTGCTGGTGGTAGCCGGCTTTTATTTTTATCGGAAAGGTGTGTTTACATGGCCCAGGAAAATCAAGATGTAGGGTGTATTCTTAAAGCCCAAGCGGAAATTGAGCCGGAGCTTGTCCGGCTGGCATTGCCCAAAAAGATTTTTGACACCTGCCGGGCCATGTCTTTGTGGCCCATGACCTTCGGGCTTGCCTGCTGCGCCATAGAGATGATGTGCGTGGGAATGGCCCGGTTTGATATCGCGCGGTTCGGCGCTGAAGTGTTTCGGCCCTCGCCAAGGCAGTCGGATCTCATGATTGTGGCCGGGACAGTGACCCGGAAAATCGCGCCGGCAGTGGTTCAGCTCTATGAGCAGATGCCCGCGCCAAAGTGGGTCATTGCCATGGGCAATTGCGCCATTTCCGGCGGGCCTTTCGTGTTTGACGGCCAGTACAATGTGGTTGAAGGCGTGGACAAGCTGATCCCGGTGGACGTTTTTGTGCCGGGCTGCCCGCCAAGGCCTGAGGGTCTCCTGGAAGGAATTTTCAAGCTCCAGGAAAAGATTTCCGGCCGGCGGTGGTGGCCCACGGTAACCGAAGGAATGAGATAGGAAAAAGCGATGACGGCTGATAAACTTTTTGACGGACTCCAGATTTGCGCAAGGACAAAGTGCCATCCAGACCGGTGCGGATGCGTGATGTCGGTCTTTTTGGACAGGGGCCAGCTCAAAGACGCGGCAAAGAGGCTTCTTGAAAAAAAATATTACATTGAAGACGTCACAGGCCTGGATGTCGCTGAAGGGATTGAGGTTCTGTACCATTTTGACAACTTTGACAATCCCGGGCGAATCGTGCTGCGCGTGCTCACCGGCCGGGAGAACCCGGAAGTCCCGACGATTTCGGATATTTTTTCAGGGGCCCAGTGGCATGAGCGGGAATGTTTTGACTTCTTCGGCGTCAAGTTCACCGGCCATCCCCAGTTTAGGCCCTTGCTGATGCCTGCGGATTTTACGGAGCATCCGCTGCTCAAACCCGAAAAAAACAGGCAAAGCCTATACGAGATGTTGTCCGGCTGCGAGAAGGTTTCGCCGGCCAAAGGGGAGCGGTATTGCTTTGAAGCGCCGCCGGCGCCTGAGCCGCCAGAAGCGTCTGCACCAAAGGATGCCGGACAGTCCCAGACGGAGAAAAAAGAATGACGACACAAAATCTTGCCGGTGATTTTTATACTCAATGTTTTTTGTCGGAGCAGGATGAATCCGGCCGTGTGATTTTAAACATGGGCCCCCAGCATCCATCCACCCACGGGGTGCTCCGGGTGATCATCGAGATGGAGGGGGAATATATCAGCCGGGCAGAACCGGTTATCGGTTATCTCCACCGCATGCACGAAAAGATGGGCGAAGTCAAAACCTATCACCAGTATATGCCCAACATGGGCCGTGTGGACTACCTGCATGCCCTGGCCTGGAACTGGGCGTATATCGGCGCGGTGGAAAAACTCTGCCAGATCGAAGTTCCGCGGCGGGCTGAATTCATCCGGGTGATCACCTGCGAAATGAACCGCATCTGTTCCCATCTGGTCTGGTGGGGCGCTTATCTGCTGGATTTGGGCGCTTTCACGCCCATCATGTATGCGTTCGACGACAGGGAGCAGGCCCTGGATCTGCTTCAGATGATCACCGGCTCCCGGCTGACCTATTGCTATTACCGGTTCGGCGGGGTCCGGACGGATATTGACAATCAGTTTATTTCCGGCGCAAGGGATTTCTGCAAGCTCATGAAAAGCCGCCTGCCCATGTACAAGGACCTGGTGACGGACAATTACATCCTGCGCAAACGGTGCGAGGAAATCGGCGAGCTCCCCCTGGAAATGGCCAGGCGGTATGGGGCCACCGGACCGGTTTTAAGAGGCTCCGGCCAGAAATATGACGTGCGACGGGCAGAGCCCTATTCCGTGTACCCGGAACTTGATTTTGACATACCGGTGTTTAATGAATGTGACGCCATGGCCCGCTACCGGGTCCGGGTGGCGGAAATGGAACAGAGCGTCAGAATCATCGAACAAGCCCTTTCAAAGCTGCCCAAAGGCGATGTCATGGCGCCCAAAGCGCCCAAGCGCATCAAGCCGCCCAAGGGCGATGTATATTTTGCCGTGGAAGGCGCACGGGGGAAAATCGGTGTCTATCTTGCCAGCGACGGGTCGTCCACCCCCTACCGGCTCAAGCTGCGCTCGCCGTCCTATTCCAATTTAAGCCTTTTTGCCGAGCTGGCGCAAGGAACGCTGCTGGCCGACGCCGTTTCAATTTTAGGAAGCCTGGATCTTGTCATACCGGAGATTGACAGATGATGAATATTCTTGAGCTCATACCAGCGGAATTGATTCGCATCCTGATCGGACTGGTCGCCATCCTGGTATTTATCGCCTTAAACGCGCTGATACTGGTGTATGTGGAACGCAAAGTGGCTGGTTTTATCCAACGACGCCCCGGACCCTATGAAGTCGGGCCGTGGGGAATCCTGCAAACCCTGGTGGATGCCGTTAAACTGATGGGCAAGCAGCTGTTTTCACCCACCGGGGGCGACAGGCTGCTCTTCTGGGCGGCGCCGCTGCTGGCGTTTGCGCCTCTGCCCCTGCTCTTTTTGTCCATTCCGGTGGGGAAAAACCTGGTCGCATATGACGCAAACCTGGGGCTGATTCTGATTCTGGCGTTTTCAGGCTTGAATGTGCTGGCATTGTGTCTGGCCGGCTGGGGGTCTTATAATAAATGGTCGCTGCTGGGGGCGGTCCGGTCCGTATCCCAGGCCGTGGCCTATGAGATTCCGCTGCTGCTCACCGTGCTTGCAGTCACACTGATGACCGGGACCCTGCAATTGTCGGCAATCGTCGAGTCCCAGGGCGCGTGGCCCTGGCAGTGGAACTGGCTGGTTCAACCGGCCGGGTTTGTAATTTTTGTGATCTGTGCGCTGGCGGAAACCAACCGGGCGCCCTTTGACCTTCCGGAAGCGGAAAGTGAATTGACCGCCGGGTTCCACACCGAATATTCCGGCATGGGGTTCGGGCTGTTTTTTCTTGCGGAATATACCGCCATGGTGGTGGTCTCTTCCATGTGCACGATTCTTTTCCTGGGCGGATGGAAGGGCCCGGGTCCGGAGATTCTCGGGGTTGTCTGGTTTTTTGCAAAAGTCTACGCCCTGGTGATCCTGATGATGTGGATGCGCTGGACGTTTCCCAGGGTGCGGTTTGATCAGCTGCTCAATATCAGCTGGCGGTGGCTGATTCCGCTGTCATTGTTTAACCTGCTCTATGTCGCGTTGGTGGTAAAAATATGAATTTATTTGAGGAAATCCGTGAAGCCGTCAAAGGCTTGTACAGCCTTGCAGTAGGAATGGGCGTTACAGGCAGGTATTTTGTCAAACCAGAAGTGACGGTGCATTATCCCCGGAAAACAGTGGATAATATCCAGACCTACTCGGGTCATGTGGAGCTGTTGCAGGGTAAGAAAAATCCGCTGGAATCCGACTGCATCATGTGCGGCACCTGCGAACGCAACTGCCCGTCGGGTTGCCTGACGGTGAAATATGAAGAAATTGTTGAGGAAAATCCGGAGCCGGAAAAGAAAAAAAAGAAAACCAAAAAAATGACCGGACTGATTTACGATTACAGTTATTGCAGTCTCTGCGGGCAGTGCATTGAAAACTGTCCGGTGGACGCGCTGGGATTTTCCAATCATGTATACTGGGCTGAGTTTGACCGGTGCAACATCACATTGGATCTTCTGGCCCGGCTCAGGGAAAAGTTATCCAAATCGAGTTGAATTTTATGAATATCGAACCGCAGAACAAGGAACCGCAGAATTCTGAAGGCATGAACTTCGACATTCGATATTCCTTGTTCGGTATTCTGCGGTTTAAAAGTTTGAGTGAAATAAATCGAATTAATTTGAGTTGTTCAGATTGTTTGAAAAAAAAATTACTTAACATGATGGGGGCCTGATCATGCAATATTTGGCCTATTTGACCTTTGGGATGTATCTGTTTCTGGTTCTGGGCGGCGGTCTGGTTGCCACGGGCAGCCGCAGCATTGTCCGCGCTTTTGCCGGTCTTTTGGTGGCCCTGGTGGGCGTGGCCGGTCTGTATTTCTTAATGGACGCACCCTTTATCGCGCTCATGCAGATTCTTATTTACATCGGCGCCGTGTGCGTCATTATCTTCATGGCCGTGATGCTGACAATGGCCAGCCGGGGCGAAGGATATGAATCCAAGCTGAAATCACCCGCCAAACGCATCATGTCCATGCTGGCCGGCGCCGTGATGGCGTTCTTGCTGGCCGGAATGGTCATGAAATATCCGCTTGCTTCAACAGTCGCGCCGCGCCACATTCCGGTCGCGGAACTGGGAGAGGCGTTGCTGGGCCCCTATGCGCTGGCGTTCGAGCTGATTTCCGTGATCCTTTTTGTGGCCATGGTCGGCGCCATGGTGGCGGTTTATGAAAGGAGAAAATAGATGACCATGCTGTCAACCTATCAACTGGTGGCCATTGCCATGTTCAGCATCGGCCTGTTTGGGGTTATGAACCGCAGGAGTCTGGTGGGTATGCTCATCGGCGTTGAGTTGATGTTAAACGGCGCGGGGCTTTCCATCATGGCGGCCGGACAATTTACCCAAACCGCAGGCGCCCTGGCCCAGCTCAGCACGCTTCTCGTCATGGGGCTGGCTGCGGCGGAGACCACGCTGGTTTTGGCCATTGTTCTGATTGTGGATAAACGATTCGGCCATGTCGAATCTGAAAATATTTCGATGTTGCGGGGGTAGCATATGCCGGAAATTGTCATCAGTTCAAGGCTTCTGATTCCGATCATCATCACCGCCATTGCGCCTCTGTTGATCATGCGGTTCGGAAAAAACGAAAACCTGAGGGAGGGATTTTCGTTTATCGCCGCGATCATGAGTTTTCTGTCGGTGCTCTCCTTTGTCCCCGGCGTGTTAAATGGGAAGATCTATCTCTATACCCTGTTTGTCCTGCTTCCGGGAATTGAAGTGAAATTCTGCGCCGATGGATTGGCCATGATCTTCGGTCTGATCGCTTCATTTTTGTGGATTCTGGCCACCAGTTACAATATCGGCTACATGCGAAGCTTAAAAGAGCATGCCCAGACCCGGTATTATTTCTGTTTCGCCGTGGCCATTTTCGGGGCGCTTGGCGTTGCGCTGTCGGCCAATATTTTCACCCTGTATCTGTTTTATGAAATTATCTCGATCTTCACCTACCCGCTGGTGGCCCATCACCAGGACGAAGAAGCCTATCACGGCGGCAGGAAATACATGGTGTATCTCATGGGGACGTCCAAGCTGTTCTTTCTGCCGGCCATGGTCATGACCTATGTGCTCTGCGGGACGCTTGATTTTCACCTGGGTGACATGGTTGCGGGCATGTTCCCGCCGGATGCCAATCCTGTTCTTGTCCAGATCACCTATGTCCTGTATATCGCCGGAATTGCAAAGGCAGCCATCATGCCGCTGCACAACTGGCTGCCGTCGGCCATGGTGGCGCCCACCCCTGTGTCCGCCCTGCTTCACGCGGTGGCGGTTGTCAAGGCGGGCGTTTTCTCCATCAGCCGGGTCATGCTCTCGGCGTTCGGTGTGGACGCGCTGGACAGACTTTTTTTAGGGATTCCCACGGCCTATGTGGCGGCATTTACCATTGTGGCCGCCTCCATGATCGCCATGACCAAGGATGATTTGAAGGCCCGGCTGGCCTACTCCACTGTCAGCCAGTTGTCCTATGTGGTGATCGGCGTGGCCATGCTGACCCCCATTGCGGTTCAGGGGGGCCTGCTGCATATCGCCAACCACGCGTTTTCCAAGATCACCCTGTTCTTTTCCGCCGGCGCGATTTATGTGGCGGCGCATTTGAAAAGCATCGAAAAGATGTCCGGGCTTGCCAGGAAAATGCCCTGGACGTTTGCGGCCTTCAGTCTGGCTTCATTGAGTATGATCGGCATTCCGCCGGTGTGCGGGTTTGTGAGCAAATGGTTTATGGTCAACGGCGCGATAGAGATCAACCACATGATTCTTCTGGCGTGCCTGCTGACCAGCACCCTGCTGAATGCCGCCTATTTCGGAGCGATCATTTTCAAGGCGTATGTCGGCAGTCCTCACCCGGAAGTGGATATGCATCATATTCATGAAGCGCCATGGTCAATGGTGGGGCCGCTCTTTTTTACAGCGGTCGTATCTGTAATTATGGGTATATATCCGGATTTCTTTTTAAACCTGATCCGGGCGTTTATGTAGCAAATAAGGGTTCGAGGTTCATAGGTCAAGGTTCAAGGGCTTTCAACCGTGAATTAAATCTTACAACTTTAGCCCCCCTTTCGCAAAGGGGGGTTGGGGGGATTTGATGTAATAATGTAAAGCCCCCTAAATCCCCCTTTTTCAAAGGGGGAATTTTAAAAAGAGGAGAAACCTCCGACTCTCCCGTAAGGGAAAGGGGAGAAGTTGACCGTATAATATTATAAGGAGAACTTATTTATGTTTTCCAGATTGCTTCAATGGGGAAGAGATAATAGCAATATATTAAAATGGCTGCTGTTTGCGTGGCTGGCCGCTCTGGTAGGGTTAAATGTCTTTATTCATCCGCACCACCCGCATTTCGGGCTGGAGAAATTTCCGGGCTTCTGGGCCGGGTTCGGGGTGGCGGTCGGATTGGCCTTTGTCGTTATTCTGAAAAAGATCATTTTCCATATCATCAGCAGATCTGAGGATTTTTATGAATCTAAGTAATTTTTTTCATCCGTCCATCGGCTTTTTCATCGTGGCGTTTATCCTGCTGCTGGTGAAATCCGAAAACAACAAAATGTGGCGGTGGCTCCTGCCGATCCCGCCCATTGTGGCGCTGGTGGCGGTCATCTTCGGGATGAAGGAAGGCGTTTACAGAGTCGGGAATTACCTGGGAATGGAACTGACATTCGG
>JALOPH010000154.1 GCA_025453995.1 Desulfobacterales bacterium
CAGAAAGGTCGGTGTTGAAATCAGCCCGCATGATCTTCGTCGGCATGCTGCCACTTTTGCCAGCCGATCCGGTGCACCCATTGAAATCGTCAGCAAAATCATTCTGAGACATGCTAATCTTTCAACAACACAGCGATATCTGGGCAAAGTAAGCGATACAGAAGCGATGCGATGGATTGAAAACGTATTCAGTTAATTGACTAAAACCGGGGTCGGGCTTTCATCCTACCCCGGTTTCCATAACTTCAGTATGGTGCAATGCCTTAATAACAAAATTAGCAGTGTCGGAGTCATTAATAGTGCTCGCTATTAAATTTCATCTTATTTGTGAAGCATGCAATAGCTTCCCGATACCTATCCTCAAAAAATGGCAACCGCTATAAATAGATATCCGAAAATGAAAAATCCGACCAGGTTTTTATCGAAAGTGATCACCTAAAAATGAATTCCCAATACTTGCGGTTTTCCGCTATGTCGCATATGACCATGCCCACCTGGTTTAAAAAAGAATAACCTTACTTTTCAAACGAATATCTGGTATTGAAAATAAAGATAAAACTGATATAAATAAATTATGAAGAAGCGAATATACATAGAAACAAGCGTGGTGAGCTATTTCACTGCTCGTCCAAGCCGCGACATTATGATAGCCGGCCATCAGGAGGCTACAAGGGAACTTTGGCCTGAGTTTACAAAAAAATACGAGACATATATTTCGGCACTCGTGTACGACGAGGCCAGAAAAGGTGATCCGAGCTTAGCGGCGATGCGGTTGAAAGCAATTAAATCATTTCCAATGCTTGATATTGACGACGAAGCTAAAATTCTTGCAGAAAAGATTATTGCCAATAGGGGTATACCTGCAAAATATCCGGAAGACGCCCTTCATATTGCAGTTGCTGCTGTTAATGGTGTCGAGGTAGTTGTTACTTGGAATTTTGCTCACTTAAGCAACCCGTTTACTCGATTAGCGGTCAGACGTATTGTTGAAGACCAAGGATATATTTGCCCTGAAATCTGTTCACCTGAAGAATTATTGGAGGCCGATAAATGAAAGATCCTATTGTAGAAGAAGTGCGTAAGTATAGAATGAAACATACCCGGAAGTTCAGAGGCGATCTTTCTGCAATCTGCGCTGATTTGCGTTCCATTCAGTCCGCATCAGGATACAAGGTCATCCGTCTAGCTCCAAGGAAAATTGAGCCGAAAAAAGTATCCAGCCGACGTATAAAAACGATCGGCTAATGCATCTCGTTGCAACAAACTTTTGAAAGTGCTCGGCGCCAAATATTTTCATTTATTCAACACTTCAATAGCAATCCATCAGCTATCCTCAAATTTTGGCGACCACAAGATACAGGACTGCCTCAAAATAAAAAATAGTTGACAGGTCTATTAACTAATCCTCATTGCTGATAATTTTGCATTAGTGTCACTCAATAACCGCATGGATGCACAGACAACCGGGGACGCCAGCGAAACCTTTAAAGCAGTGGCTGAATAGCTCTCTAAAAATGGAGAATTCAAATCGCTTAAAGAATAGAGAAAGGAATCCCAACAATTATTTGCCGGTACGTCGCTATTCGCGCTGCCAGGAAAATAACGTTATATGCAAAAAAATCTTTCAATTATAGTTACGAATGTGTATGATATAGTCAAACAATACACATGGGAGGCAACAAATGAGAACAAATGTTGTTGTAGATGACGATTTGATGGCGTCAGCCCTCAAAGTATCCGGTCTAAAAACAAAAAAGGATGCTATAGAAGAGGGATTAAAACTATTGGTGCAAGTAAAAAGCCAAAAAGAAATTAAGCGATTTCGTGGAAAACTGAAATGGTCTGGCAGCCTCGATGAGATGAGGTTAGATAAATGATTCTCATTGATTCGTCAGTTTGGATTGACTACTTCAACGGTATCCAAACATCTCAAACGGACTGGCTTGATTCATCATTAGGGAATACACCCATTATTATTGGCGATCTCATCCTAACTGAGGTCCTGCAAGGATTTCAGAATGATAAAGATTTTAAGATAGCTAAGGATCTTCTCTTGAGAATCCCATTCATGACAATGGGCGGGCAGTCATTAGCGTTAGAGAGTGCCATGAACTATAGATTTTTGAAAAGGAAGGGCGTCACCGTAAGAAAGACGATAGACATTATTATTGGAACTTTCTGCATCCACAATCAGGTTACATTGTTGCATTGTGACCGTGATTTTGATCCTATGGTCAAGTTTTTGGGCTTGGAAATAATCGACATATAGCAATCCAATCCATCGGCCCCACGTCCCACGGGTCGGTGATCTTAGCGTTAGCCGCAAAATAAAACCATGATACAAACAAATATTTCGAAAATTCAATATTACGGTCAAAAGAATGAGCGCCGGAATTGGAATTTTAGATCGTTCTTAAAAGGCCTTGATATGGATGAAACCAAAGTCGACGCTATCATTCATGAAATTTATCAAGATATTGTTTCTCAAATTGACTGTAAATCATCGGTCATAGTTCTCACCTCCTAAAATCTAAAATCAGCCGCCCGAATGAACAACCGGGCATAAAAAAAGTTTAAGACTCAATCCAAAATTCGCAACCCGTTTATGATAAATTCTGGACTTCTGATGATAAAAACCAATCAAGGTGCCCAATAAGAAATGAACAGTTTATATTTATTCGACATATTGGCATAATATTCATATATGAGATGAAATCCCTTGTGTTGGTTGCAGCAGAATGATTATATTGAATCCATTTAGATCATATTTTATGAAAAATCATATGACGCGATTATTTTTAAGGAATAATTTGGGTCAATAAAGGTGGTTCCATGGAAAAAGAACTGGTTTTTATTACTGTGATCGGAAAAGACAGAAAAGGAATTGTGGCGACCATATCCGGCTTTTTGTATAAAGAACGTATCAACATTGAGGACATTAACCAGCGGATCATGTCCGACGGTTATTTCGTGATGACCATGCTGGTGGATATCAAGGATGCCGCCATTCCCATGGATACGATCTCCCAGGAACTCGAGAAGATCGGAGAAACGCTTGGTATGAAAATACAGCTCCAGCATGAAAACATATTTAAAATGATGCACAGGGTTTAGAAAATGACCATTACCTTGGAAGAAGTATATGAAACCGCGAGCATGATCCTGTATCAGAATCTGGATATCCGTACAACGACGCTGGGCGTTAATCTCAAGGATTGCATCGACTCGGATTTTGAAAAGTTCAAGCAAAACGTTTATCACAGGATTTATTCCTTTGCCAAAAACCTGGTTGCTGAAGCGGAGAAGCTGGAACTCAAATATGGGATTCCCATTGTCAATAAACGCATCTCCATCACGCCCATCAGCCTGGTTATGGAAAGCCATTGCGCGGAAGATAAATTTTTAGGCATGGCCAGGACCCTTGACAGCGCGGCCCGGGATGCAGGCATCGACTTTATCGGGGGGTTCGGCGCCCTGGTGCAAAAAGGGCTGACAAAATCAGACCGGATGCTCATTGAAGTGCTTCCGGATGTGCTGTCACAAACCGAGCGGGTCTGTTCATTTTTGAATGTCGGATCAACGGTTGCCGGATTGAATCTGGATGCCGTCAATCTCCTGGGGCGGATGCTCAAGCTCACGGCTGAGAAAAGCGAAAATGCCATTGGCTGCGCCAAGTTCGTGGTATTTGCCAACGCGCCCGAGGACAACCCGTTTATGGCAGGCGCCTTTCACGGCGTGGGCGAAGGGGATGTGGCCTTAAATATCGGCATCAGCGGGCCCGGTGTGGTCAAAAGCGTGGTGGAGAAAAACCTGGAATGCGACCTGACAAAGCTCTCCGAAGTCATCAAGAGAACCGTATTTAAAATCACCCGGGCAGGAGAGTTGGTCGGCCGGGAGCTGGCTGCCGCGCTGAACATTCCTTTCGGCATTGTGGATATTTCTCTGGCCTCCACCACGGCCGCCGGGGACTCGGTGGCCAACGTGCTTGAGGCGTTCGGCATTGAAAAAATCGGCGCGCACGGCTCCACGTTGGCAGTTGCGCTGCTCATGAACGCGGTGAAAAAAGGCGGCGCCATGGCCAGCGGCAACGTGGGCGGCTTGAGCGGCACCTTTATCCCGGTCAGCGAAGACTCCGGTATGATCGACGCGGTCCAGCAGGGGGCGCTGAGTTTGGACAAACTCGAAGCGCTGACAGCCGTGTGTTCGGTGGGTCTGGATATGTTTGCCATTCCGGGGGATGCGCCCGAGGAAACCATCAATGCCATCATCGCCGATGAGCTGGTCATCGGCATTGTCAACAACAAGACCACCGGCGTGAGGGTCATCCCCGTGCCGGGAAAAAAAGCGGGAGATCAGGTGGAATTCGGCGGGCTGCTGGGGACCGCTCCGGTGATGGCCATCAACCCGTTTTCATCAAAAGATTTTTTGAAGCGCGGCGGCCGGCTGCCGGCGCCGGTCACGAGCATGCGGAATTAAACTTATCAAAAGGTATGACGCAATGATGCAACGTTTTCTTGAAGATTACTCAGGCGAAATATTTGATGTAATCATTGTCGGCGGCGGCATCACCGGCGCGGCCGTGGCCTATGACGCGGCCAGCCGGGGGTTGTCCGTGGCGCTTGTGGAAAAAGACGACTATGGCTGGGCCACATCGGCTGCCACATCAAAGCTTATCCACGGCGGGTTGCGGTATCTTCAGAATCTTGAATTCAGCCTGGTCCGGGAGTCTTTGCGGGAGCGGCGGATAATGGAAAACATCGCTCCGAACCTGGTGTATCCCATCCAGTTTCTGGTTCCAGGATATAGTGACATGAAAAGAAACAAATGGATCCTCCGGACCGGCCTGACGGTGTATGACGTATTGTCGTATGACCGGGGGATGACCTGGGACAAAAGCAAAAGGATTCCCCATCATTCCTGGGTATCTAAGGAAAAAGTCATTGATATGGAGCCGGAGGTCCGAACCCTGGGGTTGACCGGCGGCACCATCTATTATGACTGCCAGAGCATCTATCCCGAGCGACTGACGCTTGCGTTCATCAAATCCGCTATCAAACACGGCGCGAAAGCATCCAATTACGCCAAAGTGACCGGATTTTTGTTTTCAAATAAAAACAAGGTGCAGGGCGTCCGGGTGGAAGACGGCTTAAGCGGAAAGACCATCGATATTAAAGGATCTCTTGTGATCAATTGCGGCGGGCCATGGGCGGACATTATTTTAAACCTGGCGGATGCTTCCGGCGAATCCAGACACCGGATCAAACGCTCCGAAGGCATCCATTTTATCACCAAAAAGTTTAAAACCCGGCATGCGGTGGTGATGTGGACGCCGGCGGGCAGACACTTCTTCACCATTCCCTGGCGGGGATATCAGCTTATCGGAACCACGGATAAGGAATATGTCGGCAGCCCGGATGAATGGCGGGTCACCCGCAAAAGCATTGAAGAACTGATCAGGGACACCAATGATTCCATCGGTGACGGGAAGCTTCAATACGAAGACGTCACATTCGCATTCGGGGGATTGCGGCCCCTGGTGGACACTCAGACCGAAGGCACCTATGAATCCTCCCGGAAATATGAAATCCACGACAATGCTTCAGAAGGGTTTGACGGGCTGATTACAGTGGAGGGCGGCAAATACACCACCAGCCGTCATCTGGCGCAAAGTGTTCTTGAAATGGTCGAAAAAAAGCTCAATCGCCGTCCGGTTGATCCCATTACGGAAAAAGATTTTTTATATGGCTGCGATATCAAGGATATGGAAGCGTTTATGGATGATATGAAAAGCCGGTATAAAAATTTTTCAACGCAGACCATTGAGTATTTAGGGAAAAATTACGGGACGGAAAGTGCGGCTGTGTTTGAACTGGCAGGGAAGGAAAAAAATCTTGCTGAATTGATCAGCGAAGACGGCCAGATCATGGCTTCTGTGGTCTATGCGCTGCGCAATGAATCGGCAAGAACATTAAATGATATTTTATTCCGCCGGACAGGGGTCGGCAACATCGGCCATCCTGGTGAAGATATATTGGATAAGGTCGCCCATACGGCGGCAAAGGAATTGAGCTGGGATCACGGAAAACTTGACCAGGAATTGAAAATTGCCGATGCGGCGCTGCGGTTGCCGTCGGCTTAAACTAAAATCAGAGGAGGATACGGATAAAATGAAAAAATTGATAGGTGTGGCGTTCTTTATCGGCATAGTAATGTTGTTTACCGATATGGCGTGGGCTGCGGAAAATGAAACAGCCCCTGCGGCACAGGAAACCCCTGCAGTTGAGGCGGAGAAAGCCGCCCCTGCAAGTGAAGTTCAGGAGGAAAAAACAGGACATGGCTTTGGCCATAAACTGCTTTTATACCTACCCAACCGTGTCCTGGACATATTTGATTTTGCGCGGTTAAGACTTCGTGTGGGGCCGGGGTTTGCCGTAGGCGCCCGGGCAACAAAACCAGTTTCTGTTTTTGTAGGAGGCTATGCGTCCGTGTATGCGGGGCTGCCGGGTCCCCGGCTTGAGCCGACGGTTAAGTTGCCGGTAGGCATGGAAAACTATGGCGGCGTCAGCGTCAGCGTGGCAGACGCCACATCAGACGGTTATTTCGGCCCGAATTATTCGCCAACCGAAATCGGCGCTGGGTTTCAGCTCCTTATTATAGGTATTGATATCGGGGTGGATCCTGTTGAGGTTTTAGATCTTGCCACCGGTTTTTTATTCATCGACCTCAGGGGCGATGATTTATAAAAAATTGAAACAAAAAAAATTAAAGGACATTATAACATTTATGTTTCGTGTCATGATCCGGGACAACATGTCCCCTGTGGCCAGAGAAATCTTGGAAGCAACCGGCAGGATTTCTGTCGTGGTGGACAACGACAAAACTACCAATGCGCCGGAAGCGCTTGCCGGTATCCTCAAGGACTTTGACGGGATTGCCGTTCGAAGCGGGACTAAGATCACCAAAGCGGTTTTGGATCAGGCGGAAAATCTCAAAATCGTCGGCCGGGCGGGGATCGGTGTGGACAATATTGATGTGGACGCCGCCACGGCCAGGGGCGTTGTGGTCATGAACGCGCCGGGCGGGAATACGGCGGCTACAGCCGAGCATACGATTTCAATGATGCTGGCACTGGCGCGCAATATTCCCCGGGCCACCGCGTCAATAAAAGATGGCAAATGGTTGAAAAAAGAACTGGTGGGCGTGGAAATTGCCGGAAAGACTTTGGGGATTGTGGGGTTGGGCAGGGTCGGACGGATTGTGGCGGATCTGGCCATGGGTTTAAGGATGAAAGTGATCGCCGCGGATCCTTATATCAGTAAAGACGCGGCCGACAGGCTCAATGTGGGGCTTGTTCCCCTTGATGCGCTCTTTGCCAGGTCGGATTTTATCTCGCTGCATGTGCCGAAGCTCAAAGAAACCATCAACATGATCAACCATGCGGCGTTGTCAAAAATGAAGCCCGGCGTCCGGATCATCAACTGTTCGCGCGGGGAAGTCATTGCTCTGGACGATCTGAATGATGCCATTGAAGCCGGCCATGTGGGCGGCGCGGCCCTGGATGTTTTTCCCAATGAACCGCCTGATCCGGGGCTTAAAATCCTGAAAAATCCCCGCGTGGTTTTGTCCCCACACCTGGGCGCCAGCACGGGCGAGGCCCAGGAGAATGTGGCACGCATGATCGCCGAACAGATGGTTGCTTATCTCATCGACGGCGTGATCGCCAATGCCGTCAATTTTCCGGCTGTGTCCATGGAGGAAATGGGCCGGCTCAGGCCCTACTTGAATCTGGCTGAAAAAATGGGGTCCCTGATGGGCCAGTTGATCCGCGCGCCCCACGACATTGCCATCCAGTACAGCGGGGATATTACATCTGTCGCCACGCGGCCAGTGACCCACGCCCTGTTGAAAGGGTTGCTGGGCGCGTACACGGATAATCCGATCAATTATGTGAACGCCCGGGCCATCGCCGCTGCCAAAGGGATCGGCATTCATGAATCCGTCACCCAGGAAGAGAGCAGCTTTTCCACATTGATCAAGCTCAAGATTGAAAAAACAGATGAGACGCCCGGTGAAATCTGGGGGACGATTTTTGAGAAAAAATATCCCCGTCTTGTCCGTATAGGCGATGTATATATGGACGCGATTCCGGAAGGGGCCATGATCGTGATTCAGAATTACGACAAGCCGGGGGTGATCGGCCATGTGGGCACAACCTTGGGCAGGCACAATGTCAATATCGGGCGTTTTCAACTGGGACGCCGGGATGATAAGGCCGTATGCTTAGTCAATATAGATTCAATGGCTGAAAGACACGTGCTTGAAGAAATTAAAAACCACCCGAATATTATCTCCGTGCGCCAGGTGGATCTGGGGTAGATCCGTGCGCCAGGTGGATCTGGGGTAGAGGCGAGCCTATGGCCATGCTGACGTTTCTTAGGATCGGGAAGGAGATTTACGATGAGACGGAAGTTTATCTCATCGAGCATTTAATCCATCGTCGCCAAACTGTTTTCATGAGGGTTCTCAGTAAATTTGTGTCTGTTTTGAATCGCTGGGTATCGAAGGTTCTACAGAGATTCGAAATGGATGATCTGCTGTAATAATATTCGGTTA
>JALOPH010000155.1 GCA_025453995.1 Desulfobacterales bacterium
CGATACCTAAAAAACCGAGTACGATTACGAGCAGGAGTACGAGTACGAGGTAAAAAAGTTTCTTTCTGTATAAATACCGCAAAGCGGGATCAAAAGCTTTTTACGAAATCGTCAATTTAAAAAAAATCATTTTTGACAATTGCGACAGATATACGTTAAACAACTAATCAGGCGCATTTGCAATGTATTTCTTTAAGGTTTTTGTCCATGTTTGCCTCTGCCACCATTGAAAAAATCATTGAGACCTGGATTGCGGACCAGAAACATCCGGAGCGATACCGCAAGCAGAAACCCATCCCGGATGAGGCGGATGTCCGATTCCTGGTGGAAACCGCCTTTTGGGCCAGCCTGAAAAAAGAGGAAAACCGCCCCATATCATTTTCCATCGCCCTGCTGACCAAGGAAGAGGTGGAACAGGAATTCGAGCTCTCGGGCCGACGGCAGCTGATCATGACCTTTGAACGGTCGCTTCCGCTGTCCGTGGACAGCCTGACCAAAATCGCGCCGGCATTTAACCCGCAATACACCGCCCTGATCATTGAACCCGAAAACAACGCCAGAACCAACTACCGGATCTGGGGCGCCATGTACTTCAGTTCCCTGTCCAACCCGTTAAAAGAAATTCCTGTCTGGATTGAAGACCAGACATTTGTCAGGCCCGACGTATTCATGGTGACGGCGATTTCTCCGGGGTCGCTGATGATTTCCAGAGGCAACTCCCAGATCGGGCGGTTTGTATCCGGGGAATTCATCAAAGCGGTTCCCACCCCTTTCAGTTCCTGGGCCATGGGCAACTACATCAAAAACATCTATTCCGAAGCCAGCAGCCCGGAATTTTTCAAACCCAACTTCTGGCACACCTTCAGCGCGGCTTTGGATTACCTGCTGTCTGAAGTTTCCTTCCGGAGCCACGGCGCATCCCTGATCATCATCCCGGACTTTTGCAGCAGGGACTACCGGAACTTATATTCCCGGAGATACACATTTCCGGAAAGCCTTCAAATCAACAACATGATTCAGGCATTGATCCATTTGCCCACGGACACGGACAACTCCATCCTGCGACTGGGCTACAACAAAAAAATTTCCGAGCGACTGGGCGCCCTTTCCCAACTGGCCTGCGTGGACGGTGCGCTGGTGATTACTGAAAAATTCGAGGTTCTTTCTTTCGGATCCACATTAAGAGCGCCCCGTTGGAAAGGTCAGGTTATTGTCGGGCCATACGGTTTTTCGGGCGGCGGCGAGAATTTCGAGCGCCGGATGCTGGGAACCCGCCACCATTCGGTGATGAATTTCATCGGGGAATGCGCCGAGAGCATCGGATTTGTCATTTCCCAGGACGGCCCCATCCGGGGGTTTATCAAAAAGGACTCTGAAACCCTGCTCTGCTGGCCGGACTGCAGGGTGTCGATGTTTATTTAGTGCCCGAACGGAATAACAGGAGGAGATGATCGATGGACGAAAAACATGACCAGACGAAAAAAATTCAGATCAACACCATGGACGACATGTCCCGGGGCAGGTTCAGCAATTCCATGATGATCACCCACTCTCCCGAGGAGTTCATCATTGACTGGCTGATCAATTCGCCCACCGGGACGCACCTGACATCCCGGGTCATCGTTACCCCCGGCCACGTCAAGCGGATCATCGCCGCGCTGGCAACCAACCTGCAGAAATACGAACAGAAATTCGGAGAGGTGAAGGCCGTCCCGCCCTCCGAGCAAAAATTCCATTGACAATCCCATGAGCCAATTTCAAAACGTCATCTAAGGCTCGATGTCAGCGTTGCAGTCCTCCTCAAAATGCTCACATACGCCCATGACGCTGCGCTTTTTCGTCGGCCTGCGCCTTGGCCTCGAACCTGATCTAACATTTTGAAAATGGCTCCCATGTCACTCCATGTCAGGAGATTCTGCCCATCCGCCGCCCAGCGCCTTGTATAGCGCGACGAGATTGCTTGACAGGGCGCTGCTGCTTTGGGCCAGCAGTTCTTCTGTAATCAAAAGGGCCCTCTGGGCCTGGAGCACGCTTAAAAAATCAGTTTCACCCTGGACATAAAGGGTTGTGGAAAGATCAACGGCTTTCCGGTTGAAAGACACGGCGCTGACCAGCGCGTCGCGGCGTTCCTGTTCTTTGGCGCAGGCGATCAGCGCGTCCTCAACTTCTTTCAAGGCAGACAGAACCGTCTGTTGATAAGCGATAATTTCCTGCTCATTGAGCGCTTCCCGCAATTTTATATTGGAACGGATGCGGCCTGAATCAAACACCGGCAGGCTTACCGAAGGGCCAAAAGACCATATGCGATTGTCCCAATCCAGGGATGATCCGGGATTGCTGGCCCCGATCACCAATGAACCGGTTATCATAAATCGGGGGTATAAGTCAGACTCTGCAACGCCGATGCGGGCCGTGGCGGCATGGACCTGGGCGTAGGCTTTTCGGATGTCCGGCCGGCGTAGAAGCAGATCAGAGGGCAGGCCGGCCGGCGGCGCGGGCGGCGCCTCGGGTACGGCAGATTCGCCGGACATTTCCTGAATCAACGCAGCGGGTTCACGGCCGAGCAATATGCTGAGATTGTATATTGATTGCCGCGCGGAGGCTTCCAGCAACGGTATTTGAGCGGAAGTGGTCGCCGCCTGGGCCTGGGCGTTGGCGACATCCAGGCCGCTGACAAACCCATATTGAAACCGCTGCCGGGTCAATTCAATATTGTGCTCCTGAGCCTTGAGATTCTGGCGCGCTATAACCGTCCGCTGCTGAAACTCGCGAAGTTCAATATAGTTTCTCGCCACCTCGGCGGTCAATGTTACAAGCACATCCCTGCGGTTCTCTATGCTGGATTGAAGATCGGCGTCAGCAGCCTCGATGCTCCGCCGGACGCCGCCGAAAAAATCGAGTTCCCACAATGCGTCAAAACCCGTTTGATATTGATCGGTGACTACTCCGCCGGACACGTCCCCCGCTTCCGGAAAACGGCTGCGTTCATAGGACGCCCTTGCGTCCATCGACGGGCCAAGATCCGACGCCACGATCCCCCTTGCCGCCCGCGCCTGCCGGATTCTTGCTTCAGCCTGCTTCAGGTCGAGATTGGATGCAACGGCTCTTTCAACAAGCGCGGCGAGCGCCGGGTCATTAAAAACCAGCCACCAATCGGTCAAATCCTTATCCGACAGCGGCGCAGGAGATGTTTTATCATCACTTGCGTTTCCGCTCCATTCTTCAGGGACTTCGGTCGGCGGGACCTGAAAATCCGGGCCCACGGTGCAGCCTGAGAGCAGAATAAGGCAGAGGCATATGGAAATGCATATTCCAACATATGGTTTTTCATTTGCACATAAAATCCCCCTCAATCCCCCTTTTCCAGGGGGGGACGCAACTCCCCTCTTTTGCAAAGAGGGGATGGGGGAGATTTTAGTATATAAAATTGATTGCAAATCGGGATGAACTGGCATTATCAACGGTAAATATGTCTGATGCTGCATATTTCAACTCCCATATATTTCCGATCAGGATCATGATTATTCATATCGCAAGGCCTCGATCGGATTTAAGCGCGATGCTTTCCATGCCGGATAAAAGCCAAAGGTGATCCCGACGGTCGCGGAAACGATCACTGCGGCTGAAATCGCCGCCGGCGAAGTTTCAATGGGCCATTGCAGCAATTGTCTGACCAGCATGGAGCCGCCATGTCCCAGCAAAATTCCCAGCACGCCTCCCGCCAGGCAAAGCACCACCGCTTCCACCAGAAACTGCCGGAGAATATCTCCTCCCCTGGCGCCGACAGCCATGCGAAGACCGATCTCCCTTGTGCGCTCAGTCACCGAGACCAGCATGATATTCATGATCCCCACGCCGCCCACCACCAGAGATATCATGGCCACAAGCAGCAGCAGCTTGGTCATCAGGGCTGTTGTGGCCGATATGGTGTTGGCCATCTCCGTCATATCCCGGATATGAAAATCATCGGATTCATCAGGCCGAATGCGATGCCTTTCCCTGAGCGCCTCCGTTATCTGATCGATGGCCGCCTGAATCTCCTCGGTCGAATGGGCCGCAGCCAGGATCTGATCCACACTCTCGAAACGAACAGGCATAGGATTGTTCGCTTCCTGGGCGGCGGATCGCTGGGGATATAGGCTGGGCTGCCTCCCAGGGTAAAGGTTGTTTAAGGTATTGACCTGATTTTCAGAACCGGCCTGTGAACTCTGATTGACATTGCCCAGAGAAGAACCTGTCACCCGGTACTTGATGGTCGTCCATGGCGCAATGACGATGTCATCCTGATCCATGCCCACCATGTTGGCGCCTTTTCTGCTCAGAACACCGATCACCCGAAAAGATACATTCTTGATACGGATCTCCTCGCCGATGGGTGATTGCGCTTCAAAAAGCTCTTTGACCAGGGTTTGCCCCAGCAGGCAGACTTTGTTGGCGTTGAGCACGTCCCGCTGGGAAAAAAGATCGCCCTCCGCGAGCATTGTCCAGTCGCGAACATCCAGAAACTCCGGCGTGGTGCCGTAAATAAATGTGGGAACCCAGTTCCGGTTGCCGTAAACGACCTGGGTCCTGGCGCGCACAATGGGCGCCGCCGTCCGAACCGCCGGGCATTCTCTGATAATCGCTTCGCAATCCTCCGGTGTCAGGGTCACACCGCTTCCGGCGCCGAAAGACACGCCGCCCGAAGCGGCTGTGCCGGGATGGATCAGCAGGACGTTGGCTCCCATGGTGGAAATGGTTTTTTTAAGCGCCTCAGCCGATCCGGCTCCGATCTCGACCATGGCAATCACCGCCGCAATGCCGATGACGATTCCCAGGGTGGTGAGCATGGCGCGCATGGGATTTCTCCGAAGCGCATTGACCGCCGTCCGGACGGTTCGGAAAACCTTCATGGTTTTTCTCCTGATCGGGTTTCCGGGACGAGATGCTCCTGCCGTGGTTTCACGGGCCTTAAAAGAGCCGCGCCATCCTGGATGAGCCCGTCATGAATACGAATGATTCTTCTGGCATGACCGGCCACATTTGCATCATGAGTCACCACAATAATAGTCACCCCTTCTTCGTCATTGAGGTGCTGGAATATTTTTAGTATTTCTTCGCTCGTCCGGGAGTCGAGGTTTCCCGTCGGCTCATCGGCAAAAAGAACGGGCGGGCGGTTGATTAATGCCCGGGCGATGGCGACCCGCTGCTGCTGTCCTCCCGAAAGCTGTGACGGCACATGATCCAGACGGTCTCCCAGCCCTACCCGGTGAAGCATGTCGGCTGCCCGTCGCCGCGCGTCTCGGTCGGACAGGTGATCCCGGGCATAGGCGAGCGGCATGGCCACATTGTCCAGAGCGCTGGTCCGGGGCAGAAGGTTGAAGTTCTGGAACACAAATCCAAACTCCCTGTTTCTCAGAAGCGCCCGCTGATCAGCGCTGAGCCCTGATATCTCGAGGCCTTGGAGCCGATATTCACCCGAAGTCGGGACATCGAGACACCCCAGTATGTTCATCAATGTGCTTTTCCCGGAACCCGACACGCCCATCAGCGCGACAAACTCCCCGGACCCGACTTCAAAGGATATGCCTTTCAGCACCGAAACGGCAACATGGCCCATTTGATATGTTTTGCAAATGTTATGGAGGTCAATAAGCTGCATGGGTTAACGGCCTCTTTCGCCCCCGCTTCTTCCGCCCCTCATGAACTTGGGCGCAAATGGGTTGGTGGCGTCCGTCTCCTCACGCCCTGTTTTTTTCCCCCCAACGCCTGTTACGACTTTCATTCCTTCCATCAGGCCTTTTCCTTCAACTTCGGTCATGATCCCGTCTGTCAACCCCGCGCGAACTTCCACGGGACGGACATATTTTCCCTCAAGCACCCAGACCTTCTTCTTTTCTTCTTCCTTTGCGGCCTCTTGGTCGTTCTTTCTTCCCGCAGCGCCGGAAGCGCGGGATTCTTCTTTGCGGACAAAATCGTCTTCGAATGCTTTCCGAAACTCCGGATCTACCTGTTGAACCGACGGGGTCCATCGAAGGGCGGCATTGGGCGCCTGCAGGACGTCGCTCAACCGATTTAACTCAAACGCAACATTGGCCGTCAGATACGGCAGCAGCAGCCCCCTCGAATTGTCAGTGGAAATCTCCACAGTATAGGTCACCACATTCTGGGTCATGGAAGCGTTGAGCCTGACCTTGCCCACTTCCCCTGAAAATTCTTCTCCCGGAAACGCGTCCACGGTGAATGCCGCCGGCTGGCCCGGATAGATTTTCCCGATATCCGCTTCGTTGACCGCCACCCAGACCTGCATCCGCTTCAAGTCCTTGGCGATCAGGAACAAACTGGGGGCATTGAGACTCGCGACGACAGTCTGGCCGATGTTGACCCGCCGATCGATGATCACGCCTTTGACCGGCGATATGATCGTGCAATAATCAAGATTGCGTTTCGCCCGTTCAAACGCCGCCTCCGCCTGCATCAAGCCCGCTTTGGCCTGAAGAATCGACCCCCGGGCCACATCGACGTTCGCCTTTGCTGTCGCATATGCTGCCTGGTACGCATCGAAGCCGGCCTGTGCCAGGGCTTCCGACGGGCCGAGCTTTTTCGCACGCTCCCAATCCCGCGCCGCCTGATCCAGCCTGGCGTTCATCTGAACCAGGTCGGCCTCCGCCTTTTTAAGATTCGCAACAGCCGAGTGAACCCCGGCTTCTGCCTCGGCGGCGTCTGCGACATACAAAGAATCATCAATTCTGGCCAGAACGGTCCCTTCCGCGACCAGAGATCCGTAGTCCACTGTTCTGCCGTCGACGTCCTTTCCGAATGAAAGAATCTTTCCGGCGACCTGTGCCCCGACATCAATCACCTCCTCCGGCTCGACGGTGCCGGTGGCGCTGATGCTAACCAGCAGTTCGCCTCGGGACAGGGCTGATGTTTTGAATGAGACGTCGTCTCCGTCTCCGCCTATAAAAATCCATGCTGCTGCGCCTGAGACAATTCCGGCTGTCAACACTCCCAGGATAATTTTTTTAAAAAATCGATTCATCTTGTCTCCCTCTTCCCAAAGCTCTTCTTATCGGATCGATACCTTCTCACGGGCCCTCGCCCTTCTGAAATCATCCTTCTTGAGTCGCCCGAATGCCCGCCAGGCTGAACCGGGTGACGTGATCCGCAAGGGTTTTCACGTCATCCAAAAGCGGCTCGATTCCCGGAATCTTCGGACTCCTGAACGATTTTTTCTGCCATCTGGCCCGAAGCAGGGGCCCGAAGCACTGAGCCCGGATGCTCATCTGACAGAGGTTGACATGATGTTCAGCCGCCTTATCCCCCAAGAGTTCACGGATGATCGAAATCAGCGGCTTAAAAAGAGGGTGGATCGATTCCTGAATGATGCCCGTCAACAATCCGGTGGGATTGGCCATCTCCTTATGAATCATATCAAAATCATAGCTTTCCGGGTCCGCAATACGGCTCATGATCGATAATATCTGGCCATGCAAGCGCTCTTCAACCGGGGCGTCGGCCGAGATGCCGCCGTCCGGCGGAAATGTTTTCAATGATTTTTCAAAAGCATACCGCCAGCTTTCCACGTAAAGCGCTTCTTTGCCGCCGAAATGATAGTTTGCCGCTGCGATATTGGCATTGGCTTTCTGGCATATCTCGGCAACAGTCGCCTCCCGGAACCCTTTTTCCGCAAAAACTTTACATGCCGCGCAAAGCAGATGACGCTTGGTTTCCTGGCCGTCGCTTCTTTGTTTTCGCATAAGCATTTCTCCAGCGCTATAGTTCAAATTTATATTTAAAATACTTGTTGGAATTAGCCGCGTCAAGCTATATTGCTTCTGGCCGCCGGAAACCATATTTCAAAAAGGAGTTATTTGATTTATTTTAATTTTTCGGGTACGTAACTTTCAGATGCATTTTGAATGGAAAGGTTTAAACGATCATGGCATTTGCGGGCAGGGCGACCCGTTTCATCTTCCGTATCGCAATCCTCCTCATGATAGTGCTGGCTGGAATGTGGATTGCCTTTTCCCGGCCCATATGGCTTGACCCTGAAAGCCGGAAGGAATCCGCCGTGGTGAATCCCTCCATATTAAAACAGCATGTTGAGCGCCTGTGCACTGATTTTTTTCCACGGGACCACCGCCACCCTGAAAACCTTTTCCGGGCGGCGGGCTATATCCGGAATCAATTTCAGCAATCAGGAGCGGCCGTATATGACCACTCATACGAGGTTGAAGGGCTGCACTATAGAAACGTCATCGCGGAATTCGGTCCGGAGAGCCCTTCGGTGATTATCGTGGGCGCTCATTATGACGCTGTGGCCGGAACCCCGGGCGCCGATGACAATGCCAGCGGCGTGGCCGGACTGCTGGAACTTGC
>JALOPH010000324.1 GCA_025453995.1 Desulfobacterales bacterium
CGTTGATTGAAACCCCGGCGACCGAAGAATCTTTGGCCCCAAGCCGGCGCTGACGACCGGATCTGATGGGAATGTAATAAAAGACAAACCTCGCCTGCGGAAACCAAAGATTCTTCGTCGGCCAAATTTTCCATACCCATTGATAAACTGCGATGTCGGCCTCCTCAGAATGACAACCTATAATACCTGCTTCGTATCTTAATTAAATGCTAATGGGAATTGCCCCTTCTCCCATTGAAAAATTACACTTTCGGACGAGGCAGCACACCTGCTTTTTCGGCAATTTCGGGAACCATATGCTCCCATTCGATGGCCATCAGGTGGACACCGGCCACGCCTGTCATTTCCTTGAACTCCTCGATTTGTTCGCAGGCGATTTTAATGCCTTCATCAGCCACCTTGCCTTTTCCCGCACCCTGCAAACGACTGATAATTTCATCCGGCACATCCATGCCGGGCACCTTGCTTTTCATGTACTTGGCCATACCCACGCTTTTCATGGGGGTAACCCCGGCCAAAATGTAACATTTTTCCGTAAGGCCCATATCATTGGCCTGATGGATAAACTCCCGGAAACGTTTCATGTTATAGATGCACTGGGTCTGGATGAAATCGACCCCGGCTTCTATTTTTTTGGCCAGACGATACGGTCTGTAATCGTAAGGTTCCGCAAAGGGATTGGCGGCTGCTCCGATAAAAAGCTCGGGAGCTTCATCCAGGTCGGCACCTGAAAGGAACTTTTTGTCATCCCTCATTTTTTTGACCATGGGAATCAATTGCATGGAGTCGATATCAAAAACCCCCTTGGCTTCGGGATGATCTCCGAACTGACAGTGGTCGCCTGAAAGGCATAAAATGTTGCGAATACCGTGGGCATAAGCCCCCAGGATATCCGCTTGCATGGCCAGGCGGTTTCTGTCCCGGCAGACCATCTGAAAATTGGGCTCGAGGCCTTCCTGAATCAGGAAAAGGCTTGCGGCCCAGCTTGACATCCTGACCACGGCGGTTTGGTTGTCGGTGATATTGACCGAATCCACATTGCCTTTTAAAAAGGCGGCCTTTTTTCGGACCTCTTCAACAGCCGCGCCACGGGGAGGTCCAAGCTCACCGGTGAATGCGAAATGTCCGGCTTTCAGTATTTTTTCCAGGTTACTTGCAGCTTTGAAATCATTCATTTGGTCAGTTCCTCCCGTACTCTTCGACGTGGTCCTCCATGCCAGGCGGATCGCCAGTTTTTCGCCTGCGCCACTCCCATCAGGTCATCGACTCTTCCCATTTCCATTTTTTTGCGAACGATTCTGTCCCAGATACAGACCGTATCGGGGCTGATCTCACAAGCCCCATGGGAACTTCCACCACAGGGCCCGTTCATAAGACTCTTGGAACATCTGGCAATGGGGCACATACCATCGTATTGATGAATAATGCATGTACCGCAACCGGCACAGCGTTCTTCCCAAACACCATGACGAGTAGCACCTCCAAAAAAGGTCGTGTTAACAGCCGGGAAAAACCGTTGTTCAGGATAAGCTTCGGACAAAAATTGCGGTCCTACCCCACAGGCCATGGAAATGACGGCATCAAAATCATTGACCTTTTCTTTTTAGCAGTCCGATATATTCAGGGTCGCATTGGCGCTCCAAAACGCTTTCTTCGATCTCTAACGGTTGTCCCGCTTTTTTTCCGGCAATTTTCAGGGCAGACGCCAAAATTTGTACTTCTTTTAACCCACCCACTTTGCAGACAGTCACACAACCTTTACATCCGACAATCATAATTCGGCTGCAACCGTCGACCATCTCCAGCAATTCGGAAAAGGGTTTTCTATCAGCAACAATCATTGATCACCTCATTTGCAATTAAAAGTTTACGCCGCCTGGTTCATCTTAACCGGGCTGGGGCCGAGTTCTTTAATTTTTTGGGTCATTTCCTGGGCGATTTCGGCAAATCGCGGTCCCATGGCCGAAGACAGGTTATACATTTCTACGCGCTCCGGCTCGATGCCAATGTCTTTAAGAACTTCCTTAACGTAGTTGACCCGTTTTCTTGCGCGAAGATTGCCTTCGATAAAATGGCATTCTCCTTCAAGACATCCGGCCACATAAACACCGTCAGCGCCATCTTCGATAGCTCTTAACAGGTGAATGATATCCACCCGTCCGGTGCAGGGCACCTGTATGACCTTGATATTGGTGGGATATGACAGACGCATGGAACCGGCCAGGTCTGCCGCTGCATATGCGCAATACTTGCAACAAAAAGCCAGTATGCGGGGTTCAAAAGTATCGGACATAAAAGATTCCTCCGTTTATTTTACCTAAATTGAGCAATTCTTTTCCGGGAAACATCCTGCGTCATTCCGGCGAAGGCCGGAATCCAGAAAAGTTAAGCTGAATGCCGGATTAAATCCGGCATGACGGAATAGAGCATTTTCTCTTCCGGCGGTGAAATCCCGAACTTTTTCTGATCATATAGCTTCAAGCACTTCAACAAAAAGCGCATCGGTTTTTGCCAGGATTTGTTCATCCGTAAAATGCTGAAGTGTTATGGCCTTCCCGGGGCATTCCGATACGCAAATACCGCATCCGTGGCATTCGGCCGGATCGATCACCGCATGCCCTTCTTCAATGCCGATGTAAGGAATCCCGTAAGGACATGCCCTGACACAGGTCAGACACACAGCGCATTTGCTCGGATCAACACAGGCCACAACGCCGCCCACCATGATCTGA
>JALOPH010000156.1 GCA_025453995.1 Desulfobacterales bacterium
CGCCCAAAAGATTGGGATAATGCCCCACTTTGACATTCCGGTTACTTCCGGCAGTCCGATTTTACCGAAATCTTTCCACGCAAGCACAGTCGATTTGAAGAACGGATAGAGCTCGGCATAAACCGCCGCGCCGACAACCATGCCCATAATGGCAAAAACCGCATGCCAGCGGCCTTCCCCCAGCGCGCCAATGGATGTGCCGGGGCAAAAGCCCATGACTGCCCACCCGGCGCCAAAAAGAGCGCCCCCGATGATCACAGCGCCCACATTCATCGGTTTATGGCTCAGGGTGATGATGCCCAAATGAGACAGTATGGTGATTCCCACCATCCCGACAAGGATCGACGACAGCATGAACTTAAAAATGGTCATATCCCGCAGCAGCATGGCGCCGACCTGTTTATCAAAACGAAGCACCCTGCCCTTTTGCAGAAGGAATCCGAATATGATGCCGGTGATCAGCCCCAACCATTGATCAATAGTCATGGCAGCCTCCTGGTATAAATTATATTTGCCACAATAACCCCTGCGCCAAAAAACATCGCCAATGCCGCAAAAGCGCTGACCGAAAGCTGCATCATCCCGCTTAGGCCGTGCCCGCTCGGACAACCGTCCGCCATCCGGGCGCCAACCATGGCGACGATGCCGCCCAGAAACGCGCCGGCCGCCCTCATCCCGATGGACGGGCCGAATCTTTCCTCCCATGTGGGCGGCACGTTCTCAATCTTGAAACTTTTGTCCGTAATGGAAGAAATCAGCGCCCCGAAAAAAATGCCGATCACCAGCATAAACTGCCAATCCACACGGACTTTTTCCTTTGTAAAGTACTCATTGGATTCCACATGTTCGGCTGAAACCATTTTTTCCAAAAGTCCGGCCGCCCGCACGAATGTAGTCGATGCGCCCAGATAGCTCGTTTTGCCGAGCAGGTGTGTGGTTGCATAGACGGATGCGATTGCCAGCAGACCTAAAAGAGCCCCCGCCAGGTAAGGGCTCCATCCGCCATCATCTGTTTTGAATTTCATCTGGGTTCCCTCCTTATTTTTAGCCTTAAAAAAAAGTTATAACCACTTGTTAAATAATATTTGAAAATTATACTATTAAAAATATATTTTCAACTTGTTGGATAGACAAATCATAAAAATTCACTCGAGGAGATTCTCAAAATGACAAAGAAACATGTTCCCCTTCCAAAAGAAACAAAAGCTTTTATTTGCGCCAATTGCGGCGCCGTTGCGCTTGATGCCGGCAAAATCTGCAAGGTTCAGGGATCCGGCACAAAGGCGGATTGGTGCGGCACGGAAACCCCAAAACCGCCACGTTTCTGCCACAACAAAGTCCACAATGACCGTTGGCAGTGCAAAAAATGCGGTCAGATCGCTGTAAATCCCCTGTTGCTGTGTGAACCTGAAAAAATTGACGTTTAAGTGATATACTAAATTAATATAAATAGTTAATTATATGAATTGGTATCAAATAAATATTGAAGAAATCTTCAAAAAACTTGAATCATCAAGTGACGGGTTGAGCGATTCAGAAGCCAAAGGTCGTCTTTCGACATATGGCCCAAACAAGCTCTCTGAGCAAGAGAAAATCAGCAAGCTTAGAATCCTTATTCATCAATTCACCAGCCCCCTGATCTACATCCTGCTGATATCGGCCCTTGTCACTTTTTTTCTGGCAGAATATACGGATACCGCTGTTATATTATTTGTGGTTTTGGTCAATGCAGTCATCGGTTATGTTCAGGAATACAAAGCCGAACGGAGTGTCCGTGCGCTGACCCAGATGGTGGTCCCCAAAGCCAAAGCGCTCAGGGACGGCCAAGAAAAAGAGATCAACAGCGAAGACCTTGTCCCCGGGGATGTGGTGCTGCTTGCTTCAGGGGCCAAGGTGCCGGCAGACATCCGCCTTTTTCACACCATTGAACTCAAAGTCGAAGAAGCCATGATGACCGGCGAATCCGTTCCCGCCGAAAAAAACGCCGCATTTCTTGCCCACGAGAATTTGTCCCCCGGAGACCAGATCAACATGGCCTTTATGGGCACCATGGTGGTCAATGGCAGGGCCACAGGCGTCGTGGTCAATACCGGCAAAAACACCATATTGGGAACCATTGCAGAGGATTTGAAGGACGCAAAACCTGCCACTGCGCCGATTGAGGAAAAAATCAACCGTTTTTCAAAACGCATCGGCCTGTGGGTGCTTGCGGCGGCGGCAGGTGTTTTTCTCTTTGGCGTGCTCACCGGTGAAAGCCTCCGGGACATGTTCATGACCGGCGTCTCAACAGCCGTTGCCGCCATTCCCGAGGGGCTGCCCATTGTGGTGACCATTGCCATGGCCGCGGGTGTTGCAAGAATGGCCAAGCGAAACGCCATCATCCGCAATCTGCCGACTGTTGAAACCCTGGGAAGCACAACCGTGATCTGTTCTGACAAAACCGGCACGTTGACTAAAAACGAAATGACGGTCCAGCTGGTCTATGACGGCGAACATACCTATGAAATCACAGGCAGCGGGTATGAACCCAAAGGTGAAATCCTGCATGATAAAATGCCGGTGGAACCTGATGAGCTCAATTCGTTGATACATAATTTCCGCATAGGGCTGCTTTGCAATGAATCCAATATCATTGAAAGCAAAGGAGGATTTAAAGTCGACGGTGATCCGACCGAAGGCGCGTTGATCGTATCCGCCATGAAAGCCGGATTGAACCCGGCATCTGAAAAAAAAGAGTACCCGCGCATCGGCATCATCCCTTTTGAATCGGAACTGGGATACATGGCCACCCTGCATGACCATAACGGGAAAAAGATCATTTTCGCCAAAGGCGCGGCTGAAAAGCTCATGGACATGTGCACCGCATGCCAGATCAGCGAACATCTCATCAAGAAAGACTTTATGAGATTCGCCGACATGCTGGCCAAACAGGGGCTGCGCGTGCTTGCCATGGCATACAAGGAAATGCCCGACGATACCCGGCATATCACCCGCCAGGACATTCAGTCAGGACTGATCTTGACCGGACTCCAGGGTATGATGGACCCTCCCAGGGAAGAAGTCCGCCAGGCCATTGACGGCTGTAAAAGAGCCGGCATGAGAACCCTTATGATTACGGGAGACCATGCAATTACAGCCGAGGCCATCGGACGAAAACTCGGGATTGTGGAGAAGGAATCCCATGCGCTCACCGGCAAAGACCTGGCATCCATTTCCGATGAGGAACTTTTTAACCGGGTGGATCAGGTATCGGTGTATGCCCGCGTCTCCCCCCAGGATAAATTGAGAATTGTGGAACAGTTGAAGCTTCGGGGGGAAATCGTTGCCGTTACCGGCGACGGCGTCAATGATGCCCCTGCCCTCAAATCGGCCCATATCGGCATCGCCATGGGGAAAACAGGGACGGACGTCGCCAAGGAAGCCGCTGACATGGTTGTCGCCGATGATAATTTTGTCAGTATTTTCCATGCGGTGGAAGAAGGCCGGGTTGTTTTCGAAAACATCCGCAAGGTAATCTTTTTCCTCATCCCGACGGGTGTCGCTGCCATATTAACCATATTTATTTCCCAGATTTTCGGACTGCCGCTCCCCTATCTCCCTTCACAGATACTCTGGATAAACTTAGTCACCAACGGGCTTCAGGTACTTGCCCTTGCTTTTGAGCCGGGGGAAAAAGGCATTATCGACAAGCCACCGAGACCGCCGTCCGAAGGGATCATGTCCGCTCTTTTGATCCAGAGGACCATACTGGTAGGCATGGTCATCTCCATCGGCGTTATTTTGAATTTTGTCATTGCGCTGCGCTCGGGCGATTCACTGGATCAGGCAAGGACGGTCGCTGTCACCACCATGGTATTTTTTCAATTCTTCCAAACATGGAACGCCCGCTCAGAGTCGGCGTCCATTTTCGGGATGAGCCCATTTAGCAATCCTGTGCTTTTATTCGGCATGATCGCCTCTATTTTTGCCCACCTGTGCGTCATCTATGTGCCGGCCATGCAGTGGGTGTTTAAAACAGTGCCGATGAGCATGATGGAATGGGGAGAAGTGCTGTTGGCATCGATAACCATTAAAAATCCAAACCCCATGACCATATACATTTAAAGGAGGTGTTTGACCATGGAAAAGCATCATAAATTTTCCATCTGGTACGTTCTTGTGGGCATATGGGTTGTGTTGATTATTCACAATGCGCTCTATTCCGTGTTTTCCATTGAAACTATCCCGTACAGCGAATTTCTCCAGCTCATCAAAAAAGGCCGGATTGCCGAAGTGGCGATTACGCAGAATCAGATTCAGGGGCGCATGGCCGGAGATGCCGGCAAGGACAAGATGTTTCGAACGGTTAGGGTCGATCCGGACATCTCTCAATTGCTTGAGCAGAACAACATTGTGTTTAAAGGTGAAATCGAGTCCACCTTTTTTCGCGATCTGCTTTCATGGATTATTCCTGTTTTTCTGTTTATCGGCATCTGGTATTTTATCATGAAGCGCATGGCCGGCCAGCAGCCGGGATTCATGAGCCTGGGCAAAAATAAAGCCAAGATTTACATGCAGCAGGATCTGGGAATCAAGTTTGACGATGTGGCCGGCGTGGATGAGTCCAAACAGGAACTTGTTGAAGTGATCGATTTTCTGAAAGAGCCCAAACGCTTTACCCGAATCGGCGGCATGATTCCCCGGGGCATCCTCCTGGTCGGCCCGCCGGGAACCGGTAAAACCATGCTGGCCAAGGCTGTCGCGGGAGAAAGCGGGGTCCCCTTTTTCAGCCTGAGCGGGTCGGAATTCGTGGAAATGTTTGTGGGTCTCGGCGCCGCAAGGGTCAGGGATCTGTTTGTGCAGGCAAAAGAAAAAGCCCCCTGCATCATTTTCATCGATGAACTCGATGCGCTCGGGAAAGCCAGAGGCATCGGCGCCTATGGGGGCCATGATGAACGTGAACAGACGCTCAACCAGTTGCTCGTTGAGATGGACGGGTTTGACCCCCAGATGGGTGTCATACTAATGGCGGCCACCAACCGCCCGGAAATTTTGGACCCCGCCCTGCTTCGTCCCGGCAGATTTGACCGACAGATTCTGGTCGATCGTCCGGATAAAAAAGGCCGCGCAGACATATTAAAGGTGCATCTGAAGAAGATACAGTCCGCAGCGGATCTGGATGTGGAGAAAATCGCTTCCATGACGCCCGGCATGGTCGGGGCGGACCTTGCCAATCTGGTTAATGAAGCGGCGCTTCTGGCGGTCCGCCGGGGCAAAGAAACGGTGGGAATGTCCGAATTCCAGGAAGCGGTTGAACGCGTGGTCGCCGGTCTTGAAAAGAAAAACCGCCTGATCAACCCCAAAGAAAGGGAGATTGTCGCCTATCATGAAATCGGACACGCCATAGTGGCCATGTCGCTCCCGGAAACCGACCCGGTACAAAAGATCACAATTGTTCCGAGAGGTGTCGCCGCGCTGGGATACACCATGCAAGTGCCCACCGAGGACCGGTTTCTGATGAAAAAAAGTGAATTGCTCAATCGCATTGCCACATTGCTCGGCGGACGCGCGGCAGAACAAATCATTTTGGGAGATATTTCAACCGGAGCTCACAACGATTTGGCGAAAGCAACCAATATCGCCACCAGCATGGTAAAAGAATATGGAATGAGCGAAAAATTGGGACAGGTTTATTTTTCAAAGGAAAAGCAATTGCGTTATCTCAACATTCAGGATTTGCAGGCCCCGGTCGACTACAGCCAGGCGACCGCAGAAATTATTGACACGGAGGTCAGGGAACTTATCAATAAACAATACAATATTGCTCTCAGCATACTTGAAGAAAATAAGACCGCGTTAAGAAAAAGCGCCGCGTTGCTTCTCGAAAAGGAATCAATTGATGGCGCTCAATTAGAGAAAGTGGTGAAAGAATCTAAATCAAGCAACAATTAATATAAAATTTTTTTCAGATTAAATTTATCTGGTCAGTGGTATTGCCGGGGATCGATATGGTATTTGTTGGCCTTATATGAGAAGATTCGAACCGTGGTGCTGAGCATTTTGGCCGCATGGGACACATTCCCCCGGGTGTGCTTCAGCGCGTCAATGATCATTTCCCTTTCCAAATGCTCGACAGCGCTTTCCAATGATCCGGACGGCAAGGTATTGGATTCCTTTCCGGTTTGCAGCGTGGGCGGGAGATGATACCCGTGAATGACCTGATCATCACACAGCAGCACTGCGCGTTCGATGCAGTTCTCAAGCTCCCGGACGTTTCCGGGCCAGTGGTATCCCATCATCATATCAATGGCCGGCGTGGAAAAACGGACGATTGTTTTGTTGTTTTCCCGGGCGTATTTTTCAAGAAAAAAGTCAGCCAGCACCAGGATGTCGGTTTTCCTCTCCCGCAGCGGCGGCAGATATATAGGAAAGACATTGATGCGGTAATACAAATCGTTTCGGAAAAGATGGTCTGTGACCGCCTGTTCCAGATTCCGGTTGGTGGCCGCGATGATCCGGACATCGACTCTGATGGTTTTTGTCCCGCCTACACGGTCAAATTCCCTTTCCTGAAGCACGCGCAGCAGCTTTGTCTGAACATCCGGCTCGATGGACCCGATTTCATCTAAAAAAATCGTCCCCTTGTCCGCCAGTTCAAATTTCCCCTGCTTCTGATGCAGCGCGCCTGTAAACGCGCCTTTTTCATGGCCGAAGAGTTCGCTTTCAATCAGGTTTGCGGGAATGGCCGCGCAGTTTAGCTTAATGAAAGGGTTTCTGGCGCGCCGGCTGTTGAAATGGATGGACGTGGCCACCAGCTCCTTGCCGGTGCCGCTTTCCCCACGGATCAGCACGGTGGCGTTGCTGGCAGCCACCTGGGAGATCATCTGATAGACTTCACGCATCTTGTTGCTGTTGCCGATGATGTTCTTGATGCGGTATTTTTTTTCCAGCTCCGCCTTGAGACGGTCGTTTTCAGCCTGCAAGCGTTCTTTTTCAATCTCAATCCGTTCCAGGTGAATAACCTGGGTGGCGATCATGGCCGCCACCACGGAAAGGATTTTTTCGCCCCGCTCAAGGGAATAGCCGGAATCGTAAAGCCTGTCCACGGAAAGCGCGCCGATCACCTGTTTTTCCTTTTTGATCGGCACGCAGATAAAGGAAAACTCTTTGTCTTTATCTGCTTTTCGTGTGGCGGTGCGGTTGAGGAACCGTCGCTCCTGGCTGATTTTGGCAATGGCAACCGCGGTTCCGGTCTGGATGACCTGTCCGGTGATCCCTTCGCCCAGTTTATAAACCCCCCGCTGGCGGGCGCTTTCGGAAATGCCGTGGGCCACCCGGATGGTGATTTCCTCGCTGAGCGGGTTTAACAGGGTAATGGCGCCCCGCAGCATGTTCATGGTTTTAGACAGCAGGTCCAGCACATTATATAAAGATTTCTGCAGATCAGACGTCTGATTGAGAATCTGGGTGATTTGATACAGCAATGTGATTTCGTCTGCTTTGTCCATATAAAAAGGTTCCGGGTTCACGGTTCAATGGTTCACGGTTTAGGGGATTACAGTTTTTTAACTGTAACCCCGGAACCCGGAACCAAATGCCTTTCTGATAAGAAAAGTCATTTAAATATTCAAGAAATTTCTGAATATGATCCGACCGGGTTCTGGCGGTAAAACTTTTCCTTGTCCATATACATCCGCTCATCGGCCAGTTTAATGACTTTTTCCGGCTCGGTTTCATCCGAGCCTGCAAGGCCGATGCTGATTTTAATGGGTATCACTTTTTCGCCTTGATCCTTTTGCATGCAGACAAGAACCAGTTCCTTTTCTTTTTGACGGATCCGGGCAAGGACATGTTGGGCTTCCCGGCTACTGATGGAAGGCAATAACACGGCAAATTCATCCCCGCCGATCCGGGAAAGAATATCGGTTGTCCGGCACTGGGACTTCAAGAACCTGGCAACGGATTTGATCATTTCATCCCCTTTGACATGACCGTAGCTGTCATTGACCTGTTTGAGTCCGTTGATGTCAATAATGAGCATGGAGAAGTGAATGTCCTGAAAATGCCGGGTATTTTTAACGGCGGTTTCATACGCCTGATCAAAAAACGAACGGCTGGCCGCACCGGTCAGTCCGTCGGTGTTGGCGATGGTTTCCAGACGTCTGAGCAGGAATTTATTCTGAACTGCCGATGAAACCTGCGCGATAAAGATCGATATGACCGTTTCGGCGAATGAATCCAGGCCCGGTCCTTTGATGACGATTTTGCCGATATTCCGGTTGTCTTTTGCGCGCATGGGCAAAATGGTCCATACCGTTTTATCCGGCACAGCATCATCCGCAAGGGACTTTGGGTCTTCGGCCGCTGAATTGGTTTTAATGATTCGGTCAATGGTTGAAGATTCGATGATCATACGATTTTTCAGGATGATGTTTTGCTCTGTATAAGAAACACCTGCAAATGCGCCGCCTTCGAAAATACTGGCCCTTTCCCCCTCAAGGAGGATTCCAAATCCCAAATCAGGGAACAACGACCTGAGGTGCCGGAGCGTGAAGTTAAACAGCTCATCGAATTCCTTGATTTCATGAATTTTCGTGCTGGTTTCAAAAAGGGAGAGAAAGATGTGGTTCTGCTGGGTGATGATTTTATTGTTTTGAATGATTTCATCGCTTTTATGATTGGCATCCTCAAGGGCTCGGTGCAGATCCCGGGTCCTTTTTTCAACCAGAAACTCCAATCCTTCAAGGATGTTCGCGTTTTCAATAATGGGTCCTAAAAAAACACCCAGATTTCTTAAGATCCCTTTTTCAAAAGCGGAATACGACCGATCGTTTAACTTGTTTCCCATCATGAGCAGGCTGATGGTCCTGGACTGGCTGTAAATGGGGATGATGATGCCGGCCTCCAACATCCAGTCGGATGGATCAGGCGTTATTTTTGATTCAAAGGTCCATTGATCAATGATGCTGCGGGTGGCCAGCGGCGGGTTTTCTAAAAGAAGCTTGCGCAGCAGCGGATGATTGAACGGGATTTGAATGGACTTTTCTTCATCCGGATTCTTTGTCGGCGTTTTAAAGAAACCAGCGTCATGTTGAATATTCCATCGGCGCCAGCCTTCAAAGGAGTTATTGTTATGATTGTAAAACACCATGGCGCATCTGGAATTCAAAAACACCCTGAATAGAAACTGGCTGATCTCCTCATAAATGGCCTTGATATGGTTTGTGGACGACAGCCTGAAGGTCAGGGCGTAATATTCTTTTTGAAGCATGTCAGTTGCGCGTTTGATGGCCAGATTGAGCAGGGAATCCCAGACTCCCCGGACAGGCGTATAGAAAAGAGCGGCCAGAAGAATTCCGGATACGATTTTAATGAGCTGATGTTTGTTTTGGGGCAGGATCATCCATGGAATAAACCCGATGAAAGTGATGATCACAAGGATGCCGACAGAAAAAATGCCTTCCCGCAGCTGCTGAACCGCTATCCTCAGATTATATTTGAAAAGCCCGAAGGCCAGAAGAAACAAGGAGATGAAAATAAAGGTGCCCAGAGGATAGATTTCATGGCCGTAAATGGCGGGGGTATTGGTCAGGCTTAAAACTGCCGAAGAGACAAACCCCAGGATGATGTATATGATTTTGTTTTTTCTATGAATATTTTGGGTGCGGCGATACGTCCAGGACAGGAGCGCAATGCAGTAAACAGTGGCGAAAAGCCATATGACACTCATGACATCATACAGGACTGATTTTTTGGCAAAAAAACCCCAGTAATAGGTATATATTCCCTGAAAATAATATCGCGTCGGGGTGAATAACGCCATGACGCCGCCTACCGCATATCCTGCATAAACGATCCACCAGTGTTTTTTTTTGTCGCAGACCAGAAAAACCAGATGGAGATTGGCGCCCGCCAGGATGAGGGCCAGAAAAAAATGATCGATCCGGGATACAACCAGCGCGATTTTCGGGTCGGAAATGATTCCCAACAGAAAAATATCAAGATTCAAAATCCCGAAAACCATGCAGATGGCCGCAAAAAGAAGACTCTCTGTCCGGGTCTGTTCCAACGAAAGTACAAAAAGGGATAGGAATACGGCGCTTACAAGGGATAAAAGCGGCGGGATGCCGTAAGGGATAATCCTGCCGATAATATATCCAACGGAATACTCTTTCAGCAGCCAGGCCGAGCAAATGATCAAAACGGCATAGACCATCACCAGTCCGGCCCTCAGGATGCCGGCCCTCAATTGGTTTTTGCTGTTTACACCGAAGATCTTTTTCATCTATGCGTCAAATAAAATTTTTTAAAACTGTATGTAACCGGTCCGTGAATCCCCAGAAGAAATGGTCCGCATCATGGATAATCTCAAATGAGGCCGAAGGGTTCCATCGGGAAACCAGGCCGCTGATCAATTCCGGCGCGGCGAATTCATCGGCGCTTCCGGTGACAACGAGCTTAAGGCCGGGAATTTTTAAATCCGCCGGAAACGCAAGCATGGCTGCCGGCGGAGAGACCATGATCATGGGGTTGCCGGGAAGCTTGTCCGCGATTTTGGCATTGACCCATGTCCCGAATGAATATCCGGCCAAACCGACAGATGACACACCGCTGTCTTCCAGAAAATTGCAGGCTGCCATCACATCCAGCTGCTCCCCGTTCCCGTTGTCATATCTCCCGGCGCTTGCCCCAACACCCCTGAAATTGAATCTTAAGGTCGAATATCCTTTTTCCTGATAGGCCATTTGAATGGCTTCCACCACATTGTTATGCATATCCCCCCCATACAGGGGATGGGGGTGGCTGATCACAGCGCCTTTATCCGGGTTTCCTCTATGAAGCAGGCCTTCCAGTCGCGTGCCGTCATCACATATAAAATTGACTTTAGTTTCCGTCATTTGCGTGAATATCCGTTTGAATGCGTTTTTGATAAAATGCCAATTATTTCTTCTCCGAATTCTTTTTTCTGCCAGGTTTTCATTTCATCCACGGCAAAAAGCTCATCCATTGATTTAGGGCTTTTCCCAGCCACAGCCCTAAGCGCGGAATTATTCAACAGAACCCCTGAGTCGATTTTGAGCAAATCTGCTTTATGCTGTCGCCAAATTTTGAGTTTTTTGATCTGGGCGGATATGGCGTTGTCCGGGAAAAAAGAGGATTTGTATGGATAGCGTGGAAGCTTGTGTTTCGGCAGATTCAGTACAGCGCAAATCATTTCAATAAAGGCTTTGGCGTGGATGTTGAATTGCTTCTCGCTGAGAACGTCCATCTCTTTTAACTGTTTTAAAGTGGCGGGCCTTTCCTGGGCAATCTTCATCAGGGATGGGGTGCCGATGATTTTAAACGGCGGGCGGTCCTTTTGCGCTGCCACCTGAAGACGATACTGGAGGAGAGATTCAAGCAATGCGAGCCCTTTTTGATCCAGGCGTCCGGCGCCTTTGACACGGGCGAACAAGGGCGAATCATTGGCGGCGTTGTTTCTGACTTTTGTCAAAAGCGCGCATTCCTCCAATAACCAGTCCATGCGGCCTTTTTCAGAAAGTTCATCCATTTGCTGGCGGCGCAATGGAATCAGGTATCGGACATCATTGGCGGCGTATGCGATCATATCCTCCTGAAGCGGACGCCGGGACCAATCCTTTTTCTGGAATTTTTTTTCAAGGGTCACATTGAATTTATGTTTCAGCAGCGAATCCAAGCCTGTTTCAGAATATCCCAAAAGCCGGGCGGCCAGTTCGGTGTCAAACAGATTCTCAATGGTGATCTGGTAATCCCTGTAAATGCTCCGGATGTCGTAATCAGCGCCATGAATGATTTTAAGGATGCCCGGATTTGAGACGACCTGGGCGAGCGGTGACATATCCTGGATTGACAGGGGATCGATAATGTAAATATGCTGCCGATCAGCCATCTGAATCAGGCAGATTTTTTCCCTGAAATGGAACATGGAGTCTGCTTCCAGATCAAGGGCGATGCAGGGTTCAGTGCGAAGCCTGTCTATTGCCTGTTTGAAATCCTGATTTTTTTCGATAAAGAAATGATTGTTTTTTTTATCGACCGGATTTTCCGGTCGATACGGATATTTATTTTGATATTTATCCTTGACGTCGCTATCCATTTTTTCTTACATATCCAAATTATTATTAAAAATAAAGTTTTTGTATCTTCAACAACTAATTCGATATGAGTGAATCGTCAATGATTAATATTACTTTTCCCGATGGGAGTGTTAAAAATTTTGACAGCCCCGTGGATGGATTTGCGGTGGCCCGGTC
>JALOPH010000157.1 GCA_025453995.1 Desulfobacterales bacterium
GCAAGGCCCCCGTCAATCCGGCCGACGAGCTGTCCTTGGTCCGGATCATCAACCGGCCCGCGCGGGGCATCGGGGAGACGACTGTCGAGCGCTTGATCCGTGAAGCCCGAGCAACGGAACGGACTTTGTGGGACGTCGTAAACGGCGCCGCAGCGGTCACCGGATTGCCCCCGGCCGCCGTCCCTCGTCTGGGTCGATTCATCGAGCTGATCGAGAGCTTCCGTCCGCTGCTCGACCGAACGACGGCCGAATTCATCCGGACCGTCTACGACCGGTCGGGATTAAAAGCCGCTCATGAAGCGGAAAAGGACGCCGACGCGGCCGAAAATGTCCAGGAGTTGATCCATTCGGCCGTCGACTTTGATGTCGAACGGAGCGAGCCGGGTTTTTTGATACACTTTCAGCGCGTCATGGCAGCCGTCCAACGCCTTGTCGTATTCCTTGAGGTCCCTGTAGACAGCGCCGATGTTGCCGAGTTGCTCAGCGACCCCATTGTCATTGCCGATAGACCGGAAGAGAGCCAATGCTCTATGAAAATTCTTCAGCGCATTTTCATAGCTGCCGTCTCTTGCGCGAATCAATCCAATGTTATTCAGGACCCTGCCTTGAGCTTCAACATCATTCACATCTTCAAATAGTTGAAGCAGCGTAGCATATATCTCTACAGATTTTTCAAAATTATTTATTGTACGATAAACAACTGCAAGATGGTTCAGCGCGGCCATCTCGCCGTCTTTGTCCAAAATTTGCCTATAAATATCAAGTGCCTGGTTAAATAGAACCAGGGCCTCCTCTTCTTGCCCCTGTTCATGCTTTTTTTTGCCATTTTCGAAAAGCAGCTCGGCCCTTGATGCCAATTTTTCTGAATCCATATCTATTCCCTTATCTTTTTGAGCGCTAAACGGAAAAAAGACGGCCGCTATGATTTATAATCCGAACTGTTTTATTTTTCTGGTGAGGGTCTTGCGGGAGACGCCAAGGGATTCTGCGGCACGCGTTTTATTCATACCAAATTTTAAAAGGGCTTCCCGGATCATTTTCATTTCAAGATGCTCGATGTTTGACGTGAGATCATGATGGTTTGACTGCATCGCATCCGGCGGTTCCTTCTGAGGACCCGGGGCAGGGGGTTTGGGGGCATCATTGTATAAAAAGTCAATGGACTTGACGGCAAGATAGCGCTGAATAACGTTCTGCAATTCTCGCACATTTCCCGGATAATCATAATTCATCAGCGATTTCATCACCTCGCCGGGAAGCTGGCGCAATTCGGATTCATGGGAATATATTTTTAGAAAATGTTCAACCAGCAGCGGGATATCCTCTTTGCGCTCTCTTAAAGGCGGCAGGTTGATAGGGATGATATGAATCCTGTAAAAAAAATCCTCCCGCATTTCGCCGTTTTTGATCTGGGTCAGCAGATTCTTATGCGTGGCGGAAATAACCCTGAAATCAGAGTGTTTAATGACGCTGCTGCCCACCGGGGAATATCCGCCGCCTTCAAGGGCTCTTAGAAATTTTGCCTGAAGCCCCACATCCAGATCGCCGACTTCGTCTAAGAACAGAGTGCCGCCGTCGGCCCTGTCCAGAAATCCGAGTTTATCCGTGTTCGCCCCTGTAAAAGCGCCTTTCTGGTATCCGAAGAATTCGCTTTCGAGAAGATTGACCGGAATCGCCGAAGAATTGACCGGTACAAAGGGCTTGGCGGAACGTCGGCTCAGCTTGTGCACCGCACGGGCCACCAGCTCCTTTCCGGTCCCGGATTCGCCGTAGATGACCACGTTGGCATTGGAAGCTGCCGCGCTCAAAATCCGTTCATAGATCATCTGCATGGAAGCGCTTTTACCGATGATTTCTCCCAGCCGGTACCGGTCCTTGATGGATGATCTGAGGGTGATGTTTTCTCTTCGAAGGGATTCGGTCTCCTCTTTCAAAGAGATTTCAGTAAGTTTGGCCTCTGTGATGTCCCGGGCCGTCAGGAGAATGGCTTTTTTCTCCTTCCACTGGATGAGGTTCGCCCGCCCCTCCACCCAGATTTCATTTTTTTTCACCGTGACCCAACGGGCCTGGAAATACCGCTCCCGGCATACGTCATGTTTGATGGCTTCATACATATCCCGGAAATACACATCAAAGCCCTCGGCCACCATATCCATGACATTGAGGTTGAGCAGATCGGATGGATCATTATAGCCAAGCAGGGCGGCAAAGGCATTATTGGCGAACAGAATCCGGAAATCATGAAACAGGATCACCCCGACGGTGAGCCGTTCGGCCAGAATACGATACAGAGCCTCACTTTCCCGGAGTTCGTTTTCCGCCTGTTTGCGTTTGCTGATATCTATCCCCATGCCGATGAGGTATTTTTTGCCGTCCAGGGAGGTGCTGGCGCCGGTGAAAAAAAAAGGGATTCTGCGGTCATCCTTGGTTTTGAGGATAGATTCCACATCTGCAGTGCCTTTTGCAAAGGCTTCCTCAATGGCTTTTTGAATATGGATCAGGTCGTCGCCGGTAAACAGTTCAAAAAGATGCCGGGTCTGGACTTCTTCGGCGGAAAACCCGGTGACGGTCTCCACGTTTTGATTCCATTTGTGGACTTTGAAATCGCTGTCAAAAAGATAAAACAACCCGGGAAGATTATTGATGAGAAGTTCAAAGAACTGGTTCTGGGTGCTCAACGCCTGCGCCTGGCGCTCAAGCTGAAGAATTTTCTCTTCCAATTTTTTTTCCATAGGGATATCCGGCATCCGTTCCCCCTTGTGAAAAAGGTTTTTTTCAACCACTCGCCATTATCAGCAAGAATAGTGTAACCGGCATGCCGAAATCAATTATTTTTATCATCCTTAACTCGTTGAATAATAAACTTACAAAGGCATATTCCCATGTTTTTTAGGCGGTCGAAGTGTTTTTTTATCCGCCAGCATGGCAAATGCCCGGATCAGATAGCGACGGGTGTCGGCGGGCGCCACCACATCCTCCACATTAATATTGGATGATGCGTCATAGATGGGATTGGCATAGGTCTCACGATAGTCTGCGAGTTTTTTATCCAGCCACCCCGGTGCGGCAAAATCCGGGTCCTTTCCATAGAGCAGCATGACGGATTGGTCCGCGCCCAGAATGCCGGTTTCCATGATCGGCCAGTAAAGCACCATATCGCTCCCGAGCCCCGGAAGTACGCCCATGCCCAGGTTGCCTCCGCCATAAGCCTTTCGGAGCACCATAACGATCCTCGGCACCGTGGCCTCGCAAAGGGCGAAAAGCACTTTGGCGCCGTGCCGGATAATGCCGGCATGCTCCTGATCCGTACCGGGCATATAGGCCGGGGTATCCACCAGCATGACAATGGGGATATTGAAACAGTCGCAGAACCGGATAAAGCGCGCCTGCTTGTCGGAGCTGTCCACCGTTATTGCCCCGGCCTTTACCATGGGCTGATTGGCGACGATGCCGGTGGTCTTGCCGTTGAGTCGCGCGAATCCCACGATGATTTCCCCGGCAAATTCTTTTTTTACTTCCAGAAAATCTCCATTATCCGCAATGCTTTCAATGACCCGGCGCATGTCAAAACCTTTGCTGGGGGAGGACGGCACAATCTCATTGAGTTCAAGGCAGGATCTGTCGGGATCATCCGTGCAGGGCAGCGCGGGCGGATTTTGGTCGCAATTTAAAGGCAAAAAACTCAGAAGCCGCCGGATGTGAGAAAAAAGGCTCTTTTCATCCGGCATTCGAAAATCGCAGCAACCCGTCACCTTTGCGTGAACTTCCGCTCCGCCGAGTTTATCCATGGAGACATCTTCACCCGTGACCATTTTCACCACCATCGGCCCGGTGATGAACATATGGCTGATATGATCCACCATATAGATGAAGTCGTTGAGCGCCGGGGAATAGACCGATATCCCGCTGCATGTGCCCAAAATGGCTGAAATTTGCGGGATAATCCCGGAGCCCAAGGTGTTGGGAAAAAACACGGAACCGCCGTGCTTGTCGGATATATTGGAAAAGATGGACCGCTTCCGGGCTCCCAGCCACTCCAGTTCATCCGTATTGGGCAGCCGTGCGCCCGGAGAATCATGGAGACCGATGAGCGGCACCCGCATTTCAAGGGCGCGCTCAATGGTCCGATACATTTTAAACCCATGCTCAACGCCCACGGAGCCTCCTCGGACGGTTCGGTCCTGGGAGTAAACAAAAACCTTGCGGCCTTCAATGGCGCCGGACCCGCACACAAGACCGTCTCCGGGCATATCAACGGCATGTCCGGCCAGCATATTCAGTTCCAGAAAACTGTCATGATCCAGCAGAAGGTTGATTCTCTCCCTGGCGGTCAGCTTGTTTTCCTGGTGCTGTTTGGCGATTTTTGCCGGCCCGCCGCCCAGAAGAATTTTTTTTCTGACCGCATCCAGTTCCGCCAGCCTTTTCTGCAATAATTCGTCCATCTTCGTCTCCTAAAAACACAGGCAATACTTCAAAGTCTTTGACTGCAAATCTACACTTTCCGTTCAGGCACTGTTTGAATGCCGGCCGCGTTTTTTAAGAAATCCGCCCAATACTTCAATTGTCAAAGTCGGCATATTTGTTTTTAAGCTCTGATTTCTTCACTTTCATTGTGGCTGTCAAAGGCAATTCCGGCAGCATTTTAATATGCGCCGGGTGTTTGTATTTGGCGATTTTATCCTTGAGAAAATCCCTGACATCTTCAATGGAAATGACCTTGTCTTTTTCTTTCGGGACAATAAAGGCCGCCCCGACTTCCCCCCATTTGCTGTCCGGAACCCCGATAATGGCGATCTGGGAAATCTCCGGATGGTTGAGCAGGATTTTTTCCACTTCCGCGGGGTACACGTTTTCACCGCCGCTTCGGTACATGTCCTTGGCGCGGTCGACGATATAAAAAAAACCTTCTTCATCGACGTAACCCAGATCGCCGGTGTGAAGCACCCCATTGACAATGGCCGCGTTTGTCATTTCAGGCAGATTCCAGTACCCGGACATGACGGTCGGGCCCTTTGCCACAATTTCTCCGATTTCACCGGGCGGGAGCCTTTTGCCGCTTTTATCCTCAATCCAGATTTCCGTGAAATATCCCGGTTTCCCGATAGATCCCATTTTACGGTAAATGTCTTCCCTGGGCATCAGCATCATGGCGGAGTTCTCAGTCTGGCCGAACCCCTGCTGCATATGAAGCCCCCGTTTGGATAAAGCGTCAAAAATATTCTGCGGCGTCCGCTCTCCCCCGCCGATGACGCATCGGACGCTGCTGACGTCAATTTCATCGAGCTTTCCCGACTCGATAATCATCCGCCACATGGTGGTGAGGGCAAACACGATGGTGCCGCGATACCGCTGGATATCTTCGGCGAATTCATTGGGGTTGAATCCCCGGCGCATGACCATGGTCATGCCTGCATTTAACGCCGGCGTGGCCACAATGAACAGACCGCCGGAATGGAACAGCGGCATCTGGGCGATGAGCATGTCGCTGGAGCTTGATTCCGTATAAGTTGCGATCTGAAAATTTTTAAAAAAAGTCTGTTCGTGGGACAGCACCGCGCCCTTGGGATGGCCGGTGACGCCGGATGTGTATACAATGGCCAGCGGGTCGTCCATAAACACGGGTTCCGGAGGGACGGGAAATGAGCCGTTCTGATCCACCGCCAGATTGACATACTCTTCGGCCCATGTCGGACATCCCGGCAGCTCAAAGCCCGGAATCTGGGGCCCCCCGTTTTTCAGGTAAATGAACTTGTCCTGATCCACTTTCAGGCTGCCCCGAACCAGGTCGATGCTTCCCAGAAACGAATCATGGAAGAACAGAAAACGGGCCTCACAGTCGTTGATCTGATAGGCCAGTTCCGGACCCAGCAGCCGCCAGTTTAAGGGGACAAAAATGCCGCCGAGCCGGGCCACGGCAAAATAAATTTCCAGAAATTCGATGCAGTTCAGCATCAGAACGCACACCCGGTCTCCTTTGTTAAGGCCCTTTGCCAGCAGCATATGAGCGCAGCGGTTGATGCCTTCCTCAAGCCGGCCGTAAGTTACGGGCAGATCTTCAAAAATAATCGCCGTTTTCTCCGGATGCATCTGCGCGTGTTTACGGGGAATGTATCCTACATCCCATTGAATTGATGACATAATTTTCTCCTTTTGAATGCTTGACTGCTCATGGCTGCTGGGGCCTCCGTGAGCAACGCAATAGATTATTTTCCTTTAAAGACCGGGGTTCTTTTTTGAAGAAACGCGGTCTGGCCTTCCTTGAGATCGTCGCTGTTGAATGCTTCAGCGATGAGATTATCCGCGGTTTGGGCGTATTCCGGACCGATCAGTGAATATCGGCCGATCATGTTGAGAATCTTTTTCGTGCCTTTGAGCGACAGGGGGGCGTTTTTTGCAATTTCTGCGGCCATGGCATAAACCCTTTCTGAAAGAGCTTCGGCCGGAACCAGATGATCGACAAGGCCCATCTCCAGAACTTCCTTTCCCGCATAGGTGTGTCCGGTAAGAAAAATCTCCCTGGTTTTTGCCATGCCGATGACTTCAATAAACTGGCTGAGACCTTGCGGATGATACACAAGGCCGAGTTTCACCGGCGGCATTCCGGCCTTGATATGATCCGCGCCGATTCGGATATCGCAGCACATGGCCAGATTCAGTCCCGCCCCGAAACAATAGCCGTTGATCATGGCGATCACGGGATACGGAAACTCCTTGACGCTGTTTAGGGCAAGTTCCAGGGGGTTGCTTGTTTTCAAAAATTCCGCTGTTTCCGGAGTCATTTCAGTCGGGATGGACGCGATATCAAATCCCGAGGAAAACGCTTTGTCGGAATTGCCCGTAATAACGACGGCCCGCACCGCGTCTGCTTCCGCCCACAGCTTCAGCGTCAGATGCAAATCCGCGAGAAGTTCAATGGAAAGGGCGTTGCCCTGTCGGGGCCGGTTGAATGTAAGCGTTCCCACATGATTTGAAATTTCTTTGATCAGTATGATGTCAGGCATGAATTGTCCTTTCACACGGCCTTGAATATGGGCGAGCCGGACGGGATCTTGCCGCCGCCATATACAAACGCCCATTTGAAAAGGGTTTCCATTGCTTTGGGCAGCTGTTCAAAGTAATCGACAAACTGAATGGTGCGGCCGTACTGCTGTTCCATGGCAGGCCTGTCCTTGTACCCGCATCCCAGTGTAATCAGTTGAATTTTGCGCTGTCGGCAGTATTCCAGGCCATACGACACATCGCAGCCGAAATTGGATTCTCCGTCCGTAATATGAATCAGCAGACTGCGTTTGACGTTATCCGGCATCATGCTGGCAGCCGCGATGATGGCCTGGCCGGATGCGGTCTGCCCGGACGGAGGAACGGAGAAAAGCCTCTTTTTGGCGATCAATCTTGAAATCATGCAGATGCCGGAGACTTCAAAATAAGCCCAGGCGGAAAGACGGTTTTGGTATCCGGACAAGGATTTATGGATGCTGGCGATGGTATTTTCCACCATTTGCCATTTGCTGCCGCGCATGGAGCCGCTGGCGTCCACCAGAAGCCCGACGCTCCAGTCCAGATTGGGAATCCGGTCGACGGCTTTAAAGCATCTCCCGTCGACCTCAGCCCGGTGAAGCCTTCTGCGGTCAATCCGGCCGCTTTCAAGCCCGCGGCTCATCAGCGTGTTGCGTTCTGCGAAATGGGAAAAAACAGCCCTTAATCGGCCGGTCATTTTCCGGTCAACCACCGGGTGGGCTTCGGCGTGAAAATCCCAATGGGACATTGGGACAACGGTTTCGTTTTCAAAACCGGCGACGGACCGGATCAGCGGCGTCATGTCCACGGAATCGCCGCAAAGGCGGGTTTCGATATCCCGGGCAAGAGCCGGCGGCAGCTTGTTGATTTTTTCAAAATGATGACCGGATGCGCGCTTTTTTTCCTCTGTGGGGTTTTTGGGACAGGCAAGCCAGGCGAGATGCCTATCAATAATTTTCCAGCGTGTGATTTCGGGCTCAATTTTCATCCATGCATCCCGATACAGACCCGCTCTTTGTTCACAGCGCCGGGTCACTCTTGCGCTGCTTTGAGCAATCATTTCAAGCTTCCGCGTCAGTTTTGCAAGCTCTTTAAAGGGAGAGTCATATTCAGACTGTATGTCCGGCGCCGGATGAGGATTAAATGCGCTATCCCTCCACAAGGCCATCAATAGATCGACGCAGGGGCGACACGAGGAGAATCGGCGCCTGTCCCGGCTGATGGCCTTTTCTCTCACGATTTTCGTGTAAAGGCCGAAGACGGTCTGACAAAGATCCATAAACACAGCCTCGCCGAAGCGGACGAGCTGTTGAAAAATAACCATCGCCCGCGGCGTCATCTGCAGCATCATCGGCTCCAAGATTTTCCATACATGATCCGACCACTCCATGCGATGCATGGCCTGATGAACGATCAGACCAACCAGAAAGTCCACCTTGTCCGCCGGCACGGGATATTGTCCCATGACTGTTTCCGGTTCAATGAGAATTCCGTGCAGGCCATGCAGGCCATCCGTTGACATGCCCGCGTATTCAATGCGTCCTGCATTGTCGCCCAGATGTCCGGCCACTTTTCTCAACGCCCGGAGCAGATTGGCAAGTTCGGCGGCCTCCTGGAATGAGGTGTTTTTCCGCCAGCAGGAGGATAGGGCGGGAGGTTCGGCTTCCTGGCGAAACACCTCCTCAAGTCGGCGCCCAAAATTCCGGACACCGCACTCAGAGCAATCATTTCTGCTGATTTGAGCTGATTTAGTAGCGTTGATAGAGGTTTTCACTGGTTTTAGGACCGATTTTTTTGGTTTCCACATGAAGCGATAGAAGCACGGACTCCAGCGTATCCTGGTTAATCTGGAGGCTTCCGGTAAAAGCCTTTTCTACGGCGGCGCCCACGGAAACCATTTCAGCGATCATGAGCGTATGTCTGGTGGACACCACCATAGGGTCGCGGGAATTGTTGCGCAGTTTTGCCGCCACATTAACGATGGTCTGGGCATCGGCCTGCTCGATACCGGTTTTTAAAACCAGCACGCTGGTCTCCACCTCCGGAGGCAGGTAATCCAGGATCATCACATAAAACCGGTCCCGGAGTGCGGCATCCAGCATTTCGGTGCCGATGAATTCATCCCCTTCATTCAAAGTCGCAAAAAAAACCACGCCATCCGCCACCTGGATGTGCCCCAGCTCATCGGTATACACGCTCCTGTCCTGGGAAAGGACCGAAAACAGCATGTTCAACGCCTTGGGATGCTCCGGCCGGTTGATTTCCTCTAAGTGGATGACGCAGCCCGGTGTCTGGATGGCGTCGGGAAAAAGATATTTCCGGTAATAGGTCTGTCCGTCTTTTAAGGCGTGTTCTCCGAAGAGCTGGCCGGGTTCCGACAGCAGGCCGATCTGGAATGTGGCCAGGGGGCGGTTGTTGCGGGCGGCAAACTGCCTCACCAGGGATGATTTGCCGCACCCCTGCTTTCCAGCCACCAGCACGTTCACCGGGTGCCGCTGGGAGAGCAGGGAGATGCGGCTGATATTATCAATGAGCGCTTCAGGCAGGAAAAAGTTGGGGTCCGGCTTCGGAACAGCGAGATCTCTTATCGTAGAATTCATTGTCGATCCATTTTTCATATATTCATATTCTCATCGTCATCAATAAAAGAGTTCCCGCTGGCGTTGTTTCAAAAACCGATCCAGCCCGTCGATATTCCAACGCCGGTTGATTCCCTGCAAACGGATGATGAGGGATTTTGCCTCATTCAAAAGGGCCGGATCATCTGTTTTCGGAATATCCGCCAGTTTTCTCGAAAGCGTCTGCATCTGTTCTTCTTCGTCATAAAGGGATTCGGCTCTGGATAACACGCATTCCTCCCCGCACCGGGGACATCTGCGGAGATCCGACTCTCCGCAGGCCGGTCATCCGTTTTTGCAAAGAAAAGCGAATTCTGTGTATTCGTCAGAATAACCGCAGAAATGGCAAGTCATTTCCATGCGCGTGCTCCTTTATACGCTTTTAAAAACGACACATCCTAACGGGCAGAGCGGGTTATTGTCTGGCATCCTCTGCCAGGCCCTCAATTCCGGCGGATTTTCCCCATGGGGCCTCTCCTGGCCCGATTTTCTGGGTGGCCACGCCCTTGATTTCGTCAACGGCTATCCATTCCTGGCACTTCATGCATTGCCGGATGCTGATGGAAGAATCGATCCGCGCATTGTACAGATAGCGAAAATCACTCACCGGGGCTTCATGTCCGCATTCAATACATTTCATGTTGCTTTCTCCTTGTTATGTTTTATTCTTTTTCCTGCAATTGCCGGAGCGTACGGCGATAAACCGGGTCTGAACATTCATAACCATCCTTGTCGATCAACTGCATTTTTTCAAACTGTTTGCAGGCGGACGCGTCGGAAAGCGTTTTGGTCAGAAATCCCTCTTTTCCCTCCAGCACATAAACCGGCGGATTGGCGCTGATATTGGACCCGAACTTCAAGATGCTGCAGGACCCTCTTCCGTCAGCGGACCATGAAGTTTCCAAATAATGCTTGCAAAGGCCGCAGACTAAATGAGCCGCGCCTTTTTTGTCTGCATCTAAGTTTTGCTTCTGCGGGACAAGCTGGCTCGCATAAGCCTGCCGCTTTTCGTCTCTTCTTGACATAATGATCATTCTCCATCCGGTAAATGGTTAAAGAGCAGCCCTGAAACCCCGATCCTTCAGACTTATCAGGGCTGCCCATAACGATTATCCCAAACCCTGCACCGTCCGCTGAATAATATTGTCCTGGGTTTTCCGGCTGACATCGACAAAATGAGCGCTGTATCCGGCCACGCGCACAATGACCTCCTGATACTTTTCAGGGTCTTTCTGGGCGGAGCGCAGGGTGGCGTCATCGACCATGTTGAACTGAATATGATCGATTCCGAGGTCCGCCCATGTCCGGATGTACGACGACCAGAGCTGATATCCTTTTTCTCCGGCCAGTTGCGTGGGGGAAAGCCTCTGGTTGAGCAGAAACGCCCTTCCGCCGGTGATGTGATCGATCTTGCCGCAGGACTTAAGAACCGCGGTCGGCCCCTTTTTGTCAAGGCCGGGTCCGGGGGAGATCCCTCCGTCATACAGGGCGTCACCGAGCCGTCTGCCGTTGGGGAGGGCGCCGACGATATTGGCATAATGGATGTTACCGCTGACATTTTCCGGAAGAATCGGCCAGTTGTTTCCGGACGGGTCTTTCAGAACTTTACTGAATTTTGCGGCTTCATCCAGGCAGCGAAGCATGATGTCATCCACATAATCATCGTCATTTCCCCATTTGGGCGCGTTCTTTACGAAATCCAGCCGCATTTCCTCAAGCCCTTCCCAGTTTTTGGCAAGGGCTTCTTTGAGCTGGGCAAGTGTGTATTTTTTGTCTTCAAAAACCAGTTTTTTCACCGCCGCGAGGCTGTCGACATTTTCAACCCAGGTAAAGGCGGTAATCCATGAATTTCCCCGTTCGATGGAAGGGTCCAATGTATCCAGCCCGCTTTCAATGGACCGCTCGGAAACACCTGAAAGAAAGGGCCGCGGGGTCATTGTCGGCGCGAGTGTTCTGGCTCTGTTGACGGCGCGGACCAGAATAGAGAAAATCGTTTGCATCTGAAGGGTCCAGGCGGCAAAGAACTCTTCAAAATTCTTGAAGGTCGCGACATCGGGTGTTTCAGCGCCCACCTGCATATTGACCACCGGGTCAAACCCGCTGGTGAATACATACTCGATAATCTTGGCGCAGTTGGCGGTTGCGTTGGCCATGCGCATGGGCTGGAAGCCGTGCTTGGTCGTCGGGCACGGCGACAGACAGGCCTGGTTGGCCCATAATCGAGCCTCTTCAATCGGATGGCCGTACCAGTGCATGGTGTTTGCAACCAGAATCGGATCATTGCGCATATTCGGATAGCCAAGACCCTGGCGGTTGCATTCAAAAATTTCCCGCATCACCTCGTCTTTAACTTTGGGGTGCCAGCGAAATGACAGGGTCGGATTGGCGACGCGGACCAGCCGGGCGGCCTGCATCAAAGCGACGGTTAAATCATTGCAGGCGTCTTTTCCGTTTCTGTCCACCCCGCCGATGGTCCAGACCCAGGTGCCGTCAATCCCCTGGAGCCCTTCACGGGTCCATTTTGGCTTAAACTGGCAGACTTCCGCCGCCCGGATGATAAACTCGCCGACCAGATCCAGGGCTTCCTCCCTGGTCAGCGTTTTATCGATGTTCACGTCTTTGTCATAATAGGGGCCGTGATAGTAATCGGGCCTTGACGGCCAGGCGCCTTCAATGGCCTCGGTGCGGCTCATCATCTGAATAAAAATGTCATATTGAAAGGATTCCTGAAGGTTTCTTGGCGGGTGGGCCGGAACCCGTTCACAGGTTTGGGCGATTTTGAGCAGCTCTTCCTTTCGCTTGGGATCTTCTTCAAAATTCTCGGCAATGATTCGGGCCAGTCTTGCGTATCGTTTTGCAATCCGGATGCCTGCCTCAAGGGTTATTTTCATGGCATCCCAGTTGTTGAGCTTGTCATAGGCTTTAGATATCTCTGCGTTGGCTCCCGGCTGATGTACTTCCTCGTCAACTTCATCAATTTTCCGGTCCAGTTCGTCAATGATAGCGGCAAACGCCCGCTTACCGGTCATGATGTATTCATAGTCCTTGCTGGAATACCCTCCCCGCGCCAGGGGAACCCCCCAGCCGATGGAGCCCGAGAGCATTTTCATCAGGTCTTCCATGTCAAAAACCGGCATCATCTTGTCGAGATCGGTTTTTCCAATCCAATAGTTGTTGATTTCCCGGATGACTTTCTGATTCACATCAACCGGATCAGGTATGGCGGTGGGGTCATTGAATGCCTCTTCATTTAAAATGGATGCTGCGCTGGGGTCCCACCCCATGGTGTGGGGGAGGCTCCCCGTATATCCCACCAACTGTGCATGATCGGTGATGAAAATGGTTTTATTGTCCAGAATGTGCGCGAACATTTTCGCGAATTTGATCACATAGGCATCCGGAGACATTTCCATTTCTTTTGCTTTTTGCGTATGAAGCTGAGCCCTTTCAAGGTCAACTTTTACTCCCGGAGCATACAGCCCGCCAATCGCCCCTTTTTTCCAGATGGCTTTTCGCAGATAATCGAGTCGTTTGGAACGCTTCTTTTCGGCCGCCCACCACCACTCCTGTTTTTTCTCAAACTCTTTCACGCTTGTATCTTTTAATGCTGCTTGTGCCATGAGGTTCTCCTTTTTTATATATGTTTATTTTCTGATTCCGCCGGCGCGGATGAAATCATTTAGGTTTTTTGCTTTTTCTGGAATGAACCGCAAGCCCCCGCGTCATCGTCGGCCTTGGCGGGCCGGGACTGGTAATACGCCTGCCGGGGATCCTTTACCCTCTGGACGCAATCTCCTTTGGTTTGATCATTTTCCAAGGGGAAAAAGCTCTTGCATTCCTTGCATGTTGTCATGGGTGTCACCTCCTTGATATTTGGGTTTTCGTTGATTTTGTTGAAATGTATTGCTGAAGCCAATGTTCTGAATTCATGCGCGTTCACCCGCTGGCCCATTTCGCGGTTTTTTCAAATCCGGACCCGCCGACAGTGGCTGCCAATCCTTTTTCGCGATACATATCCGCGGGGATTTCCAGAAAGGACGGGTCCGTGGCCTCGGTATCTTTTAATGGCCAGTCAATACCCAGCCATCCGTATTTGTCCTGGCACCAGTTGTGAAAGGGGAGCAAATCCACGCGGCTGATCTGGTTTTTGAACCGGGATAAAAATTCCGCCGCATGGGTATGAAACGCTTTGGAATCATTAAACCCCGGAACAACGGGAATGCGTATCCAGATATCCACATCTGTCTCGGAAAGCCGTGCAAGGTTTTCCAGAATTTTTTCATTGCCCACGCCGGTGTGCTGTTTGTGAATGGCCGCATCCGTATGTTTTAAATCAAAGAGCGCCAGATCAACATTTTCGAGCATCTTTTCCAGCACATCCCATTCACAGAACCCGTTGGTGTCCAAACAGGTATGGATTCCTCTTTGTTTGGCTGCTTGAAGGATTTGAGCGGCAAAATCCGGATGGCAAGTCGGCTCGCCTCCGCTTAATGTCAGACCGCCGCCTGAATTTTTATAAAACGGCCGGTCTTTTTCAACCTCATCAATAATCTCATCGGCTGTCATGGATTTACCCACGACCGTAAGCGCGTCGTATCGGCAGGCTTCCACGCACGCCAAGCACCGGTCGCACTTGTCTCTTAATATTTTGTGGTAGGCCGATCCCTCTGATTGAGCATCCTTGGGGGAGATGGGCGGAAGAATGGCGTTCTTCGGGCAGACGTCCATACAGGCGCCGCATTGCACACAAAGCCTGAACTTCCAGTAAATCTCCGGAAAAGGGGCCTGGGTTTCCGGGTTATGGCACCAGGCGCACCTCATGGGGCAGCCTTTGAGAAAAACCAGGGTGCGAATCCCCGGGCCGTCATTGACGGCAAATTTCTGAATATCTGATACCAGGACTTCCTGTTTCATGTGTTTTCCTCTATCAGCCGGTTGTGGATTTGCGGTTACTTTTGCTGTCTTGGTTATTGACAAATCCTCTCTGGATGAAATCCGCCATGTTCTTTTCTGTTTCAAGCCGATCAATTTTACCGGCGATCAGTCCGACTTGTTCATTCTTCATCATGACGCCGCATAAATCCTGAAATTTTTTCAGAACCCGGTCCTTTTTAATCGGCAGCGGCGGGATCTGCTGCAAAATATCGGAAAAGCCTTCATGCTTCCGGCCGTCGAGGGTTTCGATAAAGACATGGGCTTCAAGGGCCAGTTTTTTTTCATCCAACACCACATTGATTTTCTCCATTAACTGTCGAATGTCCGAATCGCGCACCTTTTCATCCGTAAATGCCTGGTTGCCGGTGATGCCGGTGCACAATGCATTCGCCACGCAAAAAGGAATGCTGAATTTCCCTTCCAGGCCCGTGGCAGGCTTCATTTTTCCGGCCGCATCCAGGGCCAGCTTTGAAGAATGCACTGTGATTGTTTTGATATCGGACAATTCTATGTTTTGGTTTTTGACAAGTGTCAGGGCCGCTTCCAGCGGAGAATGATCATTCTGGGCAAGAAGCGCCGCCATCAATCCCGCCTGGGAAGCCCTGCCGGCATGAAACGGTTTGCACATGGTGCCAAAGACACGTTTTAAGCCTGATGACTGGGTTGCGGCGATACCCAGGGCATATGCGGTCTGCTGCGGGGTCAGCCCTAAAAGCCTGGCGCATCCGGCCGCCGACGCCAGGTGCCCCAAAGTGGCGGTGGCATGCCACCCGGCCATATAATGATCCAGACCGGCGCACACGCCGATGGCCGCGCCTGTCTGAAGCCCGATGAGATAGGCCGTCAAAAAATCATGCCCGCTTTTTTGCTTCCATTCGGAAAGCGCGAGCAATGATGGAAAGATGGTCACCGAGGGATGGCCGAAAAAAGAAACCAGGGTGTCGTCATAATCGAGCACATGGGAGGCGGCCCCGTTGATCAAAGCCGCCTGGCTGACGCTTGTTTTGAGGGGGAGCCCGATAAGGGTTGCCTGGGGATTTCCCCCCATGGTTTGGGCATACTTGATCAGCTTAAATACCAGCGGGTCATTGACGCCGCCTACCGTGACAGCCAGCCAATCCATAAACGCAACTTTGGCATGATCGTATATTTCTTTAGGAATTTTTGCAGAATCGGTTGTTGCGATAAAGTCCGCCAGTTTCTGGGTCATTCCCATGGCTTGCTCTGACATTGTTTTCTCCTTGAATGTTTTTAAAGGTCACGATGAAAACAGATCCGCTTTGCCGTCGATTTGCTGCAACAGTTCCGAGACAATAGAATAGGGGTCCTTGTTTTCCTCCACCATCTTCCGGACCTCGGCGGTCAAGGCGCCGCTTTGCTCCCAGCGGCTGCGGATCGCTCGGAAGACATCATTTTCCATCAGTGAAAGAATTTCCTCCCTGGCCTGGATCTCGCGGCGCAGAGTGTCTTTGGAGCTCCCGGCCGGATGGGATAGAAGGGAATCCGCGAGTTCCGAAATACCCTGATTTTTCAAGGCCGAGGTTTTGAGCACCGGCGGTAAGGCCTGGCCGTTTTGGGATGAGAGATTCAGCATGGCGCAGATGTCAGCCATGACTTCATCTGCGCCCGGAAGGTCTGCCTTGTTGATGATATAGATGTCCGCAATTTCCATGACGCCGGCTTTTAAGGCCTGAATCCCGTCTCCCTGGCCGGGAATGCAGACCATCATCACCCGGTCGGCGGTTTTGACCACTTCGATTTCATCCTGGCCCACGCCCACGGTTTCAATGAGAATGATATCCTTGCCAAAAGCGTCCATGATCCGGGCCACATCCCGGGCCGCCTGACTTAAGCCCCCCAGCATGCCCCGGGTGGCCATGGAGCGAATGAAAATTTCTTTCATCGTGAAGATTTTTTTCATCCGCAGCCGGTCGCCCAGCAAGGCGCCGCCGGAAAAAGGGCTGGACGGGTCAACGGCGATAATGCCCACCTGGTGCCCGCGTTTGACGAGTTCTTCGGCGATTTCACAGGTCAGCGAACTTTTTCCGGCGCCTGGCGAACCGGTGATGCCGAAAATTCTGGCTGATCCGGTGAGCGGATAAACGGCTTTCATGGCCTCTTTCCAGCCGGGTTCACGGTTTTCCACCCGGGTGATCAGCCGGGCCATGGCCCGGATATTTCGCGCTTGAACCCCGGCCACAAGGCTTTCCCATGAATGATCCGCTGTTTTTGTTTTTTTAATATGAATGTCCATAAATCTGAGAAAAAAATTTTCTGTCAAGCGATGCAAAGGCTCTTTGGTCTATGGCTCATATTTAAAATTTAAAAAGCGACCTTGAACCCTGAACCGTGAACCGTAAAACCTTTTTTATAGTTTAGTCTGCTGGAACTCCCCGAACACCTCCCGCAGCACGTCGCAAATTTCCTGCAGGGTGGCGTCGTTTCTGACGCACTCGCAAATATCGCTCATCAGGTTGACGCTTTCATCCTTTGCATGCTTTTTTAAATCAGACAGCGCGGCGGATACCGCCCGGCCGTTTCTTTCCTGTTTCAGCTGTTCAAGTTTTCGGAGCTGTCTTTTTTCAGCGGTTTTCAGCAATTGGGGATCATAGGTGGCCTCAACAACCCGGTTCACATTCACGCTGATTTCATTGCTCCCTGTGAATGCATTGACCCCCACCACAAAATCTTCCTGGCGTTCAATCTGCTTCTGTCTTTCATAGGCGCTTTTGGATATGGCCTTCTGCATATAACCGTTTTCAATGGCCGCCACAGCGCCGCCCATATTTTCGATCTTTTCCATTTCAGCCAAAGCCTCGGACTCAATCTCATCGGTCAATGATTCCATAAAATAGGAGCCGGCCCACGGGTCGTTCACATCCGCCACTTTGGCCTCGTAGATCAGGATGCGGGTCGCGTCGAGCTGAAGCTGGACAGCTTCCTGGCTGTGCCCCAGACCCAATGGTTCGTCATAGGGGGGGAAAGCGCCGGGGATGCCGCCGGACATGCCGGCCGCTATGCCGCCGACAACAGCCCTGGTCAGGTTGTTCAACGGCCGCTGCAAGGTGGTGGAAGAGCATCCGATATGGGCGGTAATCGGCTGCCGGATCATCATGCTCCGGGGATTTTGAGCGCCGAACTTCTCCTTGACCATGCGCGCGTAAATGCGTCGGGCGGCCCGCTGAAAGGCGATCTCCTGATAAATCTCCATGCTGCCGCCAAAGGCGTTGAAGGTCAGCATCGGCGCGAAACCGTCAACCGCCAGTCCGCCGCTGATGCCTGCCCGGATATAGGCGGCCGCATTTGCCATGGAAAACGCCAAATCCTGGACACGGGTGGCCCCGGCCTCACGGATGTGATATCCGCCCATGCTGTTGATATTGAACTTCGGCATATAACGCGTGCAGAAAACGCAGGTATCCCTGAAAAGCCTCAGAGAGGGGCCGGGAGGATAGATATAAGTGCCCCGGGCGATGAATTCCTTTAAAATATCGTTCTGCGGGGTTCCCCTCAGTTTGTCCAAGGGGATTCCTCTTTTTTCCGCAAGCGTCGCGTACATGGCGATAATGACCGCCGCCGGCGCGTTGATGGTGAAATTGGAAGGGACCTTGTCAATCTCCAGATTGCCGGTATAGGGTTCGTAAATGACGGCGAAATCACGGAAGGAATCAATGGCAACGCCCACGCGGCCGACTTCCCCCTCCGCGTACGGGCTGTCCGAATCATATCCGCACTGGGTCACCAGGTCAAAGGCCATGTTCGGCCCGCCGGTCCGGCCCATGGCATGCATCCGTATCAGGTAATCCCGGTAGTCTTCGGCTGTGCCGAATCCGCCGTATTTTCCGACCCCGCCAGCGCCTCCCCAGTCCGGCCGATACCCAGTTTTTGCGGCATCCCCGGCATAGGCCCTCCAGAAATCAAAGGGATTGCTGCCGGCGGTATAGGGATAAAGGCCGGGGAACCCGACTTTTTCCAGAAAATCAAAATTCTTAATGGAAGTCGGTGAATAAAACCGGGTGGGGCTTTTGCTTAAGTTGAACCGGGCGACCCGTTTTTCAATGACCTGCTGCTGCCACTGTTTTTCAGCCTGCTCGATTTTGTCCGTCTCTTTTTTGTTTTCCGGCATGGTTTTTTCCTAAATAGCAGTGTTTGAACGGAAACCCCTTCTCCCTTGAGGGAGAGGGTTGGGGTGAGGGTGTAACATATTGATTTCACAACCACTCACCCTGCTTCTCCCCCTAAAAGGGGAGAGGAGTGTGGGTTTCCGTTCGGGCACTAAATAACCGCCCGTAGGGCGCATTCATGTTAATGGGAGCCACTCAGATCGTTGCTCGTCAGGAAGCGGAGACGGCGGCGCGGATAAAGTTTGAAACCGCCGACACCGGGGTGCCTGCAGTGAAAACTTCCCCAACGCCCATTTCTTTTAAACGGGGAATGTCTTCTTCCGGCACGATGCCGCCCACAAGAACCAGGATGTCTTCAGCCCCGCCTTCCTTTAAACCGTTGATGACCATTTGCGTGAGCGATAAATGGGCGCCGCACAGGATTGAAAGCCCCACCACATCCACATCTTCCTGGATGGCCGTATTCACGATCTGCCGGGGTGTCTGTCTAAGCCCCGTGTATATCACTTCAAAACCGGCATCCCTTAAGCCATAGGCCACCACATGGGCGCCGCGTTCATGGCCATCCAGTCCTGGTTTTGCTATCAGCACGCGGATTTTGCTTTCAGGCTCCATTCGTTTTCTCCCATACATTCGGCCAATCAATGGATTTAGGCTTTAAACAATTCTATTGCTCACCTCTCTGCAAATAAAATGCCAATTTAAAATTATTTTTATCTAGTTGTATTTATTGTATTTTTGTAAAAAGCTCATCAGGGGATGGGCAAAATACGCCCGGATGGGACATTTTTGCCCATTTGAGCGGATCATGATGACCCGTTTAAGGAGCAGAAGAGAGGTCTTGGCAGAAGAGTATGTCGGATTTGGCAAAGAAGAATCAGAATATATCGAACTCAAACTATCGCTTAGCCAAGTGCTTGCAGAGCAGCGCAAACAGAAAAAATTAACTCAAATCCAATTGGCAAAAATGCTTAAATCCAGCCAATCCCGTGTAGCTAAAATGGAATGCGGCGATCCAACGGTTTCTCTTGATCTCTTGGTTAAATCATTGTTGGCAATTGGAGTAAGCAAAGAAAGCATCGCTAAAGCATTCCATGAAAACCCTTTCAAATTGGGGCATTGTTGATCTGGTCAGAGAAAAAGGAACTGCGCGGCTCGTTGTGAATGCCACGGATTTTCAGGTTAAGTTAAGTATTTAACAGCCATGAATAAGCCGGTTTTGCAATCACGTCATCCGGTACGGTTGATGGCAAGCCGTCGCGGGTGAGGGTCAACAGAAGCTTTCGGGCTTTGGGAAATTTCTGCCCTACCGGTTCAAAGGCGCGCAGCTCGCGATCCGCAGTTTCAGGAGCTGAGGCATCGGCGCATACCTGAATGAGCTCCATATCACCGGATGGATACCGGGCCAGAAAATCCACTTCAAACCCGTTGGCGGTCTTCACATAGGAAACTTCCGCCCGCCGTCGTTCCAGTTCCACCAGGATGGCTGTTTCGAGAGCATGCCCGATATTGGCGCGTCCCGTGCGGTCAAAGACCGGAATCAGCCCAGGGTCCACCGGATAGGCTTTGCGTGGATTTACCATGCGCTGGCGTTCTGAATCCGCTTCCATCCATACGGCACGAACCAAAAAACAATCCTGCATGTAGCTCATGAGTTGATGCACCGTATCCTTGGATATGGCAAGCCCTTGGGATTTTAGGGCGGAGTAAAACTTTTCCACGGAAAATAATCCGGCCGCGTTGCCGAGCAGATGCCGCACCAGCCAGCGCAGCCCTGCCACATTGCTGACCTTGTGCCGCTCCACAACATCCCTCAGCATGGCCACATCCACATAATCGCGCAGCATCTGATACCGCGTGGCCACATCCATGCCCTGAACTTCGGGAAACCCGCCGCCTGTCAAATAATCGATAAACGCAGCCTCCAGCGTGGACCGGGTTGGTCCGTCCAGAAAGTCCGGTGGGTCCGGAACTGCCTGCCCCTTGTGCCGCAATGTCTCGCCAAAACTGAAGGGATGCATCACCACTTCCCATGCCCGGCCCCGCAGGGCCGTGGCGATCTCCCGGGAAAGCAGGGCCGCTGATGATCCGGTTAAAAATATTTCTACCTTTTCGGAATCCATAAGCCTTCGCACAAACCGTTCCCAGCCCGGAACCGTCTGGATTTCATCAAAGCACCAGACAACATTTTTTTTTCCCCGAAGAGCCGGAAACCGGCGATAATAGTCCTCAACCAGCGAATTAAGATGCTGGGCCGTCATTCCGGCCAGCCGCTCATCTTCAAAATTGATATAAGGCAGGCACTCCCGAATCATGCCGTTTAAAAAGCGTTCCCGCCGGATCTGATGCAGGAACATGGTTTTCCCGGCCCGGCGCATCCCCACCACAGCGGTTACCTTGCCCGGAAGGAATACGGCACCAAATACCTGCCGCGGAGTTCCATCAGGAATCGGCCCTGCCAGGGAATCGGACAATTTTTCAGAAAGCCGTGCCTGAAATCGATGGGTTTCTTGAGTATCCATATTTTTTTATTTATCCTTTTTATAGGGATAATATAGACTAAAATTCATCTGATGAAAAGGAGAAAATACATAGAGATTGAAAATATGAAAGCCTGGAGGAACAAAATTAATGGGGCATTGATTGTTATTAATGTTCTTTTAATACCGTTATTAATTGGATTTATTGTTGAATATATACTAAAATAAATTTTTAAAATAGCTTTTCATATTATTTGATTTATTTAAGGAGTGAAAATGGAAAATCCCTTCGACCTCTCCGACGAGCAACT
>JALOPH010000325.1 GCA_025453995.1 Desulfobacterales bacterium
TAATTGATATGTTGAAGTAACATATGGAATTTGTTATGTCAATATCGACATAACTGCTTGTCGAATTTTTGGTGTGCGTCTTATAGAGGAGTGATTCATTTGCCGGTATCGGATGATTCATAACCGGGGGGGGATACCCGGTTCGACACGAAAGGCCCTGGAACCTGCCATGAACGCTCGTTTGAGATGACAAGAAACCTCATTCGTGTATCCGGCGATCTCCGATGCCGGGATGTCAGGACAAGGAGTTATGTTTACCCATAAGAATAAATATATTGAAATCAGTCTGTTTCTCATGTTATGAATTTCATTTTTAATAATGGCTTTTTCAAACGAGATCGTTGATGGCGGTATCTGAAAAACAACAAAAGCTTCTTCGGATGATTCCAGGGGTAGATCGTATTCTCGAAATCATGGGAAACGAAAGAGACCTTGACACGGTTCCGAAAAATATTCTGACACGATGTGTTCGCAAAGTTACCGAGCAAATCCGCCAGGAGATATTTTCAAGCGAGGCTAAAGTTTCCGAAAAGCAGCTCATCATTGATCGGATATCAGATAAAGTTCGTTTTCAGATTCAAAAGTCCATGGCCCCCAGGCTGGTTCCGCTGATCAATGCCACCGGCGTTGTGGTTCATACCAACCTTGGCCGTTCGCTTCTTCCGTCGGATGCTCTCGAAAACCTTTTGAAAATCAACAGCCGATATTCCAATCTGGAGTTCGATATTGAAAAGGGAAAACGCGGGTCCAGGTACGCCGTGGTTGAGGATATTCTTTGTGAAATTTCCGGGGCCGACTCCGCGCTGGTTGTGAATAACAATGCGGGTGCGGTGCTGATCTGCCTTGATACCCTGGCCGGGGGCATGGAAGTGATTGTTTCAAGAGGTGAGCTGGTGGAAATCGGAGGATCATTTAGGATACCCGATGTTATGGCCAAAAGCGGCGCTATTTTAAAAGAGGTGGGCACCACCAACCGTACCCATCCACGGGATTACGAAAACGCCCTTTCCGAAAAAACCGCCCTGCTGCTCAAAGTTCATACTTCCAACTACCACATTATCGGATTTACCTCGGAAGTCAAACTCGGGGAACTTGTGGGGATCGGTGCATCTCATGGGCTTCCGGTCATGGAGGATCTGGGAAGCGGCACATTTATTGATTTTTCCAGATTTGGTCTGGCAAAAGAACCGACTGTACAGGAATCCGTAGCCACCGGGGCCGACATCGTGACTTTCAGCGGTGACAAACTTCTTGGGGGACCCCAGGCGGGCATTATTGTCGGAAAAACCGCCACGATCGAAAAAATTAAAAAAAATCCACTGAATCGTGCTTTGCGAATTGATAAAATGACACTGGCCGCCCTTGAAAGCACACTTCGACTTTATCGCCGGCCGGAAAATGCTGTCGAACTGATTCCAACTCTGAATATGATCCTGATGCCTGTTGCCCGGATCGAGGAAAAGGTTTCAAGACTTTTCAATATTCTGGAAAATCTTAAAATTCCCGAACTTTCCGTTCACCGCATGGATCTGATCTCGCGGGCCGGCGGCGGATCTCTTCCGATGTTAAAGATCCCCAGCAGAGGAATTGGAGTCAATGTCAAAACAATGACTGTCAACGCAGTGGAGCGATTTATGAGAAATCATACTCCGCCGATTATCGGACGGATCGAAGATGATTTGTTCATCATGGACCTGAGAACAGTTCAGGTCGATGAATTGGCAATGATCGAATGGGCTTTTAAAACCATGCTGAACAAGGAATGAGCATGAAACAAATCGAGATGGACACTTATCCCGGGATAGCCGGAAAGTACCTTTCCCCAAAAACCGACACAAAATTTAAGCAAGACAAAATGGCCGATTTGTTTTCCGACCTGGATGAATTCCCGGACATTACCCGGATGCACATTGAAAAAACCTTAATCAAAAAATTTCCGGATTTGCTCCTGGGCGATGATTTTTTTGAATATGCTTCAAAACAGATTGAATCATGGGATCATTTTGATGCCATGGTGATTTGCCCGGACCCATCGGAAGACAGCGGCTCTGAAAACAGTCCAAAAAATTTGGATTTAATGCCCGCCCTTGCCGAATCCGTAGATGCGGTTTGCAAGATCCACTCCGGTTTTTGGGGAATGTTCAGCACTGATTGCCTGGCTTGTTTTGTCCTGGTAAAAAACAGCGACAACGGTTTCGAGATAGCCGATATTATAAGGAAAGCATTGAAAAACCGGACTAAAGCGACATTTTCGATAGGAATTGCCGCTTATCCTCAGCTTTCATACAAAAAGGACGATATATTAGAAAATAGCTACAAAGCACTCCGGCATGCCGTTTTTTTAGGCCCCAACAGTACGGTCCGATTTGACGCGGTCAGTTTAAACATCAGTGGAGATAAACTTTTTCAGGAAGGGGATGTGGACAGCGCCATCGCTGAATTTGAAAAAGCGCTTTTGATCGATCCGCAAAATGTCAATGTGATCAATAGTCTGGGGGTTTGTTACAGCAGCAGAGGTAAACACCAAAAGGCATTGGAAGAGTTCATTAAGGTTATGACCCTTGCCCCCGATGACGTGATGGCCCCATACAACGCCGGGTTGGCTTATCTGATGATGGGGGATAAGCAAAAAGCTTTAGAAATGTTTCTTAAAGCGCATGCCCTTGATGAGAATCAATTTGAAGTGGTCATTCAG
>JALOPH010000326.1 GCA_025453995.1 Desulfobacterales bacterium
CAACCAATAAATATAGCTTTACAGCTATATTTCTAAACAATCAGCTTCCAGCTCCGGTGTATGGTCTTGCGCTTGCTGACATAATCTTCCGGGATGGTGCGGTCTGTGATTTCGACAATTTCCGAAAAACCCAAATCACCCATCCGGGGCTTAAAGTCCTGGTGATTGGTTGAAAAGATAATGACTGCCCCTTTTATCATCAGCGCTTTCACTTCTTTTAAAAGCCGGGGGTGGTCCCGGGCAATGTCAAATTCTTCGTTTCGGGTCCGGGTGGTGGAATAGGACGGCGGGTCCACCACCGCCAGGTCAAAATACCGCTGGTCGCGCTTGGCTTTTTTTCAAATGTATGGGCATGGACAAGCTGATGCTTTGCGTCTTTGATTCCATTTAAAGCCATGTTCTCCCTCGTCCATCCAATGGCGGTTTCAGACCGGTCCACGGAGACCGAGGAACGGGCGCCGCCTTTGACGGCATAGCAGGTGAACGTCCCTGTGTAGCAGTAAAGGTTTAAAAAATCCTTTCCTCTTGCCATTTCGCGCACGATTTGCCGCGTATCCCGATGATCTGAAAAAAGGCCTGTATCCACATAATCGTAAGGGTTGACGTAAAATTTTAAATCCCTCTCGGACACGATTATTTTTTGATCCGTAAAGGCGATGCGCTCGTACCGCTTGCCGTCTTTTTTTCCGGCTTTCCGTTGCTTTAAGTGAACCTTCTCCGCCGGCACTTCAAGTGTTTTCGCCACCGCTTCGGCCATCAGGGGAAGCCACTCCCGCACAGACTGGGTCCGCGTGTATTCCCCGATCACCAGGTGTCCGTCGTACCAGTCCACCACCGCCCGGATTTCCGGAATATCCCAGTCATATAGCCTGAACACATCAATGTTCTGCCGGCCAAACCGCTTTCGCAGGTGATGGAATTTTTTCTTCACCCGGTTGGCCAGCATCTGGGCCTGATTTTGAAATTTCTGATCCACGGCCGGTTCAAGCATGGATTATTTAATTCTCCTTGAACAATACCTACGTTAGCTTCAGCTTTTTAAGGTGAACCAATTTCAAAACATCATCTAAGGCTCGATGTCAGCGTTGCAGTCCTCCTCAAAATGCCAGATACGCCGATGTATGCTGCGTTTTTTCTTCGGCCCGCGCCTTGACTGCAAACCTGATCTAACATTTTGAAAATGGCTCAGGTGTAAACATTTTTAAACCGGGAACCGAGCGGAAATGCTCATCAAGGGTAAAGAGAGAAGCTTTATGATGCAGACAAATCTGGGCGATTAAAACATCCATTGGAGGGATTGTAATGCCTTTGCTGCGCAGCGAGGCATCTAATTCACCGGCAGCCTCCCAAATATATTCTTCAAATGAGAGCCGGATTAATGCGCCAAACAAAGGCAATATTTTTTTCCGATCAGATGGGCGAAGGCCGCGTTTGATTTCGAACAAGACCGGTCCGCAAGTAAGTATCCGATCATCGTTGAGCAATCCTTGGGTAACCGCAGCGATTTCTGGCGTCTTTCCCTGCAATGCATCAATCCAAACAGATGTATCCAGCAAAACCGATTCCATACTATTCCCCGTTTCCCTTTCCAATGTCTTCGAGCCATTGGGCACGCCTCAAATCTTTATTGTTGCTCTGCTGAATGGCGTATTCATCAACATCAACCGTTCCGAGAAGGCCAGCCAGTTTTTTCAGTTTTGCCCTGCGAATCTGTTCTTTAACAGCTATGGCTACGGCGGCAGTTTTGGTTTTTGCCCCGGAGAATTTAATCAATTCCGTGACCAGGCTTTCATCAAGCGTGACCGTAGTTCTCATGATATCCTCCATCATAATTTTTATAATATATTATGTGATATTCTTCGCCATAAATCAAGAAAAGAAACCACACAACACTGCACAGAAAAATGATGGAAAACCGCAATAGCTGGACAGCGCATCGGCTCCGGTCTTTTCAGCTTCCTGGATTTTTTTCTCCGCCACATCCATGACATTAAATAAATATTATTGGATCAGGTCGCGCACGGCCGTAACAAATGAATTGATGGACGCCTGGGGCGCGCTGGATGCCTGCCGGAAGCTGCCGATGAATCGTTTGAGCATACTGTTTTTTGCCTTCCGGTAAAGGATTTGAAAATAAAATTTATCTGCACGGGAATCAATCCAGTAGATGTTGTTTAACGTGTCGACCAAAATATTGTTGACGGTGAAATCCCTGAACCGGATTTTGTTTGCGATCATGCGTTGAATGTCGTTTATAATTCGATGGCGGATAATTTCAAGTCTGGCCGGATCAGCGCCTGCCGCAAGAATCTCCTTGAGCGTGGCTGCGCTTTGAATATTCTGTAAGATCAACAGACATCGATACTGCGCCGCCGGCGAAATCACAAAGCCGATGCCCAGTGTTTCCGGCACATTAAATTCATATTGATGCAGCAGGCGGTTTCCGGAAAATTCCTTTTTGGCCGGGCAGAATCCCAAGATGTTTTTGACGATTTCCCACAGACGCTTGATCACAAAGTAAAAAAACAAATTTTTCTTTTTTTTGGCCAGAAAGAACTTATATAGGACCTGGTTTTGCGAGTCATAATACAAGTCTGAGGTCTTTCCCTTAAAAAATAAAGCGGTTGTTTCAAAACATGGTCGCGGGGTGAAGCCCGGCGCATGTTTGATGAAAAACCTTATACCGGGGTTATCCCCGAAATGAATTGTAATATGCGAACGTTTGTATTCATTCATGTCGATACGGGGCTGTCCTGACATTGAATCAATCATCCCTTTTCCTGCCAGCCCGGCTTGGCTGATGGCGTTTCCGGTTTATCGCTGACATTGCCATAGCGGAGAAACAGACGGTCAAATATCATCAGGTGAATCCATGAAGCAAGGGCGATGATATAGGAGAAGGGTTCTGGCAGGCGAAGGGT
>JALOPH010000327.1 GCA_025453995.1 Desulfobacterales bacterium
GGAAATATTCAAACTAATGGATATACAGAGGGAGGACAAAGCCAAAAGAGCCTGGTGGCTGGAGCGGGGGTTTCGGTTTTTTGATGCGCCGGTGGCCGTTATCGTGGTGACGGACAAGACGCTTTCCGAGTCCGGCCCCTTGTTTGACATCGGAGCGGTAACCCAGACCCTTTGTCTGGCTGCTTTAAAATACGGGCTCGGCACCTGCATTGAGGATCAGGGCGTATTGTATCCGGAAGTTGCAAGAGAATTGGCCGGCATTCCGGAATCCAAAAGAATCATGATCGCCGTGGCCATGGGATATCCGGACTCGGATTTCCCGGCCAACAAACTGGTCAGCCCAAGGGAATCTGCGGACAAAATAACGACGTGGGTGGAAATAACGACGTGGGTGGGTTTTGAAAAATAAAAGGCATGGAGCCCTATGATATAAAATTTAAATGTTTTTTATCTTGCGCGCCCACGAATGCCTGTAAACCGGGAATGCCTCTTGACACATGGATTGATCCTAAGATAAAGAAATGCTTCTTTTGATTTTTCCAGAATGCAGTTTTGTCTATTTCAAATATTTCGCGATCATGTGTCAGTAAAATTCATACCATTCATTTAAGGAGTAAAGTGTAATGAAAAAAATGACCCTAATTGCAATCGGCTCATTGATTTTAGTTCTGTGCTTTTCTAATTTTGCTTCTGCGATTATTTCAATCAATGGAACGTGGAGCGGATCTGCCCAGAAAGTCACCAATTCCGCAACCCTTGCACAATGCTCTACGGTAAGCGTCACCGTGCAATTGATTCAATGCAAGTTTAACAATGTTTTGAGCAGGCTTGTCCGGGGGACTGCAAAAGTAGGCAGTACCACGTTAAAAATCGTCGGGAGAATCAATGACGATAAAACAGTCCTGCTTGAAGGCACAGAAATTAACACGGAACCTTCGCTGGCGGCTAAAATGGTCATCATGCATGGGGACTATGTCGCGCCATCAAATGGGGCGAAGGCAAAAATAATCGTCAATCAAATGGCGTTTGTCGGCGCATCGTTGGACATTGAGAGCGGCGCATTAAACGTTAACAGCAACGAAATGTATGATATTTTTACAATCACCAAGCAATAATGCCTTAGTATTGTTGCAAATTTATGTATGACAAAAGGCAAAGCCCGCGTTAGAAAGGATACAAAGATGAGAATCTTTTTTAAAAGAGCAGCGCTTTCATTGATACTGTTGGTTGCCCTTGTGTCGACTGCGATGGCTGGTGAGGCCATAAAAAACTGCCAGAAAGAATCTGCTGATTTAACCGCCTGCCGTAATCAAATAGAAGAAAATAAAGCCCTGACACCCGCCCAGAAACAAATGCTTGAGATGCGGCTCAACCGGTTTACGTTTATTCAGTCCATCCTATCCCAGGCCAGACAGGAAAAGATAATGAAGGTCAATCCCTCAGCGCCTGAGGAAGATACGGATCGCTGCAATGAATGTCAGGGTTGCACGGATCATTCCGACTAAAACGAAACCGGTTCAGGTCCCCAATGAGGTTTTTCATGTGGGTGATACATAAAGGTTAAGAAGGTGAATAGCCTGAGATATTCATATATTCTTCAAACCGTTCAATCACTTTATTTTTCTTTATGCCGAAATCATCAAAGCTGTATTTATGGTTGCCGTGTTTGTGCTGAGGATTTTCTTTTATAAAGGTTGTCATTTTCTTTTTTGCTCGGGCGGATAATTCAATGCCGTTCGCATGATAAATCTTTTGTGCGACAAGAAGCGGATCTGATATAAGCTCTTCATAGAAAATATCATGCACTTTAATTCCATTTGTTTTTCTTGCTTTTAGATTTCGATCAATCTCATTTCCGAGAAGATTTAAATTGCATTCGGCCATTTTTTTGACATCCATTTTTTTGACAACATTGCTGTGCGCCCAGTAAACCAAACTGTTCGAGCTGTTGTAAACTTCCAGCGGGTTGCGATGGGTTTGAATGATAATGGCATCCGGAATGAGCTTTCTGAGTTCCATCAGCGAGCCCGAATGGACCGGAGCTTTGAGCGTCAGCCGTTTCCCCGGAGTCTCGGCCTGAAAAATTTTCAGGAACTGCAGATACTCCTGATATGTTTTAAATCTGTCCACGCGGGAACACCATATGGCATAAGAGTAGACCGGCGCCGTGACATAGTATGAACCGCTATGGAATGTTGTGGAAAGAAGCCATATGCATTCTTCATATTCATTGTCACGGATCAAATGAATATGATCCAGCGGAATTGAAACTTTTTTAAAGGTTTTGTATTCAGCTTTTGCAATAATTCTTCGAAAATCTATTTTGCCGGGCGGGGGGACATGGCGGATCAATTCCCATAAAAACAACCCGCGATTTCCCGGATCCTGGGACATCAATCGATGCAGAAAAGTCGTTCCTGAACGGGGAAGGCCCATAATAATGATCGGCGGAATTAGCTTTTTTCTAAAAACAGCCGAATTTCTTTTTTTAAATTCTACAAACCGCAACCGGTTCTCCAGGGCCCTTTCTATTGATAACCGTTGCAGCAAGGCGCCAAGAAAGGATAACTCCGCATCATTTTTAATCGATTCTATCAAGCATCTAAGACCGGACATAAAATAGGAATCGCCGAAATCATCAAGTCCAATCCTGTCTGAAACTGTTTCTAATAATTCTTCCTCAGTCAAACGCAGGAAAGGCATCAATTTTCTGGTAAATCTTTCGCCGGCATGATTGATCAGGCGGGTCATTGTGGGCATGGTTTGTCGATCCGGGAGCATGCGTTTTCTCCAATGTATTCCTTTTCAATCCACTTATAACTTAATATGATATTAATGATTACTCGCGGATTCGATTTCTGTATTCATCATTTAAACAAAGGCTCGGTGTTGATTATTTTCAACTCCCCACTATCGGAAGCTCCTTATCGATGGTAAACATTACCAGAAATTTTGCCCCTCTTTCAGCGTCCTCTTCAGGTTGAGGGTCTGAAGAAGGGGCGTGTCCTGTTCCTCCCCGAGCTTGGTCAGGAAAAGCCTTTTGCCTTTATAGCCCGGCCCTTTTTCAATAAACAGGTACGCTGCATGGGGGTTGGACTGGAGGTTGGCATGGGTGAGCCGGTCCCGCATGATAAAAGCCACACTGCCGTCATCCAAAATGTGCGGCCGGGAATAAACAGCCGCGTCCACCCTGCCGGATTTGTCAGCGGTCGCCAGCACACCGGTGCCCTGGGTGTTTTCAAAATAGTCTTTTAAGCTCATGGCGGTTCTCCTTTTTATGTGATGTTATTTCATTGTTAGATAATGGCCATTTGTTTTTTTCATCAGTCCGTCTCGGATCAGAAGTTCAAGATTTTTTAAAATCATGTTTTGTTCAAATATGTTCTGGATCAACCGGTTGTTGAATCGATTGCTGTAAAAAGGCGATAATTTCACCAGATCTTCAAGGGTTGCGGGTTTTTCGCATAATTTCAGAATCATTCGCCGCTGATTTTTGAACATTTTCAGAAACTGGTTGAACTCAGCGGTGGCGTCTCCTTCGATGGGTGGTTTATGGGACGAGCATACGCGCAAATAAGGCAGTTCCATGACGCACCGGATACTTTCCATGAACGGTTCTATGGCGCCTTCCGGATTGCCGTACCAGGGACCGAAAGAGGTGAAATCAATATCGGTGGTCAGCAGGGTTTTGCTGCTATGGTCGAAAAAACAATAGTGGTCATTCAAATGGCCGGGCGTTCTGATGGCCTCAAGTCTGACAGTGATAAAATCCAGAATATCCCCGTGCCCGAAGCGGCCGTCCGGGTCCCGAAGCGGTGTCAGCCCCCTGGTGTTGCTGATGAATCGGGCCCACTCTTTCCCGAATTCAAGGTTCCCGGTAAATCGGGTCCCCAGTTTCACAAGATCATTCACTTCATCACCGGTTTCTTCAGGCAGCATGAGAAAGCGGTCTTTCAGGAGATTGAACCCGGCCATATGGTCCGGATGGGGATGGCTGATGATCACCTTGTCGATTATTACCTGTTCATCAATTTCCTTGAGGCGCTCTATTCCGCAGCCTGTGTCAATGAGCACTGTTTCACTGCCGGTGATCAAAAAAGAGTTGCAATAGGGGAAGCGCGCCTTATTTTTTCCAGCAATCAGGTAAAGGTCTGTGGCAAGTTCAATAACATCGTTACAATTTAAAAGCGCCATAATACCGCTGTGGATTTTTTTTACTTGGCGATCTTTTTCAGCAACCAGGCCATATTCTGACCCAGTAGCGTCATCGTCTGCATGGCCTCCTCATCCTTTTTCACATCGCCTTTGTCCAAACCAAAGCCCATATTCCAGTAATTTGATCCGGGAATGATCATCTGGCCGATCAGGAAAAAATGGTTCATTGAATCAAAGGCATGAATGGCGCCGCCCCGCCGGGCCACCACCACGGCTGCGCCGATTTTGCGTTTGAACATGTCGCCGTTGGCCCTGGACACGAGTCCGGCCCGGTCAATAAGGGCCTTGATTTCCGGTGAAACATCGCCGAAATAGGTGGGTGACCCCAGAAGGATGCCGTCGGCCGAAAGCATTTTCTCAATGCATTCATTGGCGATGTCTTTTTTCATCGCGCACAGGCGGTCCTTGTTTTTAAAACATTTATAGCAGGCGATGCAGCCGTGGATTTTTTTCCCGGCCAACTCTACAAGTTCCGTATCGATCTTTTTTGCCTTTAACTCATCCAGCACGGCATTGAGCATGATCGCGGTGTTGCCGTCTTTGCGGGCGCTGCCGTTAAATGCGGCCACCTTCATATTTCCGTCCTCCAGTTGACGCTTTATTTTCCGAATTAATTCGGGTTAATCAGTTTTACCAGCTCCCCGGACGGGATGCCGAAATATTCTTCCATACGCGATATCTGGCTGTCCGTTGGGACACGGACCCCTTTTTCTAACTCGCTGTATCTGGACTGGGGGATGCTGACGGCCCGCGCAACCTCTTTGGTGTTCAATTTCTTTTGCACTCTCAGGTCCATGATTTTCTCGCCGAATTTGCTCATATTTGTTTCTCCTGAAATTAATAATAAATTATATCATTCAATCAAATGGTTATCCGGAAAAAGGCGTCTCATCCTTGACCATTTTTCGTATCAGTTTCCCGGTGGGGCTTTTTGGCAGGATATCCCTGAAATCGATAATGCGCGGAACTTTATAGGTCGCCATGCGTTCCTTGCAGAAGTCGATGATGTCTTTTTCCGTTATTTTCCCCATGTATTCGAATCTCAGTGAGATGGTTGCTTTGACGGTTTCTCCCCGATATGGGTCCGGATGACCGGTGACAATGACTTCTTCCACTGCGGGGTGCTGGTAGAGGATATGTTCGATTTCCAGGGGCGAAACATTGTA
>JALOPH010000158.1 GCA_025453995.1 Desulfobacterales bacterium
GTGGAGACATTCATGTAGACCGAACTGGTGAAGATGGCGCCAACCGGGACGGCCACCATCAGCGTGTAGATGCCCAGCACTGGGTTGACTGCCGCCAGCAACGCATGCGCCATCGCCTGCGGTACATTGACGACTGCGAAGGTCAAACCAGCGATGATTTTCAATTCTCTTTGGAAACCGTCGCCTGTCTGGGGGCTTGTTTTCTTGCTCCCACCATGATGGTGAACCGGGATTACTACGGAAAGCTCAATCCCACCAAGGTCACCAGCGTGCTGGATCAGTATAAAAAAAGCAGGGAGGATGACTGATCGGTATGAAAAAGCTAACATCCATCGGCCAGTTGGAATGGCTGCGCAATAAGATTCTCGCGGAAACTGAAAAGGGAAAAACGGAAATCCACGTATGCATGACAGGGTGCCGGGCATATGGCGCAGCCCAGGTTATGGAAGCAATTGCCAAGGAGGTGGCAAAGGCCGGAATATCCAGGGAAGTGGAAATCCGTTCCACAGGATGTCATGGGTTCTGCGCCAAAGCCCCGGTGATGGCCATCGAGCCTTTGGGCGTCCAGTACCAGGAAGTAGACCCAAATGACGCCGCCGAAATTGTGGCTCAGACCTTGAAAAGAAATCAGCTCATCGACCGGCTTGCCTATAAGGATCCGAAATCCCAGAAGCCGATTTTTTACAGAAATCAGATTCCGTTTTACATGAAACAGGAGCGCCGGGTTTTGGCCAACTGCGGACGCATCGATCCGACCAAAATTGAGCATTATATCGCTGCCGGCGGATATAAGGCCATTGTCAAGGCGCTGTCCAACATGAACCCCGACGGTGTCATCAGGGAGGTCAAGGACGCAAGAATAAGGGGTCGGGGGGGCGCCGGGTTTTATACAGGGGTCAAATGGGAGTTTGCCCGGAAAACCAACAGCTTCCCCAAATACCTCATTTGCAATGCGGATGAAGGCGACCCCGGTGCGTTCATGGACAGGGCCATTCTTGAGGGCGATCCCCATTCTGTCATGGAGGGGATGCTCATCGGCGCCTACGCCATAGGCGCTGAATACGGCTATATCTATGTTCGGGAAGAATATCCGATTGCTGTTGAGCATCTCACCATCGCTATCGCGCAGGCGGAGGAGCTGGGCCTTCTGGGAGAAAATATTCTCGGCACCGGGTTTAATTTTAATCTTTCCCTTAAAATGGGAGCTGGTGCCTTTGTCTGCGGCGAAGAGACCGCGCTCATGGCATCCATAGAGGGTAAACGCGGCATGCCGCGCCCCCGTCCGCCATTCCCAGCCCAGGCAGGGCTCGACGGAAAACCCACCAATATCAACAACGTGGAGACATTTGCCAATATACCGCTCATTATAAAAAACGGCGCCGACTGGTACGGACAGGTGGGAACGGAAAAAAGCAAAGGCACGAAAATATTTTCATTGGCCGGAAAAGTTAATAACACAGGGCTTGTGGAGGTCCCCATCGGCGCAACCATCAAGGACGTGGTTTTCGATATCGGCGGCGGTATTCCCAAGGGACGCAAATTCAAAGCCGTCCAGATGGGAGGCCCGGCCGGCGGCTGCGTTCCCTCTCAGTTTTTGAACCTTCCGATTGATTACGATACGCTCCAGCGCATCGGCGCCATTATGGGCTCAGGCGGCATGGTAGTCCTGGATGAAAACAACTGCATGGTGGAGATCGCAAGATTTTTTTTGAATTTCACCCAGTCGGAATCCTGCGGTAAATGCGTCCCATGCCGTTTGGGAACCACTCAGATGCTTGAAATCCTCACACGGATCACCCAGGGGCAGGGGAGAATAGAGGACATCGACACGATCAAATCCCTGGGCGAAACCCTCATGGATGCATCGTTGTGCGGCTTGGGCCAGGCCTGCCCCAAGCCTGCGTTGTCCACCCTGAAATATTTCGAGAAGGAATACCGGGATCACATTCACGAGCATCGATGCGCCGGGGCGGTCTGCGACTCCATGGTGATTTCCGCGTGTCAGCACGCCTGCCCCGCGGGCATTGATGTCCCCAACTATGTGGCTGCCATTGCCAGTGAAAAGTATCAAGAAGCGGTGGAAATCATCCGTGAGCGAAATCCTTTTCCGGCGGTTTGCGGCAGGGTCTGCATTCATCCCTGCGAGTATAAGTGCCGGCGCGGGGAGCTGGATGAACCTGTGGCCATCCGGGCTTTGAAACGGTTTGCCTCTGATTGGTATTTCGACAATATTGGCTCCAAGCGTGATCCATTCCCGGTGGTCCAAAAAGAAAAAATAGCCATAGTGGGCGCCGGTCCGGCCGGATTAACATGCGCGTATTTTTTATCCAGCATGGGCTATGCCACCGAAGTATTTGAAGCCCAGCCTGTTGCCGGCGGCATGCTCGGCATCGCCATACCTGAATTTAGGCTTCCCCGATGGGTCATCGAGCAGGAAATTCAGTATATTCAGAACGCCGGCGTAAAGATTCATTATGACTCCCCCATTGACGCCAATCATACGGTTACGGATCTCATGAAGGAAGGGTTCAACGCTGTGTTTATCGCAGGCGGCGCCATGGCAAGCAAGCATATCGGCATACCCGGAGAGGAGGAAGGGGTTGAAGGGCTTTATTACGGGTTGAAATTTTTAAGCGATATCCGCACCGGTCAGGAAGTAACGATGCAGGGAAAATCCGTGATCATCGGCGGCGGAAATGTTGCCATGGACGTGGCCCGGACAGCCCTTCGCTCAGGTTCAGCGGATGTCCAGCTCTTCTGTCTTGAAAGCCGCGAAGAGATGCCGGCCTGGGAAAAGGATGTGGAGGAAGCCCTGGAAGAAGGCGTTGTTTTAAACCCTGCATGGTCGCCCACTCAGATTTATCATGAAAAGGGAAAGGTAAAGGGCATCAGTTTTACGCGGTGCATTTCGGTGTTTGACCAGGATGGCCGTTTCAATCCGGAATGCAACCTGGAAGATACCCAGTATGTGGACACAGACAATATCATCATTTCCATTGGACAGGCCGCGGATATGTCGTTCCTGCCGGAAGACAGTCAATTGGAGCGTCAAATCTGGGGGACGTTGAAAGTCGATGAAAACACACTTTCCACCAATATCCCCGGCGTATTTGCCGGAGGTGATTTCACCACGGGCCCCACGTTTGTGATCCGGGCCATTGCATCGGGCCGCCGGGCAGCGCTGGCCATTGACAAATATCTGACCGGCGATAAAGCCAGGATCCGTATGCCCGATGAAAAAACAAAGCTGATCCAGGAAACAGGACTTGCTTTGGATGAGGAAAGCACTGAAGCAAAACCGCGGGTTAAAATAGAGTTTGAAGAACCTTCAGACCGAATCAGGGATTTCAGGGAAGTTGAAAAGGGGTTTTCCGCTGAAGTGGCTCATTTTGAAGCCAGACGATGTCTCAGGTGCGATCTGGAAAAGAACGATTAGAAAAAAATCGCCGAGTCGATTTTCTATAAATTCAGATCCATTTGGTTAAAGGAGAATATGTATGATCCGATCCATTACCCAGCAAAAGCCGATTGAGGAAATTGAACAGCTTCTTGAAGGCACAGGCAGAGTATTCATCATTGGTTGCGGCACCTGCGTGACCCTGACACAGACCGGCGGCATGGCCCAGGTGGAGGCCATGAAAAATTTATTGTCGGAAAAAGGAAAAGTAGTGACCGGCATGACAGTGGTTCCCGTTGCCTGCGATAACCTGACCGCTGACATTTTGAAAGAGTTTCAGGGCCCATTAAAGCAGGCGGATGCCATTTTGATCATGACATGCGCTTTCGGCGTTCAGACCATCGCCCGGCAGCTTCAGAGGTTTGTGGTTCCGGCGTTAAACACCATGTGTATCGGAAAGGAAACCGGAGCCGGCGAATTTAATGAAGTGTGCAAGCAATGCGGCACCTGTATAATAGGCGAGACCGGCGGGATCTGTCCGGTCACCGCATGCCATAAAGGACTGGTCAACGGACCCTGCGGCGGCACCAACGAAGGTAAATGCGAAATAGATTCCAACAAGGATTGCGCTTGGACCATGATTTACAACCGGCTGAAAGATCTGGACAGGATTGACGCCATGAGGAAATACCAGAAACCCAGAAATCATCTGGGCGAACCGAGCCCTGGGAAATTCAGGATTCCGGCGTAAAGATAATGAACACCCATATGAATAGATATCAAATCTTCCCTTTCCCCTCTTTGTTAAAGAGCGGTTTAAAAGTCCCCATTTTGAAAGGGGATTTCGGGGGATTTATTCAACATATTGTTAAGAAAGGACATCATTATGCCTTCAGCATTTAAAAAAGCCCTGAATTCAGGCAAATTTGTCGTCACCTGCGAAGTCGCCCCGGCCAAAGGGACCAATCTTGAAAACATGAAGCATCACGTGGAATTACTCAAGGACAAGGTGGATGCAATGAACGTGACCGACCATCAGAGTTCGGTTATGCGATATCCATCTTTGGGCGGCGCTTTGACGGTCAAGGAGCTTGGCGGCGAACCGATCCTTCAAATGACCTGCCGGGATCGAAACCGTCTGGCGTTGCAGGCGGATCTGTTGTTTGCCTCCAGCCGGGGCATCAACAATGTGCTGTGTCTGACCGGAGACTCGGTGATGCTGGGGGATCACAAGGAAGCAAAGCCTGTATTCGATCTGGAATCCAGTCAGTTGCTCAAAACCATCCGGAGGCTTGAAAGCGGAAAGGACCTGGCGGGCAACGACTTGGACGGCGGGGTGAAATTCTGCGCCGGAGCCATTGTGACCCCGGAAGCAAAGCCCATTGAGCCCCAGTTGATCAAGTTTGAAAAAAAAATCGAGGCCGGCGCTGAATTCATTCAGACCCAGGCGGTCTATGACCTGGAAAATTTCAAGAAGTTCATGGAATACGCAAGCCAGTTTCCCGTCAAGATTCTGGCGGGCATCATTCTGCTGACATCCGCAGCCATGGCCCGGTTCATGAATAAAAATGTGGCCGGTGTCTTCGTTCCCCAGAACCTCATTGACGAAATGGCCTCAGCCCCCAAAGGCGGGGCGCTCAACAAAGGAATCGAGATCGCCGGCCGCATGATCCGCCAGATCAAGGAGGAAAAAATCTGCGACGGTGTCCACATCATGGCCATCGGAAAGGAAGAGAAGGTCGTCGACATCATGCAGGCCGCGGGGCTGTGATAGGAAAGCGCATCTTTTGATTAAAAACTTTCGGCTAAGATTTCCCTTCCAAAATCGCAACATGACAGTTTTTAGCTGCCGTGATTAATTTCTCATCAAGGGTTGCGAGCGGCAATCCTTTTCTCATGGCCAGGTCCAAATAAGACGCATCATAGGTTGAAAGATTGTTCTCCCTTGCGAGAGTGAGAATTTCTTTGAGCATTCTTTCCGGCGTTTCCTGCTCTGCAATGATGGGAAGCTGATCGAGCAACGCCTGAAAGCGAATGCTGTCGGTTTTGTTGAGTCTGTTTTTTCTTTCTGCTACCAGTAAGACATTGCCGACTTCCAGCGGCCAGATGGATGGGACAACCGCCGTTGTCGACTCAAGCCGGTCTAATATGTTGTCTGAATATGCGCTTCTTTCATCTTCAAAACACCATGACATCACGATTGAATTATCGATTACAAAATCTTGGGACATCTATCGGCGCCCCTCCTCTATCATTTCTTTTAAAGAAAGGCCGGCGAGTTTGTGTTTCTTTCTGAATTTTCTGATCTGTGCGATGACTTCGGTAGCCATGGCTTGCTTTATTTGTGCTGGTGGTTGTAAGACGGCAACCGGCACGCCGTGTTTTGTGATGGTGATGCGTTCCCCTTTGCTGACGCGGTCCAGCAGCTTGGGAAGGTGTGTTTTTGCTTCATATGCGCCGACTGTTCCCATGTCTAATTTCCTTTCATAATTAATTCAGACCAGCTTAAGACTAGTCTGAATTATTGATCAATCAATGTCAAATTATTTTTTTTCCAATCGATTTAAGTTTTCTGATTAAAAAAGTTGTATTTGTATAATATAATCATTTCACAGCCACGATAGGGGGGGGAGAAAACAATTGAAGATTCAAATTGGCACAAAAGTCTGCATCACCGGCGCTGCATCCGGCATAGGCCGGGCAACCGCGTTGGCTTTGGCCCGAATGGGCGCGCGGTTGTTTCTGGCCGATATCAACCAGGAAGGACTTGATGAAACCAGCCGCATGATTCGGGTGGAATGCGGCGATGTAGGTCTTTGTAAGGCTGCGGATATTTCACATTTTGAAGAAGTAAAGCTGTTCGCTGATGAGATTCATAGGGATTTCGGCCCAATGGATGTCTTGATCAACAATGCCGGAATCGCCCTTTTCGCGCTGGTGGAAGACATGGACCATGCTCACTGGCAGAAAGTGATCAATACAAATTTATGGGGGCCCATTCACGGGATAGAATGTTTTCTAAAGGAAATGATCCGCGCTAAAAAGGGGCATCTGGTCAATATTTCGTCCACCGCAGGGTTGACGGGCGCACCGTGGCATGCGGCCTATGCCACCGCCAAGTGGGGACTGGTGGGTCTATCCGAGGTCCTGCGATATGACCTGATGCAGCATAATATCAACGTGTCGGTCATCTGTCCGGGCGCGGTGAATACCCCCATGAAGCATAGTGCCGAAATTCTGGCGGTGGATAGGGAGAGCGGCCCAGTGCAGAAGATCATCCGGCGTTTTGAAAAGCACGCGATTTCACCGGAAAGAGCGGCTGAAATTATTATTGATGCGATTGAAAAAAACAGGTTCCTGGTGATCACATCCTTTGATATTAAGGCGCTATATTTATTGAAACGATATTGCTTCCCCGTATATCAATTTGTTCTGAAATACATCAGCAGGCTTTTAAACAGCATGAAGATAAAAACTTGATTTAATTTCCACGATCTGGCGGTTTAATGATTAAAATAAACGGCACCTTATTTATTCCCGAAGATGAGATCTCCTTTACCGCTTCCAAAAGCAGCGGACCTGGCGGCCAGTATGTCAACAAAGTCAATACCCGGATGACACTCTGTTTTGATGTGGCAGGATCTCCGAGCCTTAGCGAAGACCAAAAAATTCGAATCACTAAACATTTGTCAACGCGCATCAGCAAAACAGGCATGCTTCGGGTTGTCGCCCAGAGCAGCAGAAGCCAGCTTGCCAACAGGGAACTTGCAACAGAGCGCTTCGTCGCACTGATCAAAGAAGCTTTACAGGAAAACCCGCCCAGAAAAAAAACAAAAGTTCCTGCCGGAGCCCGTCAAAAAAGAATCGATGCAAAAAAACACCGGAGCCGTTTTAAAAAATTACGGTCCAGAATAATCACACCTGAGGCATAAATGTTTTTGACGGTATATGAGATTCAATCAATATGATCTCATCAAACGCAATGTATAGAATTAAATGTTACCCGGAGATGCTTTCAAATACGTTGTGTTTTTCCTTTATGATGTTTGACACGGACATATTCACAGGATTCCTTAACATTATGATGATAAATATTGAACTGAATGAGAGGTGCAAAAATTATCCAGTCTGCTGGTGTAGATACAGCATCTTCCGGGCATTTTAATTCACAATAAAAGCATAATATGCAGTCGTGTCCCCATTTTGGCATTCCATTCCCATCAAATGAAATATTATGCTTTGGACAAATTTTTTCGCACAATTTGCAGGAGGAACATTTATTGGGGTCGGCTTTAAAAAAATAACTGAGCATATATCGGGCAAAGACTTTTGCTGTAACCATTCGCTCAAACGTATGGATGGCTGTTGGGAGTGGGTCAGTTCCAGGCTGGTCGTAAGTTTTAGAAGATATGTGATCGATAATTTCAGACCCGAACTGAACAGCCTGATCAAGTTCTTTTGTTTTGGGATTGTCTGGCGAGTATAAAAAACCTCTTTTGATATATCCGATAAAATAATCAGCTCCTTTGAATTTAGCGTATCCGATTTCTTTTCCCCCTTTTTGTGCAAGTGTTTTTCTTAAAATATTGCCAGCCGTGCCCGGAAGGGTTCCATAAAGCAGAAATACGAAAAACGGTTTGCTGTTGAGGAGTGGAAGGGTTTTTAAATAATCAATAACGATAAATGGCGGACGAAAAATATATACGGGTGTTCCAATCCCAATCAAGTCATATTGATTGATATCAGGCTTATCTTCATTTGAAATTACCTGTAATTTTCGCGTTACATTCAGCTCTTGCAAAAAAAAGGATCATTCCTTTTTATCCGGACACGCCCGCCTGTACTGTCTCAAAGGTTTCAGATATATCCCTTGACATCATGCATCCAAATAAATAAATAGAATTATATCAATATATTTCATGGAGACAACCGCTGATGTACAATCAATTTTTCGGATTCAGGGAACGTCCTTTCAAGCTGGTGCCCGACCCGGATTATCTTTTCTTAAGCAAAAGCCACGAAGAAGCTCTGGCATATCTGAAGTATGCCGTGGCTGAAGAAGAGGGCTTTGTCGAAATCATAGGAGAGGTCGGCACCGGCAAAACCATGCTGTGCCGGGCGTTTCTGGAGAATCTGGGGGCTGACGTTGAATCAGCCTATATCTTTAATCCGAAAATGAACGCAAAGGAGCTGTTAAAAGCCGTAAACGATGAGTTTAATGTTCCATCGAATTTTGTCGATACGAAATCTCTCATTGACTCTTTGAATCTCTTTTTGATGGAAAAAAGGGCGGAAGGGAAAAAATCCATACTGATCATTGATGAGGCGCAGAATCTGAGCAAGGAAGTGTTAGAACAGATCCGCCTGCTCTCCAATCTTGAAACAACCAAAAGCAAACTGCTTCAGATCATTCTCGTGGGTCAGCCGGAGCTTGGTGATTTGCTCGACTCCCATGAGCTGCGTCAGCTCAGCCAGCGGATATCGTTGAGCTGCCGTTTAAAACCTTTAAACTTCACCGAGGCAAAAGAATACATCCGCCACCGCATTCAGGTGGCGTCCCAAAAAGCTGCTCCCGTTTTTACCCGATCCGCTGTCCGCCGTATTCACAAATATACAGGTGGAATTCCAAGACTGGTCAATATCGCCTGCGAC
>JALOPH010000159.1 GCA_025453995.1 Desulfobacterales bacterium
CCGGTTGTCATTGACGGTGAAATTGTCGGCAGCCTCAACCAGTGGGATTTGTCTCCATCACGTTTTGAACCAGATATGGATACCTCATTTTTAGAGCAGTTGACATTAAAGATTTCCCTCTGCCTGTCCAATGTGTCCGCCCATGAAAAACTCCAATTTTTCGCCTATCACGACCCCCTGACCGGCCTGTTAAACCGGAGGGCCTTTGAAGAAGTTCTTCAACGGGAGTTCAGTCGCTCCCGTCGTCACGGCGCTCCCTTATCGCTGGTTTATCTGGATCTGGATTCGTTTAAACAGATCAATGATTCATATGGGCATGATATAGGGGATTATGCGTTGAAGCATGTGGCGTATGCGCTTGAATCACACAGCCGCAGAGAAGACATTGTTTCCCGTCTGGCAGGAGATGAGTTTGTCATCATGCTGCCTGAAGCTGCGGATGGCGCTGCTGAAGCCTTAATGGTCAGGATTTCAGACTATCTCAGCCGGCATCCGGTCGCAATCCGAGGAACAAATCTGCCGGTATCCATCAGTTGCGGCATATCATCCACAGTCGACAGACGCATCAAAAATCCGGATCATTTGATGCAAACAGCCGATGAGCGGCTATATGCTGCAAAGCGATTCAAAAAAAACACGCAAATGAAAAACCAAGATGTCTGTTTTTCCGTCAGCAGGACCGATTGCGTCGAATATTCTTCAACATGATCAAGTCCGACTTCTTATATAAAACGCCCGGCTGTGCAGCCGGGCGTTTTGGGGTATTGTTTTAGTTTATGGCGGGGAGGTATGGGCAAATACATTTGCAAAATCTTCGGGATGCAGGCACAACCCAAAGATTTAACTAAAACAATATATATTTACTTAAACAAATCATGAATGGAGCCATGAGAGCGCTGGATTCATTTCTTGAAAATAGTTTATTTCAACATTTGATTTGTTGAATTCATCAAAAACAAGTTCAAACATAGCCTGCTGGAGATTGGTAAACGGGATGATCGCCAGCCTTGTTTTTTCAGTAAAGGGACTGGACACAAGATCCAGCAAATACCCGATGGAATATTGGTCAGGTATATAATCCGGAACTTTATTGTGGATGATCACCCCGGAAGGGGTTCTTTTTTTTTTTAACAAATTCAATAAACCCCTGAAAGGAATCAGCTTGTCCGTCACATGAATGACAAGGATATCATTGACCAGTTCGGAGTTCACTTGAGCTTCAGGCATGCGGCCTCCTTTCTTCCAATTCTTCAAGGACGGTTTTTTTTAAAGTGTCCAAAGAAAATGGTTTGATCAAACACTTATTCACCCCAATATTTTTCAGTTCCTTGACCCGTTCATGACCGGGATATCCGGTGGCAAGAATCGCTTTTTGCCCCGGACGGATTTTGATGATTTCTTTATAGGTATCCAAGCCGTCCATTCCCGGATCCATAACCATATCCAGAATGATCAGATCTGCAGGGTTTCTGCGGATAAAATCGACGGCTTCTTCGCCGCTTGAAAAACACTCAACAGAATATCCAAGAAATTCCAGCATCATGGAAGTTATCTGCCGTTGTTCTTTTAAATCGTCGACAACCAGAATCAAATGGCGGCTCTTTTTTATTATGGATTAAACAAGCAATTCTCAATAGCCGGATTTTCCACCGGCGCCTTCATAGACCTTGAACTGGGGGTATAGGTTTTCCGAGCATTCCCGGCAAAGCCCATGGCTGAATTTTATTTTGAAATATTTCATGAAAAAAGATTCCAGTTGGCGCCAGCTCCCCGCTTCATCCTGAATTTTTTTGCAATTACTGCATATTTTCAATGGATTGTGTATGTCTTCAGTCTTTGGGCGCAGATTTTCCATATCAGTTTTTGGAGTTCCGGATGGTTTTTTTGCAGCCGGGCAGATATTCATGCTCAGGCAAAAAGCAGCCACGATGTTAGAGATGAATACCGGGCTGATATGGATTTCATAGTTTTTGCTTTTGCCGTTATGGTTGATAATCTGGGTTTTCAGCTTGGCTTTTTTCCCGGACTTGCGAACAAACTCAAAACATTTTTTCATCGCACCTTTTGATGAGCAGTGGATGTGGTTATAAATCGAAGTTCCGGCAAGCACTTCATGATTTTTTTCATTCAACGGCCTGTTTGAAGCAATAACATTGCCGTTAAAGTCTACCGTAATCAAATGAAACGGCGAATGTTCGGCCATTAAGCGGTATTTCATTTCAGACCGCGTCTTTGCTTTTAACCTGAGGCTTATTTCATCTGACTTTTTTTTCAGATCTTCATATCTTTTTTTCAATTCCATGTATGGAAGATGGGTATTCATAAAGTTCCTCACATGTCATTAACAATTTGGTCGCCAGAACCAATTGAATTTCGAATAAAGATAGATGAAATATAGACTATCCTTAATCGGTTATGATGATACACATTGGCAAAATCGCTCTCAATGCAACGTATCGATGTAATATGGGTCTCTTATACAGTATAAAAATATATAACGGTATCCTTATTTATCTGATTTTATTATACGGAAAACCCTTATACGTTTGTCGGTAAATGTCCTACATATCGCCCTGGTCCAAAACCAAGTAAAAAATTTCCTTGAAGATAAAAAAACAATTTCGTATGATCTAAACGTTTTATTAGGTGATGCGTTTTGCAAAACGCGATCGCACGCGGACGCCCTAAAATCTCTGAAGCTGCTGTTGCAGCCTCATCTGATCATTCGTGAAAGCCCTTTATATGGTGGGGGTATCCAATGTTAAAAATTATAATTGCTGACGATCATTCAGTGGTTCGGCAAGGATTGATACAGATCATTTCTGAAGTATCCAATATGGAGATATCTGATGAAGCCACAAACGGGAATGAGCTGTTTAAGAAAGTTTTAAAAAATCATTATGATATCATCATATTAGACATAAAAATGCCCGGTACTAACGTTATTGATCTCATCAAAAACATAAAGCTTCATAAAGCCCACATCCCGATACTCATATTGAGCATGTATCCTGAGGAACAGTATGCGGTTCGGGTCTTAAAAGCCGGCGCGTCGGGGTATTTGACCAAAGAAAGCGCCCCGGGTGAATTGGTCAGCGCCATTCAAAAAATCGCCAATGGCGGGAAATATATCAGCTCAAAATTTGCCGAACAACTGGCAGACCAGCTGGGCGATGATTCTGAAAGGCCTATGCATGAGACATTGTCCGACCGGGAATTTCAGGTGTTTCAAATGATTTCTTCGGGTAAATCCGTCAAGGGTATTTCAGAAGATTTGAAGTTAAGCGAAAAAACCGTCAGCACCTATAGATCCCGGGTGCTTCAGAAAATGAAACTGAAAAATAACGCAGAACTGACCCATTACGCATTCAAGCACAACATAGTGGATTGGAAATACTTTCCTTTTGAAAACAATGAGATGATGAATATCTGATAACTTTATCCGAAAAGGAGGGGGCTATGAAACGGTATGGTGTTTTTGCTTTTTTCTTAGTCGCATTTTGGGCGTATCATGGGATGGCCGCAACCTTTAATCCCACCAATGAGGCGGAATTTAACACCGCCTTAACCACCGCCCAAAGCAATGGGGAGAGCGATATTATTGAATTGGGCGCAGGAACAATAACGCTGACTAATGTACTCTATTATTCTGCGTCTGAAAATTTCTCTCTGATAATCCGGGGCGCCGGTGCCGGCTTGACCATCCTGGATGGAAACGGCGTGTGCAGTATTTTGGATATATCTACCACGCCGACTGATTCTTCAGCCCACATCACCGTAAGGGGAATAACGTTTCAGAATGGCATGACAAACTCGTGAACGGCCTGCGGGGGACTGGAAGTCTCCACAGATTCCGCAAACGTGACAATAGAGAACTGTGTTTTCATAAACAATGTCAACGATAGCGATCGGACCGATTTGCCGGACGCCGGGGGGATTGGCATCATCTCCTTTTACGGCACCATATTGCTGAGAAATAATATTTTTTACGGAAACACCGGGCCGGATGTCGGCGGAGCGTATATTCAAAATGGAGCTGATGAAACCGTCATCCTTACGAACAATACCTTTTATGACAATGAGGTCACGGGCGAATCCGGGTATAATTCAGTGCTGATTGAAGCCTATGATACCCCGGTGAATCTTTACAACAATATCGTGTGGAAGGAAGAATCAAACGATCGATCGGAACTGTCCGTGGACAATGGGCAGGGGGTTGTCAATTTTTATAATAATGACATTAAATCCGGGTTTATCGCCGGTAATATAGTTAATACTGATAATAACATTTCTTTAAATCCGCTATTGGAGAACCCGGGTAGCGGAGATTTCTATCTTCAGGCCGGTTCTCCCTGCCGGAATACAGGATATAACAGCGCGCCCGGCATTCCGGATAAAGATTTTGAAGGCCAGCCCAGAATCATGGAAAGCACTGTGGATATGGGCGCAGACGAATATGAAGAATTAAGCCCCGCAAAAATTCCAGCATTAAATGAATGGGGGATGATCGCTTTTATACTGCTTGCCGCTTTTGCTGCAATCGGTTTTATGAGAAAGCAGAACCATCATTATTATGAAAGCTGGATTGTGCAGCAAGCCCAGATGATTTATTGATAATTGATAGCTATGCAAAAGGCTGAAGAAATTAAAGTGAAGTCTTTTGCATAGCTGTTTAATAATCAACAATCGTTAAGAATTCTTTTGCAACCAATGAGTCTCCGTATTTCTGGTTTAAGGAAAGATCAGCAACTGAAATCTTAACAATCACTTCCATATCCGGTTTGAGATCGCTAAATCCTTCCACCATAATATTTTGCCCGGCGCTTTTATCTAATGCAGTCAGGGATACTTCCCTAACCCCGCCGGGTTTTTCGTTAATGGATTTTACTTTCCAAACTTCAATCCGTTCATTCTCCTTGCAATTTTTTTTGAGCGCTTCGATTTTTTTCATTCTTGCAGCCTGTGCCTGCTCTTCAGATTCGCCGCTGCATGCCGTGAAGATGAATGCAATAATCAGTATGAATAAGAAAATTGCTTTTTTTGACATTTTTTACCCCCGGTTAGAAATAGAGGAATGTTTAATGTGAATGCGCTGATGAAAAATTATTATATGCATAAAATATTTATTATCAACCCAAAAAATATAAGGGACGTTCCTCACATTTAAATATTTAGGTTGACTGTTCCTATCCATTGCTTTATCGTTTCCCCATGCCGCGTCAATCCAGAATAGATAGTCCAGGTTGTCTGCACCATGTCATTGTCCGGGGAATCGCCCGCAATGCCATATTTTCCGATGATGCGGACCGGGACCGCTTCCTTGCCCGGCTGGGCGGATTGCTTGTCGAAACGGGTTGCCGGTGTTATGCTTGGGCTTTGATTCCGAATCATTTTCATCTGTTGCTAAAAACCGGCCATAAGCCGGTATCCACCCTGATGCGCCGCCTGCTGACCGGATATGCGATGATGTATAACCGCAGGCATGATCGATGCGGCCATGTGTTTCAGAACCGCTACAAATCCATCCTGTGTCAGCAGGACGCGTATCTGCTGGAACTGGTCCGTTACATTCATTTAAATCCCCTGCGCGCCGGGCTTGTAAAACATATGGGGGAACTGGATTATTACCCTTATGCCGGGCATAGCGTTGTGATGGGTGAACGATCCAATGGCTGGCAGGAGGTGGATGAAGTGCTGGGGATGTTTGGCGAACGGGTGTCAACTGCCCGGACACAATACCGTCAATTTGTTGAAAAAGGGATCGACCTAGGAAGCCGGCCGGAGTTGACCGGCGGAGGGCTTATTCGGAGTATGGGAGGCTGGTCGGCTGTAAAAGCCCTGCGGAAGAAACAGTCCTGGATGAAGGGTGACGAGAGGGTCCTGGGGGGCAGTGATTTTGTAAATCAGATGCTTTCGAAATCAGAGGAGGCGCTTGAACGGCGATACAGGTTGCAGTCGCGGGGAATGGATATGGATGGAATTGCGGCCCGCGTGTCGAAACTGATGGGTCTGCCGGTTGAGGAAGTGTGGTCGCCGGGGAAGCGCCGGGAAGTGGTTCGCGCCCGCAGCGTGTTGTGTTTTTGGGCTGTTCGGGAATTGCGGATCAGCATGACTGAGATGGCCCGACGGCTTGAGCTGAGCCCGGCCGCGGTCAGCCTGTCGGTTTTGCGTGGGGAGAAGATCGTCAGCGATAATCATTACGCGCTCTGTGATGAATAAATATTTAAATCTAAGGAACGTCCCTTATTTACACGGCCGCACTTCGCCTCCGCTAATCCCCTGCCGAGTGTTTCTGGGCTTTGTTTTGAAATCACAAAGACGATAAGCTGCTATATTCACATGACGGAACGAGAAGTATCAAGGACTATATATCCTGTGAACACCTTGTCCTTGATGATCTGGGGGTGGGGCGACACACGGAGTGGGTAAAAAAGACTTTGGGCTTATATCATCTACGAACGGAAAAACACGTTTAAAGCAACCCTCATTACATCCAATCTGTCGATGGATGAACTGGCTGATTGCATTGATCCGCGACTATCATCACGAATCTCCGGAATGGGTCTGGTGGTCCATGGCCCGGACTGGCGATTGAAAAACAGTGTATGATATTAACTCGATTAATCAGATATTTCTATTCCCCGGTTTAAAATTTCAACATATTGGGAATAACTGAACAACCGGTTACGCTTTCGGGAGGTTAATTCCCGGACAATGCCGAGACGTTCTAAATGAGCAAGACTTTTATTAACAGTGGCCGGCGTAATGCCGGTCTTTTCCACCAGCCATCCTGCTGTGGCGATGGGGTGCGCCATGAGTGCGCGATGCACTTGAAGGGTGGATGCGGTCGCCCGGCCCAGCCCGTTGATCTTCTCCCGATCCTGACTGGACAGATTCACAAGCTGTTGGGATGTTTCCATGGCTTGTCCCGCCGTGTAGATGACAGCTTCGGCAAAAAAATCCAGCCATGCTTCCCAGTCACCGGTCAAACGCACGGTATTGAGCAATTCATAATAATACTGTCGGTGTGTTTTAAAATAAAGGCTCAGATAAAGCATCGGCTCCCGAAGAACCTTTTGCTCACATAGCAAAAGCGTAATGAGCAGACGACCCAGCCGGCCATTGCCATCAAGAAATGGATGAATGGTTTCAAACTGAACATGAGCCAAGGCAGCTTTGAGCAAAACAGGGGTTGGCTCCGGCTGGTCGTGGAGAAAAAGTTCCAGTTTCCCCATGCATTCCATTACCAGTTCCGCCGGAGGTGGAATAAACGCCGCATTGCCTGGCCGGGTTCCGCCGATCCAGTTCTGGGTGCGTCTGAATTCCCCTGGCGTCTGATGGCTGCCGCGTCCCTTGGAAAGTAGAACCCTGTGCATTTCTTTAATGAGCCGCAAAGACAGGGGGAAACCTTCCGCCAATCGATGTAAACCATAATTAAGGGCGGAAACGTATTTGCTCACCTCCTGAACATCGTCGATCGGCACGCCAGGCTCCTGGTCAAGTTCAAAAAGCAGAAGATCGGAAAGCGACGACTGAGTCCCTTCGATCATGGACGAGAGAACGGCCTCTTTCCGCACATACATGTAAAGAAATAAAGAAATATCCGGCAACAGTGCCGAGATGCTGTCCAAACGGCCGAGTGAAAGCCAAGCCTGGTCAAACTTGTTCCGCAGTTCCGGAGTCCAATGGACAGACGGATCAGGAGGCAGCGGCGCAGGCACAAAAGCCTGGGCCTTTTCCCCCGCTGTCGACACTGTAATATAATATCCTTGAATGCCTCGTTTCATTTAACCTGGTCCAGTCTAAAATAAGAATCTCCGTTATTTTATTTTTAAAAGCTATCCTAAAATAATGGAAACAAAAATAAAAATCAAGGATTTTCCATTTGATGATCGCAGGCGGTCTCCGGCTTCTGCCGGAGAGATAAGGCCGCAAACGGAATCCCCAAGGTAATGGAGTGGCGGCCATTTCAGCCTGTGATTTATTAAAGAAGGATAATAGTTTTAAGGCATAGCGTAACTTGAATTCATCCGGATTTTTTATTTCAGATAGAGCTAAAAAAGGTGGGACAGAAGTGGGACAACCTTAAAAATAGTTAAGGCGACCATTTTTGTGGCCGCCCTAACTATTTAATATTGTTGGCTCCC
>JALOPH010000160.1 GCA_025453995.1 Desulfobacterales bacterium
AGGCGGGCGGCGGCGCGGAAAAACCCCTGGCCACCTGGGTCCGCACAAGGGCCTGGTCGTTAAACAGGCGATACACCGCTCCGGCGGACGGGCTTACGGCAGACCCGAAATCCAGGTTGTCGTCATACCGAAGCCCGGCATTTAAAGTGAACTTGTCCCAGGTGGAGGTGTCGTTGGCATAGACCGCCCAGTTCCGGGTGGAGTAATTCTTTGTATAGTAAATCCAGTCATACTCCCCCCAGTCCCCGTCAAACCCCAGATTCACCGCATGGTCCTGGCTCGGAGTCCAGTTGAGCTTCGCGCTTCCCCCCCAGGTGGTTTCATCATAATCATTGTAGATCTCCCGGCGGTCCGTGTACACATCCTCGATTTTCGTGTCCCAATATTGATGGCGTCCTTCCACGGAAAAACCGAGCTTGTCTGTTAAACTGTTTTTATAAAGCAGTCTCTGGTAGGACCGGTTCTGGCGGATATCGTCCCAGAAATCCGGGTAATTGATGACCGGGTCTTCATTGTGGCCGTCGTCATAGCTCCAGACAAAATTCACCAGGCTGGCATCCGTGACATCATAGTTTAGCTTGCCGTAGGCGGCGGTCTGGTCATAGGCGGAATTATCCACAAACCCGTTGCTCTCGTCATAGGTCATGGACAAAAAATAGCCGAACCGGTCTTTGGTCCCGCTGACATGCCCCCAGTTTTTAAAGGTGTCGGCTTTGCCGTAGGAGGACCGCACGGAGGCCTCAACGGGTTTTTCCGGGTCCGGTTCCTTGGTGATGATGTTGATGACCCCGCCCAGGGCAGACCCCCAGGCCGATGAGGCCGCGCCTTTGTAAACTTCGATGCGGTCAATGGAACCCACGGGCAGATAGGTGAGGTCCGTCAGCGGGTTGGCCAGCATGTTTAGGGGCACACCGTCCATATAAACCGCCACCTGCCGGGTTTCGCACCCCTGGATCCGGGCGGTGGTCATGGCGCCCGGACCGCCGTTTGATTCAATGGACACGCCGGGAATATATTGAAGCACTTCTCCGGCTGTGGCTGCTGGCATATTTTTGATTTGTTCCTGATCGATCACCGTAATGTTTGCCGCCACGTCCTGCGTGGAGACTTCCTCACGGGTGGCGGTGACCACGATTTCTTCGAGTTGATAATTCTCTTCAGAAGCATCTGCGGCCAAGGCGGAAGAGACAGTCAGTATCAGCATCAGCATGGCGAAGATCCATATCCACTTGAATTGTGTTTGCTTCATTAGAGAATGTCTCGTCGATGAGTTGTAAGTTTTTTTACCTATGCTTTTTCTTTCAAACTGGTCGGCGGCAAGTGGCGTTTCAGGCTGAATTTTTAAAATGTTTTGAATTCAGTGTCAATACATAACTAACTATTTTCAGAACAAATAAATATCTTTGCCGCTTTTCAAAGAAATAATCGCCATTCTTGGATGGACGGCTATTAGATGCTCAAATTAAAAAAAGCCAGGTTCTTTGATCGGTTCTTTTTAACTTCAGCATCTGGGTGAGTATTGGATATCTCATCCATGGCTGAGTTTCATCCAGTTGTGATTTGCTGCTATTTTTTCATTTATTCAATGGTGATAATCGGTCATTTGACCGGGATCTATTGGTGAATCTTTGTGACCCGGATTTTTATAATGATGTCTTTTCAGGTGGCGCGGAATGTTGCCTAAACCGACAATAATACAGCCGAAACCTTTAGTGAAGCATATCGATAACTATACGTAACGATGCCTGTTTTTTCGTTATACAAGATCTGGGTGATTATTTCTTCTGCATCTCTTCCCAATTTATATTTGAGCCGACATTCGGATTATAATTCGGATTGTCGGTGAAAATGTATTCTCCGCCTGAATTAGTCCACACATGGTTATACCCCCCCGGCAGTTCCATCTCACGGCCTTCAATGGGATTGTTGTAATGCTCGGTTCCGCGGACATACTCGCTGAAATTCTCACTGATCCGGTCATAGACCTGCTGACGCTCCTGGTAGGATTTCATCATGGAATCGCTGATTTCATTGCTGGTCTGGCTGATGATGCGGCTGAGTTCGCCCATGGACCGGATCTGCTGTATCTGTGCCTGGATCAGGTAGTTGACGGTCTGGTTGTATTTGTTGAACCAGTCCGGATTGACTTTAAATGAGTCCACCATGGTCTGGAACATGGCGGCATTGGCGTCGAGTTCGCCTTTTTTTGCCTTAAATGAGAAAATATAATCCACAAACCAGTTGGTGTTGGTAATCATCCCCTGCATGGATTGAAAACCGAAACTAAAGCCCTCCACCACTGCAAAAATCTCTTCCTCCATTGGAACGCCGTTTTTGAGGTATGCAATGCGGATTTTGGCCGCATCGCCGAATGTTTCAACACCCGGCTGGGAAGAGCCTGCGCCCAGCGCACGGGCAAGTTCGGGAAGATTTTTTTGATGGATAATTTTAAGGCCTGAAACGTTGCCCCTGAATCTTGGCAACACGATTTCCGTCAGCGCATTTGCGGGATCAGCCACCGGCCTCACTTCCGCGCCGAAATACCGTGCCCCGGCGGGAAACGTGGCCAGAAGCATCTGATTGTTGGTCCAGAACATGGCCTGATTGGGAAAGACTTCAAGCGCCTCAAAACCTTTGGGATTTCTAACTGTAAATTCCGCAACCGCAGGCATGCCCGGATTGTCCAGCTTCCACGTGATGCCCCCCTGGAACTCCCATTCAGAAGGAATCAACAGGCTAAACGCCTCGCCGCCGATTCCCTGACGGTCCATATAGCTGAATTTTTTCAGGCGGAGAACCCCTTCTTTTTGGACATTTCCTGATGTTTCGGCTTTTTGGGTCGTCGGCGCTTTTTCCGCCGCTGATATGGACATCGCAAAAATGAATCCGGCGCCAAACATCAAAATAAAAAATACGATCACGATGTACATCTTCTTCATGATGATATTCCTCCCGCCATTTCATATTTATTTAATGAATTTCTTGCCATTTTTCCAGAGAGTTATCAACAATATTTAATGACGCAACTCCTTCCGCGATTCAGCTGATTGCTATTTGTCCTCAAATTTTGTAAAGATATTAACACGTCCATCTGGTAGAATTTAAAAGAACAAAAACATGATTCCATCCCTTATAACAATCATCGGGAACTTTTCATGCAGCCTTCGGTAAATGAATTAACCCGCAGATTAGAGGATCTCCGGCGAGAGGTTGAAAAAAATAAACTTTCCTTTGCAGCGCTTCAGGGGGAGCAGCTTTTTTCTGAAAAGGTTTTGGACAGTCTTCCCGGAATTTTCTATCTGTATGATGACAAAGGGAATTTGATCCGCTGGAACAAAAATCATGAAACTCTCACCGGTTTTACCGCCGAAGAACTTCCCAAACGCAAGATGCTGGACTGGTTTGATGAAGCCGATAAGGCAAAAATCGCAAATGAAGTCGAGATATTATTTCAAACCGGCGACAAAAGAGGCGTGGAGGCGGACCTTATCGTCAAAGACGGGAAAAAAATCCCCTATTACTTTACCGGGGTGTTAATGACCCTGGAGAACAGAAAATACCTTTTAGGCATGGGTATTGATCTGACGGAAATTAAAAAAGTCGAAGATGCCCTTCGCAAAAGCGAGGAAAAATATCGAACCATTTTTGAAAATGCCGTTGAAGGGATTTTTCAAACAACTGTTGGCGGCCAGATTGTCAGTGCCAATCCTGCCATGGCTCATATGCTGGGATATGATACCCCTGAAGATTTGATGCAAGCCATCACCGACATCAAGCAGCAGCTTTATGTTTCTCAGGAATCCCGTGATGATTTCATGCGCCAGATTACATCCAAAAATATAGTAACTGGTTTCGAAGTCCAGTTTTACCGGAAAGACCACACAACCATGTGGGCATCCATCCACGCCCGGCCGGTTGTTGATGAGTATGGCAGCATTTCGATTATTGAAGGGATAATCGCTGACATAACCGAGCAGAAACTTGCTACTGATGAACTCCGCCAAAGGGAGGAGTTCCTGCGAAAAGAAAATATCCGGCTGAGGCACACCATCAAGGACAGGTATAAATTCGGAGACATCATTGGCAAAAGCCCTGCCATGCAGGAAGTGTATGAACTGATCCTGAAAGCAGCCGCGACAGACGCCAATGTCATCATCTACGGCGAGTCCGGGACCGGAAAGGAACTGGTCGCCAACGCCATCCACCAGATGAGTGACCGGAAAGGAAAAGGGTTTATACCGGTCCACTGCGGCGCCATACCGGAAAACCTTCTGGAAAGTGAATTTTTCGGATATAAAAAAGGTGCATTTACAGGCGCCAATACTGATAAAAGCGGTTATCTGGACATGGCCGATGGCGGCACCCTTTTTTTAGATGAGCTGGGTGAAATCAGTCCGGGCATGCAGGTGAAGTTGCTTCGGGTTCTTGAAGGCAAAGGGTTCACTCCAATTGGAAGCAATGAGGTTAAAACATCCGATGTCCGATTCATTGCCGCAACGAACCGGAATCTCAAGCAGCATGTTGAAAAAGGGTTGATCCGCGAAGATTTTTTCTATCGGATTCATATTATTCCCATATACCTGCCGCCGCTTCGAAAACGCAAAGAGGACATCCCGCTATTGATTGAACATTTTATGAAAAGCCAAAGCAAAACTGTTAAGGTTCCACCGCTTACCGGGAAAATGCTGGATTCCCTGCTGAACCACCCATGGCCCGGAAATGTCCGCGAACTTCAGAATTTATTATACAGGTATGCGGCACTCAATCAGTTTGACCTTCCGGATCAGAATGATCGCAAAGCAATATCTCCGCCAACAGCCGATAACCTGGTGAGCATTCAACAAGGCAATACCTATGAGGCCGACATGGCCAGTTTTGAAAAAGAACTGATCAGCAAGGCACTTGAACAACATAAATGGCACCGGGAAAATACGGCTGTCAGTCTTGGGATTCCGCTGCGTACCTTTTTTAGAAAAATCAAAAAATATGGCCTTAGTCGGCAATAATAATGCCAAATTTGGCATTATTTAACAATATTTAATTTATTTAGCTATTTAAATTTAATTAAATGGAATTTTATGCCATATATGGCAGAAGTCGCTGTATTTTTCACCGGATTTAAAACCCATAAATGAAATTAAATCTATTTAAATCAGTAATTTAAAATAAAAATGCGATTCTGGCACACTCGTTGCTAAATATTGGGAACAACAGCATAATTTATCGTGAGTTATTCGCCAACATTCAAATATGGGGGTCCCATGAAAAAAAACACCAATTTTGACTATGATTTCATCGTGATCGGTTCAGGTTTCGGCGGCAGTGTATCTGCGCTTCGTCTGGCGGAAAAAGGTTACAAAGTGGCCGTTCTTGAAAAAGGCAAGCGCTGGGAAACGGAAGAATTTCCCAAAACCAACTGGAACATAAAGAAAAACCTGTGGCTGCCGGCCATCGGCTGCTATGGCCCCCAGATGCTCACCCAGTTGAAGCATGTTTTGATTTTCCATGGCGGCGGCGTGGGCGGAGGCAGCCTGGTCTATGCCAACCAGCTCCTTATACCGCCGGATGAAGTATTCAAACGGCCGGAATGGGGGCCGGGCAACTGGAAAGAAAAAATGATGCCCATGTATGAAAAAGCCAAAAAAATGCTCGGCGCCAACCCGAGCCCCCAGGTCGGGATTGCGGATAAATGCCTTCAGGAGGTCGGCATCGAAATGACCGGCAAAGACACATTTCATAAAAACGACGTGGGGATCTTTTTCGGCACGCCTGATAAAACCGTTCCCGACCCCTATTTTGACGGCAAAGGACCGGATAGAACCGGCTGCACCTTCTGCGGGTCCTGCATGGTGGGGTGCCCTGTTGGCGCCAAAAATACCTTAGACAAAAACTACCTCCATCTGGCCGAAGGCCTTGGTGTAAAAATCTTCCCGGAAACCATGGTGACGGGCGTTCGACCGTGTGACGGCGGATATGAAGTCTTGACCAAAAAATCAACCGGTATTTTTCATCCGAAAAAAACATTGAAAGCCAAAGGCGTTATCTTTTCCGCCAGCGTTTTGGGAACCGTCAAGCTGTTGAACAAGTGCAAACAGGAAAATATGCTGCCCAATATTTCAGATCAGCTCGGCAATTATGTACGCACCAACTCCGAAGCGCTTTTAGCTGTCAAATCAAAAGACAAAAACATCGACTGGAACGACCAGATTGCCATCACTTCGGGCATTTATCCGGATAAAGACACTCATATTGAAATGGTACGATATAATAAAGGTTCTGATGTGCTGCTCAACCTGCTGACGCTGATGACCGGCGGCGGCGGAAAAATCCCCAGAGGGTTTCGTTTTTTAGGCAATATCCTCCTCCACCCCTTGCGGTTCCTGTCCCTGCTCTGGCCCCTGGGCAAAGCCGCGACCACAACGGTTATCCTGGTGATGCAGACCTGTGAAAATTACCTGGAATTGGACTATAAGCCCAGATGGTGGCGGTTGGGCGGCCGCAGCCAGAATTCAAAAGTCCCCACAGGACAAAGAAGAGCGCCGTCCTATATTCCGATTGCCAATGAGGTCGCGGAGCGACTGGCTAAAAAAATGAACGGCATCCCGCTGAGCCTTCTGCCCGAGGCGGCATTCAATGCCATGACCACGGCCCATATACTGGGCGGCTGCTGCATGGGCGAATCACCGGATAAAGGCGTGGTGGATTTCAAGGGGGAGATTTTCGGTTACCCGAATCTCTTCGTGGCTGACGGGTCTGTTGTTCCGGCCAACCTGGGCGTCAACCCCAGCCTGACGATTACGGCGCTTTCGGAATACATCATGGACCAGATGCCGGCAAAATAGAGGTGAAGAAGCTGAGGGGTTGTAATAAAATAACCATTACAATCTTCGACAATGAGATTGCTTCGCTTCGCTCGCAATGACAAACTCACATTTTACGAGTCCGTCAAATCCGGCTTATTTTTTTGCTTTCCATAATTCTTCGTAAGACACATCATGGGGATGGATTTCTTTTTTACAGCGCTTGCAGCACATCACGGGCGTCAGGTCATGACCGCACAGCTTGTGATGGAGCAGGAGGGGCGGCCCATCCGCATCCGCCAGCTGCTTATCCCCCATTGCATGAACGCCAGCGTGACCGGTTACAAGTCCCGCCCTTTTTCAGTCAGCCGGTATCTCTTTTACCTGGAATCCTAATCGTCCCTTTGACTTTCCATGATGCCGCTTTCAACCAGCTGTTTGAGCCTGCTAAATGAAATGTATTTATATTTTTTTCTATCCGGTTAGCTTAGCCCGCCCCTGCTGATAGCATAACGCTTTCAGCCCCCTTGAAAAATATGGCGGGCCTTGTCACCTCGCTTGAAAACCTCTCCACCGTGCCGATTCCTATTCATTGCGGCACGCACACGTCCTTCGCGGGTCCGGTAAAGCTCCAGATTGCGATACATTTCACAATTCGCACACGTCTTGTTCATGTCGACACGACCAGATCTGAACTGGTCGCGCAGTTGTCGCATCAGATCACCAGTATAAATATCCTGCAGACTTTGCTGGAGAATATTTCCAATTCTCAAGTCTGACACAGCGTCCATAGCAGCAACGCAGGGGCAGGCCAGAACTTCTCCATCCGGCAGGACGATCGGACCATTGTATAGGCTCACACAGGGTTCCTTTTTTTCCGGCGCCGAGCGAAGGCACATGTTGACAGGTAAAAATTTTCGGGTGATACGTCCCCCCGCTGAGGTAAAAGACCACGTAAAATCTATCTCGGGGCTGTGTTGCAGTATAGGTTGAAAATCCGGGTCTTTCATGACTTCATCCAGGGACCGGTCCGTGCGCAGACCGATCGAGATATTCACGGGGTTGCCGAGCTTGGCATTCTCTTGCACCAACTGGGTCACATTGTCTTTCATACGTTCGTATGCAGAGGAGCGGTAGATTTTCTTATAATTCTCGCGGCTGAAACTAGCTGTGCTGATATTAATGGCAGTTATGCCTGAAGTTAACACCTCCTTGACACCAAATCGATCAAGCAAAATGGCATTAGTTATCACAAAAATACGGTCGATGGCTGGCAAACTACGCAGATAGCGAACACGTTCAAGAAACTTGGGATCGATAAGTGCCTCGCCGACAATCGGTGT
>JALOPH010000328.1 GCA_025453995.1 Desulfobacterales bacterium
TTTGATTTGACACTGCCTCAACCAGATGCCGCGTGGTCAATATTCGGCTGTCGTAAATCGTCTGTTTATATGATTTAGTCCAACGTCGGAAGATGTTCGTTCCCGCAAGGTTGATCACCACGTCCTTGTTTTTTAATGCATGCTGCCATTCACCGGCAATGGTGGTATCTGCCTGAACATATTGAAATAATGGATGGACGGACGGCCTTTTATCCGGCAGTGCATCAATCCCAGTGACTTCATGTCCTGCGTCCAGCAAGAAACGCGTTAATTGAGTGCCGACAAAACCGGAACTTCCGGTGATCACTAAATTCATTTCATTTCCTTTAATGAAGATTGCGTGTCACTCTACCAGCAGCACCGATACTCCTTTGACGCCATGAAGGACTTTCTGGGCGACGCTGCCGAGTATGAAATCTTTAATGCCAGACATCCCTTTTCTGCCTAACACCACCAGGTCATACCCGCCGGTTGTTGCTGCTTTTATGATGTCTCTGGCGATCCCCTGGTCCCGTTTGTTTAATTGAATGACGACTTTTTGGTCCTTGAAACCGCAACCAATCAAATGACTGCGGGCTTCTTTCAATGCGCGTTCCACAATTTCCTTTTTTTTGATCTCCAGATTGCAGAAATACGCCTGCTGCTCGAGAAAATACGGGGTCAATTCAGGACTCTGCATGGCGCACAAAATTTCAGTATCGGGCAGCACATTCAACAAGGTGACCTCGCAATCGCAAGTAAAATGGGCGCCTACAAAATTAACCGCCCTCATGGCATTTTCCGAATCATCAAACGCTACCAATATTTTTTTCGTCATAGAACCTCCTTCTTAAATTATGAATTTGTTAAACTTAGTGCTGATTCATTTCACCCAAGCAACTTATCCAAGGCCATCATGATGTCAAAACCGATAATCTCACCATATGCTGCCTGCCGGGATTTGCCGCCGGAATGGGACATGGACATGCTACTCACCCAACCACAACGGGGTCTTTTTGGATTCTTTCATGATTTTCTCCCTGGCGCCTAAAAACGTTTTATACCCGCCGCTTAAATTTCTGGAGTTAAATCCCTTCTGGACGAGAATCCGATGGGCGACATATCCCCGCAACCCCACAGCACAAAATGGGATATATCTCTTTTGGGGATCCAGCTCCGAAAGCCTTTTGCGGAGTTCAGGAAGGGGAATATGCAACGCGCCGTTGATCTTACCGGTTTTCTCGAGCTCGTCCTTGTTTCTGAGGTCAAGCAGCACGTCGGTTTTAGGGTCGATGTGAAGGAGTTCCTCCCAGTTTATGTTCTGGACATCTCCTTTGATTAAATTGGCCGCTACAAAACCCGCAATATTGACCGGGTCCTTGGCAGACGAATACGGGGGGGCATATGCCAGTTCAAGGTCTTCAAGGTGATATACCGTCATGGAACCGTGAATGGCGGTGGCAAGGATATCAATCCGCTTGTCCACGCCCTCTTTGCCGATGATCTGCGCGCCAAGAACCCGGCCATTGGTGGGTGAAAATAACAGCTTGATGGCCATCATTTCAGCGCCTGGATAATAGGATGCATGGGACCCGGAATGGGTATAACTGACTAAATACGGGATTTGACGGGCGCGCAACATTTTTTCATTACTTCCTGTGGAGGCGACCGTCATATCAAAAACCTTCACCACGGAAGTGCCCAACGTGCCCTTGAATATGGTTCTTCTTCCCATGACATTGTCTGCTGCAATCCTCCCTTGTTTGTTTGCCGGACCGGCAAGCGGCGTCATGGTCCGACGGCCGGTGGAAAAATCAAACACTTCAGCCGCATCCCCCACAGCATAAATATCCGGGTCTGAGGTGCGCATGGTGGCATCCACCTGTATGCCGCCCAAATCGCCGATTTTAAGACCCGCTTCTTTCGCCAGCCGGTTTTCCGGCCGGATGCCGACCGATAAAATCGCCATGTCGCATTCAATCTGACGGTGAAGCTCCGTTGTAACCATCAGCCGTTTCCCTTTTTTCGTGAAGGCTTTAATGCCATCCCCACGGATGCATTCAATGCCTTTTTCTTCAAGATAGGCGTGCAGAAGGCCCGCCATTTCGATATCTAAAAAAGGCATGACATGATCGAGTTTTTCGATGATCGTGGTCTGAACCCCCCGATGGACCAGATTCTCGGCCATCTCGATCCCGATGAATCCGCCGCCCACCACAACGGCGGATTTGGGTTTTTTGTTATCGACATATTCCTTGATCCGGTCCGTATCCGGAATATTGCGCAGGCTGAAAATATTTTCCAGTTCAATGCCCTCCAACTTGGGCTTAACAGGTTCTGCCCCGGGGGAAAGAATGAGCTTGTCATATGATTCACGATAGCTTTCTCCTGTGGAAAAATTTTTAATCTCCACCTGCTTGTTTTTCCTGTCAATGGCGGTTACCTCAGAAAAAAGGCGAATATCAACATGGTATCTTTCCTGAAATGCCTTTGCGGTTGTAACGAGGAGGCTGTCACGCTTTTTGATTACGCCGCCGATATAATACGGCAGTCCGCAGTTGGCAAAAGAGATAAACTCCCCTCTTTCTAAAAGTATGATCTCTGCATATTCATTCAGGCGTCGGGCCCGCGCGGCTGCGGTCGCGCCACCGGCCACGCCGCCGATAATGATCAGTTTCAT
>JALOPH010000016.1 GCA_025453995.1 Desulfobacterales bacterium
AAAGACATATAGTATTTTTAATACTCAATTTTTCCATAATTTGTCAATGATTCAAAATGGAATATTTTTTGACGAAGAAAATGATCTGTCACAACGATTGATACCATCGCTTCGCATACCACATTGATCCGGGGAATGGCGGAAACATCATGGCGGCCCTTTATTGTAATTTTTCGGGGGTTGCCGTTTGTATCAATGGTGTCTTGTTCAATAGAGATTGATGGTATAGGTTTTACCGCCGCACGGACAATAATGTCATCTCCATTGGAAATTCCGCCCAGGATGCCGCCTGCATTGTTGCTTAAAAACCCGTCAGCCGTTATCGGGTCATTGTTTTGCGAACCCCTCTGGGTGGCGGCATGAAACCCCGACCCGATTTCTACACCCTTTATAGCGCCGATGCTCATCAAAGCTTTGGCCAGATCCGCGTCGAGTTTGTCGAACACCGGTTCCCCCAATCCTGCGGGAACTCCCAGGGCCCGGATTTCGACAATCCCGCCGACAGAGTCTCCGGTCCGTTTCGCTTCGGCAACTTCCCGTTGCATCAAATCAGCGGCAGTCAAGTCCGGGGCAAAAAACGTATTTTGTTCAATCACGCTTCGGTCAAAGCTTTTACAGTTAATTTTTCCCAATGACCTGGTAAATGCAAAAACTTCAATGCCGGCTTGATTGAGAATCAAACGGGCCACAGCGCCGGCCGCCACCCTTCCGACTGTTTCCCGCGCAGATGACCTTCCCCCGCCGCGCCAGTCCCGGATGCCGTATTTAGCCATATAGGTGATATCCGCATGCCCCGGTCGATAGACATCAGCATAGTGCTGATATGCGTTTGAATTTGCGTCCCTGTTCTCCACCATGATCATGATGGGGGTTCCGGTGGTTTTGTTTTCAAATGTGCCGGAAAGTATCACGGCAGTGTCCTTTTCTTTACGGGAAGTGCTTGCGAGGGATCCTCCAGGCTTTCGCCGGTCAAGCATCGCCTGGATGTCTGATGCGGTGATGGGGATTTGGGGCGGGCACCCGTCAATGACTACACCGACTGCATTGCCGTGGGATTCTCCCCATGTTGTGATTTTAAATAGATGGCCGAATGTATTTCCGGACATGAAAAGACCTCGCCTTATTATAATTGATTAAACTTCTCCCAGAAGTTCGGGAAAGATTTTTCAACGCAGGTTTCATTGTTTATTTTTATTCCCGGAACCGCAAGACCGGCCACGGCGAAACTCATTGCGATGCGGTGGTCGTTATAGGTTTCAATCTCGGCGCCATGCGCCTGTCCACCGGTGATCATCAGGTCGTTATCGCGTGAAGCAGCAAAAATTCCCATTTTGGATAGCTCGTTGATGACAGCGGCCAGCCGGTCGCTTTCTTTCGCTTTCAGATGGGCAACATTTTTGACAAGCGTGACACCCTTTGCATATGAGGCAACCACCGCAAGGGTGGGCACCAGATCCGGCATATCTCCCATATCCACTGCGATGCCGGAAAGCGCTTTGCCTGTGACTGAAATTCCATCGCTTGCAATGTCAATATGACATCCCATTGCACCCAAAACATTGATAAATTTCAAATCCCCCTGTTTTGAGTCTCTGGGTATGCCGGTGACCTTAACAGTTGCGCCGCTTATGGCGGCTGCCGCCCAGAAATAGCTGGCCTGGGAGCAATCCGGCTCTATGGCATATTCTCCGGACTGATATTTCTGATCGCCTTGAACAAAAAAATCAGTGTAGCCGTTGCGCCTCACAGTGATTCCGAATTTTGCCATGATATCCAGTGTCAAATCAATATAGGGCTTAGACACCGGTCCTTGGGTCACATGCAGGTGGACTTCTCCATCGGCAAAAGGGGCGATCAATAAAAGCGCAGATAAGTACTGGCTGCTGATGCTGCAGTTGATATTCACTCGGCCTTTCTTGATTTTGCCTGCAATGACCTTGACGGGCGGGCAGCCGCTATGATTGATTGAAACAGCGGAAATTCCGATTTGGTGAAGCGCTTCAAGCAATTCATGAATGGGCCGCTGATGCATCCGTTCAGAACCCGATAATACATACGTTCCCTGACCCAGCGCGGTCAAAGCCGTCAGCAGCCGCATGGATGTGCCGGAGTTTCCAAGATCAATGGGGGAATCATATGGCGCAAACGAACCGTTTGTGCCTTGAATATAAAATCCATCACTCTTTTGATCAGAACGAATGCCGAGTTTATGCAGTGCGGTCAGGGTATATCGGGTGTCCTCGCTGTCCAGCCAGTTTGTGATTTTGCAGAGACCCCCGGAGAGCGCCGATGCGATAAATGTCCGGTGCGTATAACTTTTGGAGCCAGGGACTGCGATAACTGTATTTCCGACTTTACGGGGTTTGATTTCAATCATGGCGTTTCTTATTTTTCAGTGATGGTTTCATCTATTTTGATTCCAAAATGCCTTCCGCTTGATTCCAGTGCGACCAGCACCTGATCGCCGGTTTTGAGGCTGGCAACGGATATGGGCTTTCCGTCAGGCGCGGTCAGACGAATCGTTTCCGCATTTTGAAGGATGGCGGTGATCTCCTGTGTATCAGTTTTAGCCTTAACAAGAATCAAGGGTCTTTTTTCAACTTTTAGACGGCCCACAATGGCGGCAGTTGAATTCCCTTTATAATCGATGATCAATACCGGATCTCCAGCCGACAGTTCAGACAGGTATCGTGTTTTGCCTCCAGGCACGCGGGTGTATGCGTGGACCGGTCCGGCATTGACGCGGAACGGTCGCGGGGCGACATAGGGATTGGATATGCTTTCCGAATGTATCAGAAACAGAGCGCTGCTGCTGTTGCCCACCAGCATCCCCTCCCCTATTTTCATTTCAGTACAGGTGTCCACGCAAACCCTGTCCCCCATTCCAAGGGGCTTTATTTCAGTGATTTCCGCTGCGACCAGCGGTATCATGTCAGTTTTTGATTTTAATTGAAGAAGGGCTTTTTTTAACGAAACAGGGTTGTTGATGCAGAGCAAAATGTGATCAACCCCTTTTTCAAGTATGCCGAAGGCGGTTTGGGCGTCCTCAAGCGTTTGAACCTGCGCAATCACATTGGCGCCCTTGGCAATGAGATTTTCAAGAGGGATAATGGTCCAGTCGCTGCATTCAAGTATCACCTGCTTGCTTTTTGAGAGTTTGATAATTTCATCCTCATCGCTGCCGCTGCTGATGGCAAAAAATATGACTTCCTCGCCCAGCTTAATATCGCCGTCTTTGGCAATGGTGAGGATTCTTCCCAGTTGCCTGACTTCCTGGGCATGCCCCTGTGGAATGAGAACGCCATCCGCGCCGCCTTCCAATGCGGTGATTACGAGTTCCTTATCCCATGGATCAACCTTCACCCAAATTTTTCTCATTTAAAAGTCCCTCCAAATCTATATTCTATTTCAGAATTTTTAAGGCCTCATCCACTGAGCCATCATCAAAAATAATTTTTGCCATCGCCTTTACCATCAAGGAAGGATTCCGATGTTGAAAAACATTTCGCCCGATGGAAGCCCCGGATCCTCCCGCTTCAATGGATCCCTTCACCATTTCAAGGATATCCCGGTCAGAATCCATTTTCGCACCGCCCGCAATCAGAACCGGCACTGTGCATCCTTCAACAACCTGTCTGAAAGATTCAGGTGATCCGGTATAGGACACCTTAACAATATCCGCGCCCATTTCGCAGCCCACCCGCGCGGCATGCTTCACCACTTCAACATCGTATTCATCTTTGATTTTTTGGCCGCGGGGATACATCATCGCAAGCAGGGGCATGCCCCAAGTGCGCGCTTCATAACACACTTTGCCAAAATCGTTGAGCATATCTTTTTCCTGCTCGTCGCCGATATTGACATGAATGGAAACAGCGTCAGCCCCGAGTTTCAAAGCCTCTTCAACCGAACAAACAAGGGTTTTGGAATGGGGATAGGGAGAAAGCGCTGTAGAAGCTGACAAATGAATGATAAGCCCGATATCCGCGCCGCTCCTGCGATGACCGGCGCCCACAAGGCCCTTGTGCTCGACAATGGCGTTTGCGCCCCCTTCTGCGACTTTTGCTACCGTAGATTTAATGTCGCATATTCCGGGAATCGGTCCGACGGATACGCCATGATCCAGCGGAACAATGATCGTCCTTCCAGTATTGCGATCCATGATGCGTTCCATTCGAATCTGTTTGCCGATAATTGTCATTTTCATTCTCCTTTTCAATCAAATTTAAAAGTTCAAAGTCATTATGTATCCGGGAGTATACAAAAAATAAAAGCCGCGGGCGTTTCGTCTGCCCGCGGCTTTTTATCTTTTATTTAATCTGTTGTTTTTTATTACACCTCAGGCAGGCCTTTATGATAAAAGCGGTAATAATAGTACCAAAAATATAATCTGAAGTGAAGGTTCATCATATTGACAGGTTTACGCTCATTGTGATTTAAAACATATTAACGGATGCTGCAATTTCCTTTAATTTCAGAATAAAGTCAAGACTTTTTTAATGAATTATACTTTGTACTTTCCGAAATCATCCGGAGAAAGGTTTTTGAGATATTCTTCCCATTTTTTCCCCTGATCGCTCTCATCGACAGTCTCATATTCGCCATTTTTCACTTTTAAATTGTCCACGACCTTATCATCCACGTAAATGGTCGCTTTAAATCTCAACGCCAGGGCGATCGCGTCACTGGGACGCGAATCAAGAATAAATTCCTGTTCCGGGGAGTGGCAATATATTTTTGCAAAGAATGTATTATCCTTTAAATCGCAGACTTCGATTCGGGAAATCCGTATATTGACTTTTTCGATAAAATTCTTGAAAAGGTCATGGGTCATGGGCCGGTCAAATGTGATATTTTGAAGCACTGACGCAATAGAGGCGGCTTCGAGAATGCCGATCCAGATCGGAATCGAAAAATCCTCTTTTACGGAATTCAATATAAGAATCGGTGCATTTGTTGACGGATCCATTGCGAGTCCCCCGATCGTCATTTCATGCAACATATAAACAGTCTCCTTAACGTTTTAAAAAATCTTTTTCCACAGGCGATCCCTGCAGGGAATTCGAAAAAACCCGGTCTATCCTTATGTCAATAATCTCTCCTTTCATTGCATCAATGTCAAGCATACAATCAGTTTTCAAGCTGAAATTAACAATTCGATTTCCAGAAGAACGGCCTGTCAGCTCTTTTTGAGATGAATTGACCAGGGCGCCTGATTTAAGCTCTTTTTTACTCGGCCCTTCCACAAGGATCGGAAAAACCTGTCCGACAAGAAGGCGGTCTTTTTCAGTTGAAATATGTTTTTGAAGACGAAGCACTTCCTGAAGTCTCTCATTTTTTGATTTCTGCAAAATTTTATCGGGGAAACGGGAAGACGGTGTAATTGCGCTGTCCGAATATTCAAATACAAATAAATTATCAAATCGTACCGTTTCCATGAGCCGCAGCGTCATATCAAAATCTTCATGACGCTCTCCGGGGAATCCGACGATAATATCAGTTGTGATAGAAATGTCCGGGGCGGATTCGCGTAATTTTTCAACTTTTTCAATATATCGCTCGCGGGTGTATTTCCGGTTCATCATTTCTAAAATTCTGTTTGAACCGGATTGAACGGGCAAATGGATATGATTGCAAAGTTTGTCAAGCCTTTGAAATGATGCGATTAAATCGTCAGACAGATCTTTGGGATGCGATGTGACAAATCGGATTCTTTTCAAGCCGACCACTCGGTTGGCCATTTCAAGCAATTCCGGAAATGTGAGCCAACCTTCCTTGATTCCGTAACTGTTCACATTTTGGCCAAGCAGGGTTATTTCTTTGATTCCGGATTGCGTCAGGATCTGAATTTCATTGAGAATGTCGCCGGGGCGACGGCTTGTTTCCCTTCCCCGGACATATGGGACGACGCAATATGTGCAATAATTGTCGCATCCCCTCATTATGGTGACGAACCGGTTGGTATCAGATTGCGCTTGAAGTTGGGATTTAGGGGCATCAAATTCAACCGGCGACTCCGACATTCCAATATCGATAACCGGTTCGCCGTTATGATCAACTTCTTCAAGCATATCGGGCAGCCGATGCACCGTATGCGTACCCAAAACAACATCAATATGGGGAAATCGGTTCATCAGCGCCCTGCCCTCTTGTTGCGCCACGCATCCTGCGACAATGATCCTGAGATTTTCCTTTTTTGTTTTAAGGCTGTTTAGGCGTCCGATAAAGCTGTGCACTTTTTGAACTGCTTTTTCCCTGATCGCGCATGTATTGACAATGATAATGTCCGCTTCACCCAGAGAATCAGTTGGGGAGCAATTCACAGGCACGAGAGACTCCATCATCTTGCCGGAATCATAAACATTCATCTGGCATCCAATGGTCTGTATATAGACTTTGCGGCTTTTCATAAAATATGCTTATGACACACTGAACTTGATCAAGTTATTCATCAATGGCGCGAATCATCATATTTTTTTTTAAGTCATCCATGAGACGTTCAACATCGGGCTCAGAACCGGGGGGGATGCTTAATGATATTTTTGCAGCAAAAGGGTCACGGGTGGTTATGACCGCCAAGCCGTCGTAAGCCTCAAATATGAATTTAATAAATCCAACCGATTGTCGATCAATTTGAAACAGTTTGCATGTTGACTTCAATAAATCCCGCCTGTCAGAATATGCCTTATAATTTTAAATAATCTATAACATTGGCGCATCCGGATAAATGGCGCGCAATGAAAAGATATATATCGAATTTTTATTTTTCAATAAAAACCTGATTTTATTTTTTTATATACGATCATTTATTTTATCTGTGGCGGTAAAAACCGGATCAAGCTTTATCCCAAAACACCAGACAGGCTCACAAAATATCGTTGTCTGATTGCGATGAATGCGTTATATGCTCACCTATGAAAAAACAATGGCATATCGCCCGCCCCGATTTTGAGGCAGCCCAGACTGTTTGCCGCGAAAGCGGCTGTCATCCTGTTATTTCGGCAATCCTGGCAAGGAGAGGCCTGCTTTCAAAACAGGAAATTGAATCGTTCCTGAACCCCTCCCTGGATCAAATCCGATCACATGCATTATTAGCCGACCTGCCCAGGGCGGTCCATCGCATTGCCAAAGCCATTCTCCACCATGAGCCTATTCTGGTCTTTGGCGATTATGATGTGGACGGCGTAACATCAACAGCGCTTCTTTATGATTTCCTTAAATGCGCCGGCGCCCATGTTTCCTACTATATTCCTGACCGGATATCCGAAGGATACGGGATGAATGAAACACAAATAGTGAAAGTTGCCATTCCCCGCGGCATCCGCCTGATCGTTACGGCAGACTGCGGTTCCGGCAGCCATAAAGCCATTGACCTTGCAAATGAGTCAGGCATTGATGTCATTGTTACCGATCATCATCGGCTTTCAGATCAACTTCCCGATGCTTTGGCTGTCATCAATCCCCGACGGAATGATTGTCCTTCAAATTCTTCATACTTAGCCGGAGTTGGCGTTGCGTTCTGCCTTCTCATCGGCATTCGCAGGCATCTCAGAGAAATAAATTTCTGGAATATCCAATCTCAGCCGAATCTGAAGGAATATTGCGACCTTGTTGCCCTGGGTACCATTTCCGACATTGTGCCCATGATCAAAGAAAATCGGGTGATCACCAGATCCGGAATTGATGTCATCAATGACAATCCAAGACCTGGCATCAAAGCATTGCAGAGCGTCAGCGGTATTCTGAAGCCGCAAATCGATTCCGATGATATTGCCTTTCGAATAGGCCCTCGAATCAATGCGGCAGGTCGCATGGCGCATGCCGAAATGGGGGTTGAGCTTCTGCTGACCAAAGATAGCGCCCGGGCTGCGCAGTTGGCTGAAAAATTTAATTCACTGAATGCAATGCGTCAAAAAGAGGAGTCGTTGATTTTAAACCAGATTATAAAATTTTTAAAAGATGAACCCCATTTGCTTGAAAAAAAGACGCTTGTATTAAGAAGTCAGGATTTGCACGAAGGCGTGTTGGGAATTGTAGCGTCCCGTTTGATGGAAAAGTTCTATAGGCCGGTGATACTGGTATCATTTAGAGATGGCATCGGTAAAGGTTCAGGCAGAAGCATCCCCGGTATCAATATTTATGATGCTCTTTCAGCATGTTCCGGTTATCTGGAAAATTTCGGCGGCCATCCCATGGCCGCCGGCATTCAAATCAAACCGGAACAATATTTAAGTTTCAAAAACGCTTTTGAAGAAGCGGTTGAGCATTTGTCGAAAAATATTCAATCCTTTCCATCTCTTGAGATTGATCATGAATTAAATTTCGATATGATAACGGAAAACTTGATCGATGAAATAAACGCCATGCAGCCTTTTGGCCCCCAGAACCCCGAACCCGTATTTTACAGCAAATATATTGAAATTGTTTTTTCAAAAATCATCGGGAACCGCCATCTTAAATTAACCGTCAAACAGAAAAAATCCCCCTCATCTCCTGTCTTTCCGGCGATTTGGTTTAATGCGGACCAGGAACTGGCCTCAAGAAAATACGCTAAAGAAATAGCATACCGACTGCGGAGGAATCATTGGAATAACGGTCAAGGCATTCAACTGCTCATTGAGGATATTCGATAAACCGCATTTCCTGAATAGTTTTTACTTGAAATGATGAATGTTTGACATTATGTAAATAAGATTATAAAAAATAATCACAAAAATTGAATTATACTGATATTAAAGGTAAATCACATGTCAAAACGTTTTCGACCAAGCAACCGGGGTGAATCAAGGCTGATATCAAAAATTGCGTCCTCGACTGAATATGAGAAACGAAAAGCCATACTTTCTGTAACGGATCATTTGGAAACGCTCAGTAATGCCATTTCGATGAAGCTTGTGGAAAGCAACCTTGTCGAAACCCACAATAAAAATTCCCTTGAGGAGCAAGTGGCAAACTGTCTTGAAAAACTCGCGCGCGCCGATGATTTCCAAATTGACTACCAAATCTCGCCGATTCGCAACATTGTCGCCAATCCCCATATCGTCAGTCTCTATGTAACCGCCTTTGTGATTGAACATTTGATTGAACATAAGGATATTGTAGATATTTATGGTTCTGATGAGGAGATCTATGCCTGCATCAACAAGCAGGTCATAAAACATCTTTCCAAATAATGCCGCATTTATTCAATCCCTTTTTAGTCAACCGCCCATCGGGCGACCCGGGTTTATTTATCCCTTTTTTTTTCACCAAACGGGCCATCCTCTTTGATCTTGGAGAGATTTTTTCGCTGTCGCCAAGGGATTTGCTGAAAGTCAGCCATGTCTTTGTCACCCACACTCACATGGATCATTTCTGTGGATTCGATCATTTGTTGCGCATACTGCTCGGACGCGAAAAAACACTTTGCTTATACGGACCCGATGGATTTTTAAAAAACTTGGAAGGCAAGCTAAACGGATATTCATGGAATCTCGTCAATAATTATACAAACCGCTTCATCCTGCAGGCCACTGAAATCAGGACCGGTTGTCGCATTACCCGGCGATATTTATGCCAAAGCAAATTCAATCCGTGCGAAGATGACCACGTTGATTGTCCCGGCAGCCCGATACTTCATGATGAACCCTCCTTTAGCGTATCTGCAGAGATTCTGGATCATGGCATCCCTGCTCTGGGTTTTGCGGTTAAAGAAAAATATAAAATCAATATTAGAAAAGGCGTTCTGGAAGATTTGGGATTGACGCCCGGCCCGTGGATTTATGAATTGAAACAGGCGCTGTATGCCGATCAAGGTCTTGATGAAGTCGTCGAGCTTTCTAAAAAAAAATTTACTTTAAAGGAATTGGCCGACAGACTGGCGCTTATAACCAAAGGCCAGAAAATCGGATATATTTCGGATGTCGCATTCTCACAATCCAATTGTGAAAAAATTATCAAGCTGGTGGATAGAGCGGATCATTTATTTATTGAATCCGCGTTTTTGGACCAGGACAGGGCGCATGCTGAAAAAAAATATCACTTGACCGCAAAACAGGCGGGAAGAATCGCAGCATTGTCGGGCGTAAAACGTTTTACTTTATTTCATTTTTCTCCAAGATATGATGCACCCGAAAAGTTATTCTACCATGAGGCAATGACTGAATACGCGAAATGCTTATAGCGCCATTAAACGTCAGGCCTTCTCAAAAGTGTCGATGGTCCCCTGACGCATGATGATAAGCGCGAGTTTGTGGATGGCTTTTCGTTTTTCCTCGGCGGTGCGCCCCGGATAATTCCGGAATGTAAGCACAACCCCCGCCAAAGAAGCGAAAAAAGCCTGCGTGTTTAAGCGGAGATTTCCGGCGCCTTCTGTGCTTTTGACAACTTTGTCAAACATGTCTAAAAAGTAACGCTGAACCCCGTTGAATTTTTTCAATGCCTGGGGCGTCCTTTCACCGCGTATCATAAAATGGCACATCATCTGGAACGTCGCTTCATTATCAATCATGTAATCCACAACCGCCAGGGTCAGATCCTCAATAGAATCCCCCTGATTCAATCGATGCTGAAAGCGTTGTTCTATGTTGTTTAAATCCTGGATCAGGGCCTCAACAAAAAGATCATCCTGACTCGGGAAATATCTGTATATCGATGCCGCGGAAACGCCGGCTTTAACTGCGATATCCCGCATTCCGATGTCGTGAAAGGATTTTTCTTCAAACAGTGATTTGGCAGCCTTGATGATCAGCTGCTTTCTCACTTCCCTTTCATCTTCACGCAATTGTTTGAAAGTTGATTTGTCCGGCACGATTACACCCTCCTGATGGCATCAGATTCAATTGCGCCTGCGGTCCAGCATGGGCCCCAGGCGCAGATGCATTATGCTTTAATCCGGATTACTGCTGTTTATTTCGACAAAAAGATTTAGATGTTGAAGAAATATATCAACGAGCCTGGGGTCAAATCGAAGTCCTTGTTGCTGCTTGATGAGTTCAACTACCCGGTCCATGCTCCATTTTTCTTTATAAATTCGCCAGTGTGTCAATGAATCGAAAACATCTGCCAGCCCGGTGATTCTTCCGAATATATGAATATCCTCTCCTTTCAAACCATTTGGATATCCAGTGCCGTCCCAATGCTCATGATGCTGAAGCGCCACGATGGCGGCTGCATTCATTATTTTCCTATTTGAATTTTTCAAAATATCATGGCCGATGGTGGTGTGCGGTTTGATTCTTTCAAATTCTTCATTGGTGAGCCTTCCGGGTTTCAAGAGAATTGAGTCCGGTATGGCGACTTTGCCAACATCATGGATTGGCGAAACGAGTCTGAGCAAATCCGAATCTTCCTGGCTCAACCCTGATTTAACAGCCAGCAGATGACAGAATAACGAAACGCGATAAGCGTGTTTTCCGACATCACGTGAACGGTTTTCAACAACTTCACCGAGTGTTAATAGCATTTCCTTGTGGGTTTCAATGAGTTCTTTGTGAAGAAGGATGTTTTCAAAAGCAATGGCGACATTGTTTGAGAATATTCGGATTAAATCACGGTCCAGCTGGGTAAGATTCGCGCAGCTTTTTAAAAACAGGAGGTTTTGATTGCCGTTCTTGGTCGCAAAATAACCCACATAAACATCGTCAACAAAAATGCTTTGCTTGGCAGCGACGGATTGTTTCAAGTACCCGATCATATCATCGGATAAAATATCTGATACATAATGGTTAACCGCATTTTCATATTTCCCGGTCGCCGCGAGAATGATAAAATCGTTTTTGTCGCTGATGGCGCTGAAACCTGAATGCTGAAGATAGACAGAGCTTTCATCAAGCTTAAGAATCGATATCAACTGGGTCAGCACGCCTTTGGCAAATTCTTTTAAGGATTGCTGTTCAAACAAATGCGCGGAGGACTTGATGATCTGTTCAAGTCCGATCCGGCTTTTTTCGATAATCCGCAAATCCCTGTATGAACGGAGCGCGGCAGTGATGGTCGTAAACAGTTTTTGAACGGTGAGTTCAGTTTTTTCTTTATACTCGTTGATATCATATTCAATGATCACGTCTTTTTCGGGCGCTTTTCCGGGTTGTCCGGTTCGCAGGATAATTCTTACAAACTGATTGCAGGCGTTTTGCCTGATATATTTTGAAAGTTTAAGACCCGCATCATCGGTTTCCATAACGACATCCAGAAGAATGATGGCGGTATCCGGATTGTTTAATATCAGTTCTTCTGTTTCTTTAGCGGAATAAGCGCTGATAAACTGGAGTGGTCGGCCTTCAAAGACATAATCGCTCAAGACCATCCGGGTGACATTGTGAACTTCTGCTTCATCGTCGGCGATGATTATTTTCCAAGGCCGCTTCTGATCGGCATTTGAGCGACCGTTCACCGCCTTGTTATGAGCGGGTTTACTGCTGACTGAATATTTCGAAAATATTTCAGTTCCGGCCATTGTCCATCCTCTCCCGGCAATTTCAAAATCTGATCTTTTCTGATAACACAATTAAAACTTTTTTAGCAAGAAGTCTATTCATAAAAAAAAGAATAAAAAAGACAGGATAACACCCATTCTTTCGGGACCCTATCGCCAGTTCACCGGAATGCGAACCAGTTGGCCAGCCTTATTTTTAAACAGCAGATACCCCTGCTCTGCGCCAAGAATATAAATATTCTTCGTTATTTCAACATCTTTTTTGCAATATGCCAGGATGTCGTCGATCCGCCCCTGCTTCCACCACTGAAGCGCCTGAAGACCATCCGCGCTTTTTTTTACGCCAAGGTTGATTTCAGCCAGATGGTCCAGTGATATTCTGTATCCAAGATGATGATAGATGAATTCCAGTAAATCCAAAGTCGGCAATGTGTTGAAATCAAAATCCGAATATCCGCTCATTACGTGAAAGTCGAAGCGTTTAATGTTAAAACCGATTATTAATTTAAATTTTTTCAATATCTCAATGAGTTGTGTAATTTGATGCTCATAAAATTCAACAAATGAATCGGTTGTGGAATCATATAAGACAGCACAACTGATCCCCATGCGATGGGCCATGTGCCAACCGCCGACCTCTTCAGCGGAATGTTTTGTTTCAATGTCAAGAACGCAAAAGTTCCGATGCTTTTGGGGCAGGAAATCGACTTGACTTTTTTTCAGCGTCTTAATTTTTCGGATGGATGGGGGGCGGGTGGATGACGGCGCGCCAATGAGCCGGTCAAGTATAAACAGGGCTGCTGATTTATCAATGGGTCGGTTGCCGGAACCGCATTTTGGGGAATGAACGCAGGAAGGGCATCCGGTTTCACAGGGACAGGATTTTATGAGTTTTTGAGTCTGATGCATCAGATCTAAGGCTTTTTCATAAGCCTGAAACGTTAATCCGATGCCGCCGGGAATTCCGTCATAAACAAAGATTGCTGCAGATTCGACCTGGGGATGAAACGGGGTGGAGATTCCACCGAAATCATTCCTGTCAGTTAATACAAAAAGGGGGCACAATCCGATAATCGCATGTTCGAGCGCGTGAATGCCGCCCATAAAATGATGGTTGGCCTCTTCCGCCTGTTGGACTATGGTTGACTCAATCGAAACCCAAATCCCTTCTGTCTCAAAAATCTGGGGAGGTAAATCCAGCGGAATGATGTCAATTCTTTTATTGCCGTGAATATGCCTTTTCTCATAGCCGGTCACCTGGTCTGTCACTTTTAGGCGTCCGAACCAGATATGGGTGTTTAAAATTTGTTTTTCCTTAAATATATCTAAAATTTCGGTTTCTTTATGTCCGCGCACTCTGGTGTAGTATATGGATTTGGATTGTGAGGCGCGCACAATTTTTGCTCCCGTATCCAGAGAATCGATGTGATAGGTTTGACCCTGGTGCAAATAAATGGCGCCCGGATGTGTTTCTCTGACCGCTCTGTATCCGTCAATTTCACCCAGATGGGCTCCGGTTTCTGTTGAAATGATATGATAACGCGAACCGGTTCCCCGTAAATCAACCAATCGATGGGGGGAATATTTTGACGCGTAGAACTGATCCCCGTTTTGATTTTTCAACAAATCCCCGTTTTTTTCAAGGTCGCACAGATTCTGAACCATTTGGGGCGATGAGAAATAAGGATCATCAATTTTTAAAGGCAATTCCGCGGCGGCGCAAACCAGATGCTTTTTAACAATATCCGGATTATGAGGGTTGATGACAGCCGCCTCGGGTTTTCTGAAAAAAAACTCGTCCGGATATCGCATGAAATATTGATCCAGTGCATCTTCGCCGGCGATCAGAATAATGGCAGAATCATGCCCGCTGCGTCCCACACGGCCGCCTCTCTGCCAGGTGGACATCACCGTACCCGGATACCCGACCAGCAGGCACAAATCAAGGTCTCCTATGTCTATGCCGAGTTCAAGCGCGCTGGTGGAAACCACGGAGAGGAGTTCTCCTGAGGAGAGTTTTTTTTCAATGATCCGACGTTCTTCAGGAAGAAATCCGGCACGGTATGCGCTGATTTTGCCGCTGAATTTACCCTTTTGGCTCCCCGCCCAGATCGCTATGAGTTCGGACATTTTTCGCGATTGGGTATAGACAATGGTTCGCATTTCCCGATGAAGGGCAGCTTTAAGCAATAATATCGCGGCGCTTGAAGGACTTCCGGACGGATTTAAAAATACGAAATGCCGTTTCCCCTGGGGCGCTCCGCTGTTCGCTTCGGTATGCACCGTAAGACCGGTCAGCGCTTCAGATAAGCCGGATGGATTGGAAATCGTCGCGGAACTCAAAATAAAAGTGGGATGCCGGTGATATGCGTCGCAAACACGCCGGAATCTTCTGAAAACCTGGGCCATATGGGATCCCATGACGCCACGATACGTGTGAACCTCGTCGACCACGACGACATCTAAGTTTAAAAAAAACTCCCGCCATTTTTCATGATACGGTAAAAAGGAAAGGTGAAGCATTTCAGGGTTGGTCATGATGACATGGGGGGGATTTTCTCGAATTTTTCTACGATGCCAATCCGACGTATCCCCGTCATATATTGCTGCATTTATTTTCAATGAATCGCAGTGGGAGGTTATTTCCTCAAATGCCCTCAATTGATCCTGAGCCAGGGCTTTCAACGGGAATAAATATAATGCCCGCGTTTCCGGTTTCTTTAAAATTCTGTCAAGCACCGGAATATTGTATATCAGCGTTTTGCCGCTGGCCGTAGGGGTTGCGACAACCACATGTTTTCCTGAATTGATCATGTCAATGGCGCGCATTTGGTGAGAATACAGAGAGCTGATGCGCAAAGACTTCAGGAGTTTTTTTATTTTTGGGGATTTAAGCTGTTTCAATGGAGTGAGGATTTCAGTCCTCGGCGGCAATATCCTGCTGTATACGACATTTCCGCCGAGAGTCTTTGAATTTTTCAGGGAATTGATGTATTCGTCGATCTGGCTGGAATATTGCGTCATAAAACCTGTCGCATCACATGCCGTTCGGGGTGCAAATTTTTATGATAAGTTCTTCCAGGATGGATTTGGGCCGCTGACCCGTGGTTTTCATTGCCATATCCGCCTTGCTTAAATTCGTCAGAGCTCTTAAAATACCTACTTCCTCCATCCTTTCCGCTTTAAGAAAAGATGCATAAACCGAATAGGGATGCTGATCTTTTTTTAATATCAAAAGGTCAGAAGAGACGCTCTTTTTTGAAGATGCGCTTTCATTTTCCGATTTATCCAAATAGGCAAGTTCGTTTTCCTTTAAACGACATAATAGCGCGTCGTCATACTTGCGAATTAACGGAACAACATCGCTTTGAAATTTCTCAAAACGAATTCCCTTGTGCCATGTTTGGCCGGATGGGCTTCTCAAAAATCCAATTATCATCAAAACTCTTCGCATCTGATTGACAATCGCTGTTAAAATTTGAAGCGGATGGTACCCGGCATTCAAAAGAGATGAAAGGCAATAAAGGGATTTTGCGATATTTTTTTCCAGTATGGCGCCGGTTAATTCATAAATCGGATCCTGGCGAACCTGATGTGAAACAGCTTCCACATCCCGTGCATGAATAGCTGTTCTATCGCCCGCATACTGGATAATTTTTTCTAAACAGCCGGCAAAGTTTCGAATATCAAAACCGATCTTTTCATAGAACAACTCAAAAGCGTCAGGGTCCATTTCCTTTCGGTGCTTTTTGAGTTCCCGGTTCAGGTAATCCAGAAGGGTTTTACGCTGGAGATCCTTATCGGCTTTTCGGGAGCCTTTTGACACGGTGCAATCAATTATAATTCCAATGTTCTTTATGGATTGATACAAACCGGCTCGTTTATCAACCGTATCTGTCGAAATGATCAGATGATTGTTTTTGGGAAATCCCGCGACAAGGGCTTTCTCCAATATATCCGACTCATCATTGGTCTGGAGAGGTGTCCGGCTGTTTTTTTTCGCCTCATCTGAAATCGCCGTAAGCCATTTGATGTCCGGAAATTCATTGGCGTCAATATCTAAAATACTGTTGATGTTCTCTTCGCTGATATCATCTGAATCAATATTCAATCGGGCCAAAAGCTCAAGATAATATCGAATTGCAAGAATCATATCCGAACTGTCATAGGCTTTTTTTATTTTCCCCAAAAGTTTTCCCTGATTCCGCGCGCTGACAAAAATATTTGAATCCCTTAATTCAATGATCTTTTTTTGATTAAAAAACGCATATGTATTGAGTCTCTCAATCGCATCAATGATCTGGGAGGGTTCCTGATGTCGGATGATTTCATGCCCCTGACGTTGTTTAGATACATCCGGTATGATTGCATCCACAATTTGTTTCACGGCCTGCTCATAAAGAAAACTTTCACCATATACTAAACAGACAGGGGCAAATGATGTCTGGTCTGTTTCTTTTAAATACTGATGGAGCGACTGGTGATGAAGTTCCGGCATTTTGGTTAAGATTTTTTGCGTGCGCTCAATACTGCGAGCGCAATGACAGAAGTGATTGCGGAAGCGATTGCGATTGCCTGTGAAATCGAAAAAATTCCGAAAAATGTCCCCCCGCGAAAATCATCCCGGAACATTTCAATAATTGATCGATTAACACCGTATAAAATAATGTATATTAAAAACAACTGACCGTCAAAACGCTTATGGCGGCGACATGCAAGCATTGTTAAAAAAACCATCAGGTTGGCGGCCGATTCATATAATTGTGTCGGGTGCAGCGGAATATTCAAAGGGGCCAGGGAGTCAGGGCTGCTGAAAGTAACTGACCACGGCATTTGGCAGGACTTCCCATAACAACACCCGGCGAAAAAACAGCCGATGCGTCCAAAAAAATGTCCGAGCGGCATGGCAACTGCCGCGATATCAGATATTTTCCCAAGGGGAAGGCGATATTTTTTAAGGTAGATGATCACCACCAGCGCCGCGCCGATAAATCCTCCATAAAAAACCAGTCCGCCATTCCATATTTTGAATATCTCCAGCGGCGATGTGAGATACAATCCGGGAGTTGTTAACACGTAAAACAAACGCGACCCGACAATTGCAGCAATAACGACATAAAAGCAAAGATCCATGATTCTGTCAGGGTCCAGGCAGTAACGTCGCGCTTCAGATCTGGCCATGTAAATTCCGGCCAGCATGCCCATAGCCAGAAAAAAACCATATGTATGGACAGATATAGGGCCAATTTTTAACAATATTGGATGCATGAATCAGCCTTTGATTTATGTGATATGCGTATGACAGTTTGGATTAAATCGGGATTTTTCGGAATAGCATATAGAACGCAAAAATCAACATCCCAATGGTTATGGCGCTGTCCGCAACATTAAACGCCGGCCAATGGAATGTCCCAATATATATATCTATAAAGTCAATAACATGCCCCCATCGGATTCTGTCAATAAGATTGCCGATCGCGCCTCCAAAAATCAAAGAAAAGCCGATTGACAGAATCGGATATTTTTCAGGCACGTTGTGATGAAGATAGAGTATGAGACACAGAGCGACAACAGACGCGGCCAATAGAAAAACATTGCGAAATATATGGTTATAATCAGCAAAGAGCCCGAACGCACTTCCCGGATTGTAAATATGGACCAGGTTAAACAATCCAGGTATGACGGGATAAACATCGTGCAGCAATATGGTTTGAATGATAAGCCATTTTGTAATTTGATCGAAAACAATTATGGATAATGCAACAGCGCCGAACTTTAAATATTTATTTTTTATCACGGGTTGATTTTTCTCTTAAGATTCCGGCAATATTTCCACCAGCACACTGGCGCAGCGATTGCAGAGATCCGGATATTTCTGATCAGACCCGACGCTTGGATCCAACATCCAGCATCGGTTACATTTAACATAAGGTGCTGGCTTTACGTGAATCTTCAACCCATCCATGCCGGTCGGCTTAAAATCATCACACGGCGAAGGAGAGTCCGACAATGTGGCTTGGGAGACGATCAAAATGGATCGAAGCATGTCCGCATATTCTTTTAATGATTCATAAAGCTTGCCGGACAGATGGATTGCCACTGATGCGTCCAGTGAATGCCCGATCAGTTTGGCCACACGCGCGGATTCAAGCGCTTTTGTCACCTCGCCACGCACTTCAAGGATGAGTTCCCATTTTTCCGCAAGGAGTTCGTCTCTGCAATGATCCATTGAATCAGGAAAACCGGCGAGATGAATGCTGGATTCCTTATTCGGCAACGCAGGCATATGCTTCCAGATTTCTTCCGCGGTAAACGGAAGTACGGGTGCCATTATCCTGGAAATGCTGTCGACCAGGATATGCATCACTGTCTGGGCGCTTCGTCGTTCATGTGAATCCGGAGCGGAGGCATAGAGCCTGTCTTTTAATATATCAAGATAAAACGCGGACAAATCAACACTGCAAAAATTATACAATGCATGGTAGACCACATGAAAATCATATGTTTCATAAGCCGTCAAGGAGCGACTGATTAAACCCTGGAGTCGATGGAGTATAAAACGGTCCATATCCGGCAGTTCATGATGGGCGACCTGATGCGAGGCGGGGTCAAAATCATAAAGATTTCCCAGAATAAACCGGCACGTGTTGCGGATTCTGCGATAGGCATCGCTTAACTGGGTCAGTATTGTTTCTGAAATTCGGATATCGTCTTTATAATCCGATGCGGCAACCCACAACCTCAAAATTTCAGCCCCATATCGATCAATGACTTTTTTAGGCGCAATGACATTGCCGACAGATTTGGACATTTTTTTGCCATCCCCATCCACTACAAATCCATGTGTCAAAACGGTCTTGTATGGGGCGCCGCCTTTAAACCCAACGGCAGTCAATAATGAGCTGTGAAACCAACCCCTATGCTGGTCGCTTCCTTCTAAATAAAGGTCTGCGGGCCACCCGAGATTCGAACGTTCTTCAAGAACCGCGGCATGGCTGATGCCCGAATCAAACCAGACATCTAAAATATCATTTTCCTTATCAAAGCGATGGTCTCCGCATGATTCGCAACGGATACCTTGAGGCAGAAAAAAATCCGCTTCCCGCTCAAACCAGATATCCGCTCCCTTTTCCTTAAAAATTGAAAATATCCTGTCTATGATTTCCTGGTTTATCATCAGGCGGCGGCAACTGCGGCAGTAGAAAACCGTAATCGGAACTCCCCAGGATCGCTGACGGGAAACGCACCAATCCGGGCGATGTTCAATCATGCCATAGATTCTATCTCTTCCCCATGAGGGAATCCATCGGACCGAGTCAATGGCTTTGAGGGCTTTTTGCCGCAAGCCGGTTTTATCCATTGAAATAAACCACTGCGGTGTGGCACGGAAAATAACAGGTTTTTTGCATCTCCAGCAATGCGGATATGAATGGGTTATTTTACCGGAATGAATCAGCGAGCCGTCTGATTTGAGTTTTTCAACAATTCCCGGATCTGCTTGAAAGACGAACTGTCCGGCAAAAAAACCGACATCATCGGTAAAACGCCCATCATCGTCAACGGGTGAATACACATCAAGATGATAGGCCTGACCGACTTCAAAATCCTCCCTTCCGTGGCCCGGCGCAGTATGAACGCATCCTGTCCCGGCATCCAGAGTGACATGCTGGCCCAGCACAATCTTAGATTCCCGTTCATACAAAGGATGGCGGCATCGCTTATTTTCAAGGGCACGTGGAGATATATCGGCGATAACTGAATAGTTGGTTGCTTTGAAAGTGCTCATGCAGTCTTCAATCAGCTCGCTGGCAAGAATGTATACCTCGCCGGTGTCAGTTTTTACTGCCGCATACTGATAATCAGGGTGAACTGCAATGGCAAGATTCGCGGGAAGGGTCCAGGGGGTTGTTGTCCAGATGACCATATGGACTTTATTGCCCGATAATGCGGGGGCCTGATGGCTTAAATCGTCAATCAGTTCGAATTTGACAAAAACTGAGGGAGAGGATTCATCGCCGTATTCAATTTCAGCTTCAGCCAGCGCGGTCTTGCAGCTGCAGCACCAGTAAATCGGTTTCTTGCTTCGAAACAGACTCCCTTCCAGGGAAAATTCAGCGCATTTTTTGGCGATAATCGCTTCATAATGATAATCCATGGTCAGATAGGGATCATCCCATTGCGCCATAACACCGAGGCGTTTGAATTCGGAACGCTGAATATCAATAAATTTTTCGGCGTAAGTTCTGCACTCCCTGCGGATTTCCGCTATGGTCATCCCCTTTTTTTTGGCGCCCAACTGCTTGTCCACATTTAGTTCTATCGGAAGACCGTGACAATCCCACCCCGGAACAAAAACAGCATCAAACCCTTTCATTTGCCGGGATCTGACAATGATGTCCTTTAATATCTTATTTAATGCGGTTCCAATATGAATATTTCCATTCGCATATGGCGGACCGTCATGAAGAATAAATCTCTGGCGACCTGAAGAAGATGTCCGGATGGTGTCGTATAGCTTGTCTTTTTCCCAATCATCCAGCTGACCGGGTTCACGGTTCGCCAGGTTGGCCTTCATGGGAAAATCAGTCATCGGAAGGTTGAGCGTCGTCTTATAATCCATTGAATATAAACTCCGGATATGGAATAAAATTATGAATATGACTCTTAAAGAAGGCCAATTTAAGCCACAACCAAGCGGTGTGTCAAGGAATTTACTTTTATTATTTTATTTGATCTGCGAAACATCAAGATGCCCGTAAATTTGAATCGGCACCGTTTGCCTTGACAATTCATAGAATGGTTTTTAATAGATTTTAAAAGGAAATCGCTGCTGTTTTTTAAACGGTTTTATTTTCACAACACATGGATATAAATTGACCATGAAAGCGGTTATTCAGAGGGTTAAACAGAGTTCTGTCTCTGCGGAAAATAAGCTTGTCAGCCAAATCGGTCCCGGCCTGCTTGTGCTATTGGGCGTGGCACAGGACGATGAATTGACTGATGCAGACTACTTGGCCAACAAAATCATTCACCTTCGGATTTTTGAAGATAAAGACGGTAAAATGAACCGGTCTTTGCTTGAAGCAGGCGGCGAAATGATGGTCGTGTCTCAATTTACACTTTTTGCGGACTGCGCAAAAGGCCGTCGGCCGTCTTTTGCTGATGCGGCGACTCCGGCAAAAGCGGAAGCCATGTATCAATACTTCATATCCAGAGTCAGCAGCATGGGCGTTCGTGTAAAATCCGGGATATTCAGAGCCATGATGGATGTCGCCCTGATCAATGACGGTCCGGTGACGATCATCATCGATAGCCCATAATGATTTTAAAACAGGGCTTCATCTCCTTTATGAGGGGGGGATGCCGAAAAAGGGCGGCATGTATAAATTTGCTTTGATGATCTATACGCCGGGCTAAACGACCGGCCCGGTCATGGCTAAAATCAGGCAGACAATAAGCTAAATGGAAGGTTTTTCGCCGCCGGTGATGAATGCGTATGCATTGTGATTGTGAATGGATTCAAAATTTTCCACTTCTACGGAAAACCAGGTTATATTTTTATCCGCTTTTAACGCCAGTGCGATATCCCTGACAATATCCTCAACGAATTTCGGGTTTGAAAAGCCTCTTTCAGTGATAAACTTCTCATCGGATCTTTTCAGAACCGAGTAGACATCACATGAAGCTGATTCTTCCACCAGCTTGATCATGTCTTCTATCCATATGAACTTTTTAAACCGTGTTTTCAGGTTGACCATACCACGCTGGTTGTGCGCCCCTTCATCACTGATTTCCTTTGAACAGGGGCAGACTGAGGAAATGGGCACGATCACCTCAGAAACAAGGTCTGTTTTGCAGGAGGAATCCACTGATCCAATGAGGCGGCAATTATAATCCATCAAACCTGGTGATTTGGTAATCGGGGCGACTTTCTCGATAAAATATGGAAAACTGACTTCAATATGGGCGGAAGCGGCATTCAGATGATGTTTCATCTGGCTGAGTATTTCGGAAAATGTCTTCAATGAAATTACCGGACGAAAAAGATGAAGCATCTCAACAAAGCGGCTCATGTGCGTGCCCTTGCACTCATGGGGAAGATCAACATACATATTGATCGTTGCAATGGTTTGCTGCTCGCCTTTGTAACGGTCCAGAACCGTCACCGGGTATCTCAATCCTTTAATCCCCACCTTGTTGATCGCGATATTCCGGAAATCCCGCTGGTTTTGTATATCTTTCATATGGCTCTGCCCAATCGAGTGCAAATACATTTAAGTGCACTGCAAAGTATTACGTTTCAATCCTTTACAGCAGATATTCTTTTTTCACATGGCTTAACGATCGAAAAATATTGCCTTTAATCTTCTTATTATTCGTATAGATGTGGCCTAACAGGGTCTTTATCTCATTTCGTTTTGAAGTTTTTATCGAAGGGCACGGATTAATAAATTCCGGGAAATGCTGGGACCGGGCAAATTTGATGATTCTCTCCTCATCAACAAGACAAAGCGGCCTGATGATCGTATATCGGCCATTGAACAAAGGCAGCGCCGGTCGCATGGTGCTCATGATGCCGGCATAGCAGATGTTCATGAAGAATGTCTCAATAATATCATCTTTATGATGGCCAAGAGCAATTTTATTGCATTCAAGCTTCTGAGCGATTTCAAAAAATTTTTTCCGGCGCAGACGGGAACACAAAAAACATGGATTTTCAGAGTTCTCTTTACTGTGCGCCAGGATTCCGTTATTTGAAAACTCCACCCTTAAACGGAACCCGGACATTTCAGCCCACGACAACAGGGAATCAGCGTACCCGCCGTCAAATCCGGGATCAATGTATAAACCGATCAATTCATAGGAAACGGGAATTCTCGAAAAACGTTCCTGTAAAATCCGCATCAGCGTGAGGCTGTCCTTGCCGCCGGAAATGCCGACAAGAATACGGTCACCGTTTGATATCATGTCGTACCGGTGAATCGCTTTACCGACGTCCCTGTTTAGGGATTTATACAAAGAACCTGACATGAAGATTCAGCACGAAACGGTTATTCCATGTTTTCTTCCGGTTCTTTTTTTTTGATAAATACCTTGCCGGCAGCTATTTCGCGTAAAGATGTGACAACATCTTCATTATTATATGACTTCACAAGTCTTGGGCTTCCTTCGAGGAGCTGCCGGACCCGTTTTGTAGCGATATGTACTAAAAAGAACCTGTTGGGAATTCTTTTGAGACAGTCTTCAATGGTTATTCTTGCCATTAAATTCCTCCGTCAATATGCATTTATCCTGTTATTTATATCTATACTAATATTTCAATTAATTCATAATTGCGTTTTCCAGCCGGCGCATTGACAACGATTTCAGCGCCAAGTTTTTTTCCAAGAATCGCCTGCCCGAGAGGAGATGCAACAGAAATCCTGCCCTCTTTAATATCAGATTCATCGGGTCCGACCAGCTGATATTCTACCTCTTCACCCGTGTCCGTGTTTTCAAGAACGACCCTGCATCCGAAAACAGCAGCATCAGATTTAATCTTTCCCGGATCAATGACATTGGCATGCGCTATCTTATAATCAAGTTCACGGATTCTGCCTTCGATGAAGCTCTGGCGTTCTTTTGCTGCAGAATACTCGGCATTTTCCGATAAATCCCCATGGGCCCTTGCCTCGGCAATGGCGCGAATCACTTTGGGCCGCTGTTCAGTTTTCAGTTTTTCCAATTCCTTGCGGAGATTGTAGTACCCCTGGCGGGTCATCGGTATGTCCTTCACACATTCACCCCTGCGCCTTCTTTAATATAGCGGGCCACAAGATCGCCCACTTCATCGGTCGCATAACCCATTTTTCCTGCCGCAACATCTTTAATATCATCGCGTAGCGCTTTCTTGACGGCAGATTCGATGGCAGATGCGGCAACCGACTCTCCGATGGTGTCCAGCAGCAGATGCGCGGACAATATCGCGGCGATAGGATTGATAATTCTTTTTCCGGTATACTTGGGGGCTGAGCCGCCTATGGGCTCAAACATTGAAACCCCTTTCGGGTTAATATTGCCTCCTGCGGCTACGCCCATGCCTCCTTGGATCATTGCCCCAAGATCTGTAATAATGTCTCCGAACATGTTGTCAGTGACAATGACGTCAAACCATTCGGGATTTTTTACCATCCACATGCAAATGGCGTCCACATGGGCATAATCGGTCTGAATCTCGGGATATTCTTTAGAGACTTCATGAAAGGTTCGTTCCCAAAGATCAAACGCATAAGTCAAGACATTTGTCTTGCCGCAGAGGGTTAATTTTTTTGATTTATTACGTTTTCTGCAATATTCAAAGGCAAATCGGATACAGCGTTCAACGCCTTTGCGGGTATTAATGGATTCCTGAATGGCCACTTCATCGGGGGTGCCGCGTTTTAAACATCCCCCGGCTCCCGCATACAGGCCTTCGCTGTTTTCACGAATAACGACAAAGTCTATTTCCTTCGACGTTTTATCTTTTAAGGGGGTTGAAACGCCCTCATATAATTTAACTGGCCGCAAATTGATGTACTGGTCAAGGGCAAACCGTAATTTTAATAATATCCCCTGTTCAAGTATGCCGGGTTTAACGTCCGGATGTCCGATAGCGCCCAAAAAAATCGCGTCCGACTTTGAAATGTCCGCAACGACGTGATCCGGCAGTATTTCTCCTGTTTTTTTATAATGCTCTCCGCCTATATGAAAGGTGGTATATTCAAGCTTAAAGTGATATTTAGCAGCGCATGCTTCAAGCGCTTTTATTCCTTCAACAACCACTTCAGGTCCCGTGCCGTCGCCCGGAAGAACCGCTATTTGATACTTTTTTGTCATTTAATAAGCCTCCTCCTTGAATCCAATTAAAAATATATTTATTTTGTATTTAACAAATCAGAATCATTTCCATGTCAATAAAACTCTGATACAGGTGTTTTTAAGGAAAGTGGATGAAACGGATCAGAATTGACTCATGCGCCGCCAATCGGCGTCCATTATAACACTG
>JALOPH010000161.1 GCA_025453995.1 Desulfobacterales bacterium
CATGGTTTATCTTTCCATAAGCATAGAGAACCGGTTTGCTTCCAGGCGGTGGAGCATTCCTTCCACCGTATATTCGGACGCCACGCTGCTGTATCCGGGAGAACGGATCAATAAAAAGTTTTTTCTTGAGAATCTGAAAAATCTTGAATACCGCCAAGTCGACCAGGCGCCGGAGGCAAAGGGCGAAATGCGCGTGAAGGAAGACAGCATCGAAATTTTTTTAAACGATCTGAAAACACCCCGGCAACATCGGGAAGGGTTTCCGGTGACCATTGCGCATGACAATATCAGCATACAAGCCATAATTCGCCGGGATACCCAGGAGAGCCTGCCCCTGCTGGAACTGGAACCCCAGGTCATCATGCTGTATTTTGGAACTCAGCGGGAAAAACGGCAACTGGTTTCCATTCAAGAAGTTCCTGAGCATTTAAGGCAAGCGGTGCTGGCGGCTGAGGACAGCCGGTTTTACGCGCACCATGGCGTAGACTTAAAAGGCGTATTGCGGGCGGTTTGGGTCAACCTCCGAAGCGTCGGCATCCGCCAGGGAGGCTCCACCCTGACCCAGCAGCTGGCCAAGAATTATTTTTTAACCCCGGAGAGGACCCTCACCCGGAAATTCAAGGAACTTCTTATCGCCTTTGCGATTGAAGCCCGTTTTGAAAAAGACGAAATATTTGAAATTTATCTGAATGAAATTTATTTCGGCCAGAAAGGATCCATTTCCATCAACGGTGTGGGAGAGGCGGCCTCTTTTTATTTCGCCAAGCCGGTTGGGGACCTGACGGTTGCGGAAGCCGCCACCCTGGCAGGATTGATCAAGGCCCCGAATGCGTATTCGCCCTATGTGAATAAGGATCGGTGCCGCGTCCGTAGAAACTGGGTGCTGGAATCTATGAACAGCAATGGATGGATTTCCACGGCGGATATGGAGAGGTATAAAAACCTGCCGGTGGCGCCTGCCGGATTCAGGGCGGCTGCAAGGAAAGCCCCCTATTTTGTTGATTATGTGTCCGATCAGCTAACGGAGGTCTATCCAGCCGAAGATCTGGCCAGCCTGGGGCTCTCCATTTATACCACACTCGACGTTCAGGTTCAGATGGCTGCGGAAGCGGCGCTTGAAAACGGGCTGGCGCGGCTTGAAAAAACATACCCCAAACTCCAGCGAAAGGACACGGCACGGATGCTTCAGGGCATCGTGGTGGTCATTGCGCCCAAAACCGGCCATATTCTGGCCATGGTCGGCGGCCGGGATTATGGGCATAGCCAGTTTAACCGCGCCGTACAGGCCAGGCGTCAGACAGGAAGCCTGTTTAAGCCGTTTGTGGCCCTGGCGGCCTTGGACAAATTTACGCCGGCTGCCCGATTGTCAAATGCCCCGAAAGTTTACAAGGTGGATAATAAGGATTGGATACCCAAAAATTTTTCTTCCGCGCCGGATCATGATATAAGCCTGCGCGAGGCGCTTCAGTATTCCTACAACCGGGCCATGGTGGATCTGGCCATGCGAACAGGACTGGACCACATTATCGATGCTGTTGAACCTTTTGAATTCACCACGCCGATCAAGCCCTATCCATCCATGGCGCTGGGTTCCTTTGAAATGATCCCCCTTGAAATCGCCCGTGCCTACTGCGTTTTTGCCGCGGACGGCGCGCTTCCCTTTCCCCTTTCCGTAAAAAAAGTGGTGGACGAATCCGGAACCTTACTGGAACAGCGCCATATGAGCATCATTCAGGCGGCTTCTCCGGAAAAGGCTTTTTTAATCACGGACATGCTGCGCAGCGTGGTGGAAGGCGGAACAGCCAAAACCCTTCGGGACAAGGGGATTTATTTCCCTGTGGCGGCCAAGACAGGGACTACCAATGATTTCAAGGATGCGTGGTTCGTGGGATATACGCCCGATATACTCGCATTGGTATGGGTGGGGTTTGACAACGGCGATCCCATTGATCTGTCCGGAGGCATCGCCGCCCTTCCCATTTGGGCGGATCTGATCGCCGCCATCCCGCAGCATGTGTCGGAAAAGAGGTTTAAATCACCGGCGGGCATTGTCCAAAAAGAGATCTGTGAAAAAAGCGGAATGATCGCCACGCCGGGATGTGTCCTGACGATAAAAGAATTCTTTTTGGCTGAAAATACGCCCAAAGGGGTTTGTACCCTGCATGGTGGGCAGACTTCATTTGAAACATTGTTTAGGAGGGTCATGGAGTTTGGAAAATAAAATAAAGAATCCGGCGATTATGATTTTATTGGCATTCATCCTGGCGGCGGCCTGGGGGTGCAGCAGTAAAAAGCTGCCGCCGGTTGAGCCCAAAGCGCCCCCCCCGCAACGGGAAAAACTGGAGACCAGCAAACCGGCTGTGTCTCCGGTCCAGCCGCCTGCACCCCTCCGGCCGGAACCGCCGGAGCCGGTGAAACAAGATCCCCGGATGCTGGCAGCAGCCAACCTGGTGGAGCAGGGAAGGACTTATTTGGACGGCGGCAAGCCTGACCAGGCCATTGACGTGCTTGAGCGGGCGCTTTCAGTCGATCCGTCAAACGGAAGAACCTATTATTACATGGCGGAAGCATGGATTATGAAAAAGAACAAGCCTCAGGCGATGGAGTTCAACCGGCTTGCAACCATGTACCTCTCGGAAGACCGCCATTGGGCGGGCAAATCTGCGGATCAGAAGCGTCGCATTCAATCAATGCCATAACAGGGGAATATCATGAACAGAAAACCGGGACCGCAAAATCCGAAAAAACGCGTCGGGAATCTTGAAAAAAGGAAACGGCTGCACGAAATACTGGATCAGGAATTGATCAGCGTGTCGGTGAATAAGAATTCAGATTTTAGTGAATTTGCGGTTAATGTGGAATTGATTCAGAAATACAATAAATGGAAATGTTTTAAAAGACGCATGGATGGTCAGGGTGCCAATTGAGAATAATCTTGACATCGAATTTTAAGTTGAATATACAAATAATCTTTTATTGTGTATTCGATTGTTTTCGTTATATAAATCGAATCGCTTCTGTCGGCGTATAAATGAATTCCATCTGTATGGTGTTGGCTCGTTTATGGATTTTGAAAAACATTTGAAAGAGAACAAGCAGAACCTTGTAAAGCAATGGTTTTCCGTTGTCATCGAGACCTATCCTAGGGAGTCTGCCAAGTTTTTCAAAGACAACTCTGACCCTTTTGCCAACCCGGTGGGAAACACGATCAAGCGCAGCCTGGATCGCCTGTTTGATCAGGTCATCAACCCCCAAATGGATCCAGGGGTTGCCAAAGAAGCCCTCGACCCCATTGTCCGCGTGCGCGCGGTTCAGGAGCTTACTCCGGCCCGGGCATTATCCTTTATATCAGGGATTAAACAGATCATCGCAAAACAAATATCTTCTTTTCAGAAGGAAAAAGGCATAGAAATCTATCAGTCGGCCATTGCCGCCAATGCGGATGAAATGCTGCTCATGGCCTTTGACATTTATACGGCATGCAAGCACCAGATTTATACTTTGAGAATAAACGAAGCAAAGCAGCGCGTCCGGCAATTGCTGATCAAAAAAGACCTGATCTGCGAGTTGCCGGATTCTGATACGGAATTGAAGTGTTTGTAGAAACGAATTCCGATACTGATAATCGGATCGGAATCCACAAGGATAATATTTTTTCAAAAATTTTTTGAAAAAATCAGTTGAATGAGGTGAGTGTCAATGAATGTGAATTACTTATCTTCCTTAGCGGCAGTGATCATCCTTGGATTAATTGCCTATGCGGGCGCCCAGTCAGGCGGCTTCTATCAGGTCCTGTTCGGCATTTTTATCCCGTATCTGGCGGTTCTGGTCTTCATCCTGGGGTTTATCAACCGGGTGATGGACTGGGCAAAGTCGCCTGTGCCGTTTCGGATCCCCTCCACATGCGGCCAGCAGCAGTCCATGGAATGGATCAAGCAGTCCAAAATCGACAACCCCAGCACCTTTATCGGTGTGGTCATCCGGATGTTTCTTGAAATCGTCCTGTTCAGGTCCCTTTTTCGAAATTCCCGGGTGGAAATCAGAGGGGATAGGCTTTCGTATAAATGGGTGATCTGGCTGTGGCTGTTTGCCATCATGTTTCATTATTCATTTTTAGCGGTAGTGATCCGGCACCTCCGGTTTTTCACGGAACCGGTCCCTTTTTTTATTCCGCTGATTGAAAAAGTGGACGGCATCCTCCAGGTCGGCCTTCCCATTTATTATATTTCGGGCCTCACCCTGCTGGCGGGCGCGACCCTTCTCCTGCTCCGCCGGGTGCTGATTCCCAAGATCAATTATATCTCCCAGGCGGCCGATTATTTCCCGCTTTTTTTAATCATCGGCATTGCGTTCACCGGCATCATGATGCGTTATTTCACCAAAGTGGACGTGGTTCGCATAAAGGAAATGACCATGGGGCTGGTGACGCTGCATCCGGGAATTCCCGAAGGACCCATCGGCGGGCTTTTTTATGTGCATTTGTTTTTTGTCAGTATTTTGGTCGCCTATATTCCATTCAGCAAGCTCATGCACATGGGCGGGGTGTTTTTAAGCCCCACCCGGAATCTGGCCAACAACAGCCGGGCCAAACGGCATATAAACCCATGGAATTACCCTGTCAAAGTCCATACCTATGAGGAGTATGAGGATGATTTCAGGGAAAAAATGATTGAGGCAGGTCTGCCTGTGGAAAAGGAGTAAATATGGCAAAACTTCCGAAACCTGATGATCTTTTCAATTCGATCGACTACAAAATCCCCTCAAAGAAATGGGAGGATGTGCCGCCGGATTTGTCGGATGGGAAATTCTGCTATCCGACAAAGATAAAAAATCTGGAATACCTGAGCCTTCCCACCACCAAGGGTGAGTGGAGCCCTGCTGAAGATGACTGGAAGCTTCCGGACAACTGGGAAACCATTGTGCGCGAGGGATTCAAAGAACGCTTGGATAAATACCGGTCCCTGAAAGTATTCATGGATATCTGTGTCCGGTGCGGGGCCTGCGCGGATAAATGCCATTTTTTCATCGGTACTGGCGATCCCAAAAACATGCCGGTCCTGCGCGCTGAACTGCTGAGGTCCATTTACCGGAATGATTTCACCACCGCGGGAAGAATTCTGGGCACCATCGCAGGGGCCCGAAAGCTAACCAAAGACGTCATCAAGGAATGGTTCTCCTATTTTTATCAGTGCACGGAATGCCGGCGGTGCTCGGTCTATTGCCCGTACGGCATCGACACGGCAGAAATCACCATGATGGGCCGGGAGCTCCTGACATTGCTGGGACTCAATATCAACTGGATTCTGGAACCGGCCGCCAACTGCTTCCGCATGGGAAACCACCTGGGGATTCAACCCCATGCTTTCAAGGACATGGTGGATTTTTTCTGCGATGATCTGGAGGAAATCACCGGGGTCCGGATAAATCCGTCTTACAATCGCAAAGGCGCGGAAATTCTGTTTATCACCCCGTCCGGCGACGTGTTCGCCGATCCCGGCACCTATACCTTCATGGGATACCTGTTGCTTTTTGAGCATATCGGACTGGATTACACCTTGAGCACCTATGCGTCTGAAGGCGGAAATTTCGGGCTGTTCACATCTTCGGAGATGATGAAGCGGCTCAACGCCAAAATGTATGCCGAAGCAAAGCGCCTGGGGGTCAAATGGATTCTGGGTGGAGAGTGCGGCCATATGTGGCGGGTCATCCAGCAGTATATGGACACCATGAACGGACCGGCGGATTTTCTGGAATCTCCTGTCTCGCCCATCACCGGCACCAAGTTTGAAAACGCCGCGTCCACGAAAATGGTGCATATCGCGGAATTCACAGCAGACCTGATCCGCAACGGCAAGCTCAAACTCGACCCCAGCAGAAACGACAAGCACATCGTGACGTTCCACGATTCCTGCAACCCGTCAAGAGCAATGGGCATGTTTGAAGAACCCAGGTATGTGCTGAAAAACGTCTGCAACCATTTTTATGACATGCCGGAGGGAACCATTCGTGAACAGACATTCTGCTGCGGCAGCGGATCAGGACTAAACACGGAAGAAATCATGGATTTGAGATTAAGAGGCGGATTGCCCCGGGCCAACGCGGTCAAGCATGTGCATGACAAATACGGAGTAAACATGTTGGCCTGCGTCTGCGCCATTGACCGCGCCGCACTCCCGCCCCTGATGAACTACTGGGTCCCCGAAGTCGGTGTCACCGGGCTTCATGAACTGGTGGGCAATGCCCTGGTAATGGAGGGAGAAACCGAGCGGACCATGAACCTTCGGCAGGAACCCCTGACGGAAGAGGAGGACGAAACCGATGAATGATAAACCTAAAATCATCCTCGGACTGATAGTTTTTGTGGCGGTTTTTACATTTCCTTTTTGGTATAACCATTTGTCCGCATCCGCGCCGCCAAAGGTTGAACTGACCGAAAAGGCAAAAGCCGCCAAGGTATGTGTTGCGGAAAAGGAATTCATGCGCAGAGAACATATGCAGATTCTGGATCAATGGCGGGATACGGTGGTCCGGGAAGGCAAGACAATATATACGGATGAAAACGGTAAGGAATATGTGGCCAGCCTGTCCAACACCTGCATGGATTGCCATTCGAACAAGGCTGAGTTCTGCGATAAATGCCATACATATACGTCGACTGACCCTTACTGCTGGGATTGTCATAGATATCCGGAGGAGAAAAAGTGATGGATAATAGCAGAAGAAAATTCCTGAAACTGGCCGGGGCTTCGGTTTTGGGCGTCGGCGCTTTGTCGGCCGTGGATGTCCTTCATTCGCCGAATGTTTTGGCAAAGCAGGCTGAAAAAGACATTTACAAACAGGCGGCCAATGCGCTCATCGGAAACCGCTGGGGGATGGCCGTTGACACCCGGAAGCTGGACCATGATGTATGTGAAAAGATCATCGAAGCCTGCCACAGCACGCACAATGTGCCGCATCATGAAGAAAAACGGCATGAAATAAAATGGATTTGGGAAACAGAATATAAACATGTGTTTCCGGATCAGGAAGAAGAATATCTGGCGGAACGACTGCAAAAACTTCCGATCCCCGTGCTCTGCAACCAGTGCGCCAATCCGCCGTGCGTTCAGGCATGTCCCACCCAGGCGACGTTCCAGCGCGAAGACGGGATTGTCATGATGGACTTTCACCGGTGCATCGGCTGCCGGTTTTGCATGGCTGCCTGCCCATACGGGTCCCGGAGTTTTAATTTCAGGGATCCCCGGCCGGCCATCAAGCATGAAAACAAAGAATTCCCCACCCGGATGAAAGGGGTTGTGGAAAAATGCAACTTCTGTGCGGAACTTCTGGCTGTCGGCAAACCGCCGGCCTGTGTGGAAGCCTCCGCCGGCGCCCTGGGATTTGGCGATCTGGACGATCCAAGCTCAGAAATTCGGCAGCTGCTCAAGGAAAATTACGCCATCCGCCGAAAAGTGAGCCTGGGGACAAACCCTTCAGTCTATTATATCGTATGAGGTGAGTATGCTTGAAAAAGCCTTAAAAGGAAGTAAAGCCTATTATGTCTGGGTGGCGATCCTGCTGGGCGTCATCGCTTTTGGTTTCTTTTTTTACATCCGTCAGTTGGCCTTCGGTTTGGGCGTCACCGGAATGAGCCGGGATGTGTCCTGGGGTTTTTATATCGCCCAGTTCACCTTTCTGGTCGGGGTGGCGGCTTCTGCAGTCATGCTGGTGATTCCCTACTACCTGCACCACTATAAAGCCTTTGGCAGAATCACGCTTTTAGGCGAATTTCTGGCCGTGGCCTCGGTCATCATGTGCATCCTGTTTATTGTGGTTGATCTCGGCCAGCCCATGCGTCTGCTTAACGTGCTCCTTTATCCCACGCCCCACTCCATGCTCTTCTGGGATATGATCGTGCTGAGCGGATATCTTTTTTTAAATATCGTCATCGGATGGAACGTGCTGGATGCGGAGCGAAACTCCGTGCCGCCTGCCGACTGGATCAAGCCCCTGATCTATTTATCTGTTCCCTGGGCGGTCAGCATTCACACGGTAACGGCGTTTTTATACTGCGGTCTTCCGGGCAGAGGTCAGGATCGCGTCCTCATCC
>JALOPH010000162.1 GCA_025453995.1 Desulfobacterales bacterium
ACTTTACCGGGCTTCTGATACCGGAATTTAATCCATTGCCTGGCCAGGTCCATCAGGGTTAGATCCCGGGTGCGATCTCCTTGAATCAAGAGTCCGGCTGGTTTATAAATGGCAAGGAGATGGTTGTCATCATAAAAAACAGGCCATGTGGGAATATAGAAATGCTTGATTGAATCTTCCATTGGGATTATTGACTGTTCCTATGAAAATCAAAACACAACAAAAACCGATCCCACACAACCGTACCGGCCTCTATCATCCAGGGGATATGGACAACTTGCTTAACCGCTGCGGAATAGAATTTTCCCCGATGCAGCTGGATCAGCTCTGGACATATCACAACCTGCTCAGACAATACAATTTAGATTTAAACCTGACCCGGATTCATAATTTTTTGAACATGGTCTTGAAACTCTACGTAGATTCGATTTTACCCGGCCGTCTTATTGACCTGCCAACGCCTTTACTGGATCTTGGTTCCGGCCCCGGCATGCCGGGGATTCCCTTGAAAATCGCATACCCCCATTTGGAAATTTTTCTTGCAGAAAGCCGTCGAAAACGGGTTGATTTTCTTGAGATGGCTGTAAACCGCTTAAAAATTGAGCACATTTCGGTGATCGGAACATCCATCTCTTCCCGTTTTGAAACACCTGTTCAAGGGGTTATCACGAGGGCGGTTGAAGACATAACGACAACGCTGGATCGAGTCAGCGGTTGTCTGATATCGGGCGGCCTTGCTGTCTTCATGAAAGGGCCCGGTTGCGATAATGAAATTCGTGAGGCCTCGGTTAAATTTCAATCAAAATTCCGTCTCATGCACCATATTGACTACCATATCCCCCATACCTCACAGCAGAGACGGCTTATTGTTTTTCAGCGCATTGATGAACCCTTGTGGGAAAAAAGGTCAAAGGCCATGGATCGATACCCTTTCAGCATCATAGAAAGCGAACAAAACAAAATTTTTAAGGATTTAAAGAAACTTCTGACCGGCCGCGGCATAAAAAAATACCAAATGGCGTTGATATCCGGATCAAAGCAAGTTATGGAAATTTTGAGAGACTTTCCTGAAAGATGCGAAGCATGGATTACCGCCAACAATCAGCCGCCACCATCCGAATCCCCCGCATATTTAAAATGGTATCAGCTGGCCAGCCCATTATTTAAAATAATCGATGCAGCGGGAACTGAGGCTCCGATACTTCTGGTTAAAACGCCGCTTGTTCCCAAATGGTCTCCTGAAGACGGGCTGCCTGAGGGAACCAGCATGCTGATCCCCTTTCAAGATCCGGAAAACGTCGGCGCTGTTATCCGCACTGCTGTTGCTTTTGGCGTCAAGAACATTATCCTCTTGGCTGAAAGCGCCCATCCCTATCACCCCAAATCAATCCGGGCTTCTGGCGGCGCTGTGCTCAGGGCCAGCATTTCTGAAGGCCCGGCCCTGAAAGATATCCCTAAAAACCTTCCGATCATCGCGCTGTCCCCGGAAGGAACAAATATTTCAGGTTGTGAATTTCCAAATACTTTCGCTTTCTTGCCGGGAATCGAAGGTTCAGGTTTGCCGGATCATTTAAGGGCCAGGGCTTATTCCATTCCCATCCATAAAGAGGTTGAATCCTTGAACGCGGCGACTGCGGCGGCAATCGCCCTTTACATTTGGTCGCAAAAACAACCCATCCCATAAGACAATTCATTGAAATAATAAATTTTCTTGACATACAAGGCTCATATTTATAATAATATTAACCAGATTGCATGCTGACCAAAATATTTTTAATATTATTAAATAGTTATGCATTAAGATGCTTTGAGCAACCTATAATATTTTTCGGCTGGAACCATGAATGTATTAGATGATCATGCACTCAAGGCGGAAATCGACGAAATAGCAAAACGGATTGATCGTATTATTAAAAAAGTGAGTCAAGTTCATCCCGATCAGCCGGAGGAAAGACATGCAGAATCAACCGGCGAGACTTTAGTGGAATAATTCACCGAAACCCTATCTTATCATATTAATAACGGTGTTTTAAGTAGGAGGCAGAATGGCTTTAACAAAAAATAAAATCGTTGAAAGCGTCAATGAACTCGGGTTTACCAAAAAAAAATCGGTAGATATTGTTGAAACCCTTTTGGAGATCATAAAGAAAAGCCTTGAGTCTGGTGAAGATGTTTTAGTCTCTGGTTTCGGAAAATTCTGTGTAAAACAGAAATCAACACGCCGGGGCAGGAACCCTGCAACTGGAGAAGATCTCCTGCTGGATGAAAGGAATGTGGTGACTTTCAAGTGCTCAGGAAAATTGCGGGAAGGCATTAATAACAGGAAATAAAATTTCTATTTTCCAGGCCTCGGTGATTAGCTTCCATTAAGGCGCTTCCGATTTCGCCCTGATAATGACCTATCCACAGCCTGCATGCCTTTATCATATTATAAGGATTTTGCAGGCTTATTTTTATCATCGCCTGCATTTACTCCGATGAAATGTTATAAAGTTTAATCTTGCTCAACAGGGAAGGATGGCTGATCTCAAGTAATTTTGCTGCCTGAGTTCTATTCCCGCCGGTGGCTTCAAGAGCGCGCCGGATCATTTTTTTTTCAAGCAACTCCCGGCTCGTCTTCAGGGAAAAACCTTTCAGCATCTCATCCATTCGGGATCGCTCCATACCGCTGGTGATTGCAGTGGAAAAATTTTCAGGACGAAGGATGTCTTCTTCTGCAAGAACGACCGCCCGTTCAATTATGTTTTCAAGTTCACGGACGTTCCCCGGCCAATCATAGCTCAGCAAAAGAGACATGGCGGCAGACGATATGCCTTTCACATGTTTCCCCAATTTATAGTTAAATTGGCTAATAAAATGCTGACTCAAAGAAGGTATGTCTTCCGTGCGCTCCACAAGTGGCGGCAGATGAATCGGCAGAACATTGAGCCGATAAAAGAGATCTTCACGAAAATGACCTTTTTTAACCTCACTTTCCAGATTCTTTGAAGTAGCTGTAATAATACGCACATCGACCTGCTTGGTCTGGGTATCCCCAATAGGCCTGATTTCATTATCCTGAAGGAACCGCAAAAGCTTAACCTGCAATGAAAGTGGAAGATCCCCTACTTCATCCAGAAAGATAGTGCCGCCGTCCGCAGCTTCAAAAAGCCCTTTATAATTTCGATCGGCACCCGTAAAAGCGCCTTTTTTATAACCAAACATTTCGCTTTCAAGTAATGTTTCAGGAATTCCACCACAATTAACTGGAATTAATGGCTTATCAGCTCTTTTCCCGCTGAAGTGAATCCCTTTGGCAACCAGCTCTTTTCCGGTTCCGCTTTCACCGGTGATCAAAACAGTTGTGTCAAATTGTGCGACCTTGGCAGCAAGCTTGTAAACGGACTGGATTGCTTTGCTCTTTCCGATCATGCTGCCGAAACCAGCGCTGTCAGAAATCGCCTGAATCCGTTCTTTCAGTTCGATATTTTCGGTTTTCAGCCTTTCTCTCTCCTCGGCTTTTTTGAGGGTCAGCAGAACTTCGTCCGGCTTAAAAGGTTTGGATATATAGTCATACGCGCCAAGCTTCATTGCTTCTATCGCCATATCGATGGTTCCGTATGCGGACATCATAATCACATTTGAATTCTGTAAAATCTTCCCGGAAGCTCTTAGAAATGCCATCCCGTCCATATTCGGCATCCGGACATCGCAAAAAATAAATTGATAAAATGTATCCTGAATTTTTTTTAACGCCAAAACCGCGTCCGGAAGAGAATCGACTTCATATCCGCTGTCAGTCAGCAGAGCTGTGAGCATATGCCGCATGTTCTCTTCATCGTCAATGATTAGAATCCTTTTTCTCATTTCACCTCATATATGAACTGGAAAAGGTTAAAAAAATATCTTGAATATTTAGGTCTGACACTATCATGATCCACCGGAAGGTTCATCATATATAGGGAGCAAAATCACCATCGTCGTCCCCTTGCATATTTCACTGTCCGCAAAAATCAAACCGCCTGCCTGCTCAACGATTGAATAACTGACTGAAAGCCCCAGGCCGGTCCCTTTTCCGGGCTCCTTTGTCGTATAAAACGGATCGAATATATTATCGAAATCTTTTGCGGCAATCCCGGTGCCATTATCAATTACCTGCACCCGGATGGTCGGGGCGCGACGAATGGCGCTATCGTGATTTCCTGAAATGAACTGGGTTGAAATGGTTATTCTCCCCTGTAAGGGATGACTCGATATGGCGATGGAATCCGCGGCATTTATCATCAGGTTCATCATGACCTGGCGCATGAGATTATAATCCGCATATACAGCATCCCTGGAAGATAACAGATTATATTCAATTTCAATATGATTCATTAATGGCTGTTCTTTCATCACATGTACGATATCCCGCACAAGATCATGCATTGAAATCCTGCAAAACCGGACTGTGGTTGTTCTGGAAAAATCAAGCATTTGTCGGATAATCTCATTGATCCTGTTTATTTCAGCCTCTGAACGGGCAATATAGTCCTGGGCCGGCGAATCGTTTTGAATCCCCGGACGATTGCGCAGAAGTCCCAGATAGCCAAGGACAATCCCTATGGGGTTGCCGATTTCATGGGCTATCCCTGCGGATAGTCTTCCGATGGAAGCCATTTTTTCGGCACGAACGATTTCAGCTTGTGCGGTTTTCAGTTCCGCGTTTGCTTCCTGTAGCATATTGAGTGACTTCTGGAGTTTTTCCTTATCGATTTCTATGCGTTGAACCATGCGGTTTAAAGCATTTGAGAGTTCGTTAAATTCATATGAACGCTTGTCCTGGGCGAACTGCAGACTTTCGGAATCTGTGTAATCTTTGGCAATCTTGATGATTTTTTGAACCGGCCTGGAAATAAGGCGGGAAAACCGGTAAAACCATAATAGCAATAAAATGAAACAATTAATCCCGAGGTAAAAAGCCACATATTTTTGCGATGATCTAAGGATTTTATATATATCATCCAGCTGAAAGACCACCGCCCCGCCTGACGCGGCATCAGATAGCCCCGAAAAAGGAGCTGCGATGGTAAGGTATTTTTTCTGTTTCCATAATATTCCCCATGTGTCGCCGCTGTAGACCACAAGCGCCTTATTGCCATTGATAGCGCGCCGTAGAACCGCGGGGACATCTGAAGATGAATCCGGCGGGCATTCGCCGAAACGATACTCAAGATCAGGTGCCAAAATGACAAAGCCACAGATCAACGATGGGTCCGCCATATATGCTGTATTCGGGTCGTCCAGCTCAGCGATATTGTCTTTTATCTTTAAGAGGAAACTGTGGCCTGAATGGATTTTATCAAGGATTAATTTTTTCTGGACAATCACAATAATCAGGCAGTCTGTTAATAAAACCACAATAAATAAAAAAATGGCCAGATTAACAAAAATTTTAAATTTCAGGCGATGAATTAACACAATCAGATTTATCTTGTTGAGGAAGAAGGTTATTTGCCTTTAATAAAATAAGAAAAATAAACCGTTTTATCAATGTTTTTATCCATGAAATATTTTTTGATTAACATGCCGCAAAAAGGGCGTTTTTTTAACTTCTGAATCTGATATCAGACTATATCCCCACACACAAACAGAAAACCCGCGCCCATGGACGCGGGTTTTACATCACACTCTGTTTCCTCCGGCGGCTAATTTGTTTTTGTCGTTTTATCCGACGTCGCGCCTTTTGTTTTTTTGGCGGAGGATTCCATTTCCCCGACTGTAATGACGCCTTCGTTATCTGATAAAATTTTTGGCCCAATCCCAGTGACATTTGAGAGGTCACCCACCGTTGCAAAAGGTCCATTCTGGGTCCGGTGATCAACAATCCTTTGGGCGAGCACTTCTCCGACTCCTTTCAAATCCATCAGTTGCTCGGCAGAGGCGGTGTTGATATTTATTTTCTGAGTTGCCTCCTCTGCCCAGATGCCCGAGAAAAAGCCACAAATAATCCCGACAAACATTACCAGTGTTAAAACTTTCAACGATCGCTTCATTTACTCTCCTTTCATTTTCAAAAAGTTTTAATAGATTCGCAGCGCAACCCTTTGCGCCGCAATTTTGGAGTATCATACTAATAAATTATTAATTGTCAAGTAATTAAAATTTATATTACTCATAATTTATATTATTTATATATTAAATAATTACTAAGTATATTTTAGTAATTAAATATAGCGACTTATTCGAAAGCGCGCGCCCTCCAACCTTTTGATTGATTTTTTATTTTTTTTAAGATAGGCATTACCATTACAAAATTGCATAATGCCCGTGAACATCAAAGAGATCGAATAACAAAGTAAATCTGCGGTTCCGGCAGACATGAGGTGAAAACCCCGGCTTAACCTTCCCATATTAATTTTCAGAGAAAATATAGGTAAAAAAAATGCTCGGTTCATCGGAAAAAAAGACAGCCAGAAACGGATTCTCCAAGGAACTTATGGGAGAAGCGCTTGTAAAAAACAAACTGATCACAAAAGATCAGCTTCAAAAAGCCTTAAAACGCCGCGCTCAGGTTGACCTTCCACTGGGATCCATTCTGATCGATATGGGATTTATTGCCATAGATGATTTTCTCAATTTTCTTTCTCAAAAATATGGAATCCCTTCGATTAACCTTTTCAAGACAGACATTGATCAGAAGATACTCGACCTGGTGCCTCTGGAAAAAATGAAACAATATAACGTCCTTCCCGTATCCGTTGAAGGGAACACGTTGAAACTGGCCATGATCAGCCCCCAGGATTTTATGACGATCAGCGACCTTGAGTTTACCATCGGGAAAAAAATTAAACCGCTGATAGTGCCTTTTTTCATGATGGAGGCGGCCCTTCATCTTTTAACAGACAGCTTTAAGGACGGATTAAGGGGCTCAGCCATTGAAAAATCCGCCATGCATGACAAAACAGAACCTCATATATCAGCTAAGATCGGAAAGCTGCTGGCTTATTTCATTGAATCCGGCGCAAGCGATATGCTGCTGACCGCCGGCGCGCCGCCGACATTGAAATTTTCTTCCGAAATCAAGCGTATTTCATCCATATCCCTGACCCCTCAGGATTGTGAAGAATACGCAAAACAACTCCTTCCGAAAGAGCACTGGGAGAAGTTTCTCTTGCAAAAAGAATTGGATACATCCTTGACCTATCCGGAAATGGGGCGCTTCCGAATGAATTTCTATCGCCAGCGACAGTCCATATCTATCAGCATACGCCACATTAAAGATAAACTCCCGGCATTAAAAGATCTGTCCCTTCCCGACTGGCTTGCTGACTTTGCGATGAAACCACAGGGTCTGATCCTGATTTCAGGCCCTGCGGGTCATGGCAAATCCACTACGATGAATGCCCTTGTAGACATCATCAATTCAAATAGGCGTTGCAACATCATCACCCTGGAAGACCCGATCGAGTATCTCCACAAGCACAAAAAAAGTAATGTAAACCAACGCGAAATCGGAAGGGATACCGCTACATTTGAGCAGGGCCTTCGATCAATATTCAGACAAGCCGCCAATGTCATCGTCATTGGCGAGCTCAGGGACAAAGAAAGCTTTGAAATCGCATTGCGGGCGGCTCGGACTGGACACCTGGTCCTCAGCACCATGAACGCCGCCAGCGCCACGGCTGTCATCCGGATTATCATAAATATGTTCCAGGCCCATCAACAAAACATAATTCAAATGATGGTTGCGGATTCTTTAATGCTCTCTTTGAACCAGCGGCTGGTCCGGAGACGGGACGGCAAGGGTGTTGTTGTCGCTCTTGAACGATTCATCAACTCTTATCGCATCAGTAATTTCATCAGGGAAGGAAAAGTGCATCAGATTCGTTCGATGATGCAAACAGGCACGGAAGAATTCTCTTCTCTGGACACCTCTCTTTCGGAGTTATACAAATCAGGAACCATTGATTTTAATGACGGAATGATACTTTCGGCAAATCAGCAGCTATATCGCGAATTGACAGGCGTCAAATCTTAGCCTTCATATCTTTAAATGCAATCTCCCCCTGGGCTTGATATTTCATTTAAAACCGGAAATATTGGTTCAACAAATATGAAAGTTGTTTTA
>JALOPH010000329.1 GCA_025453995.1 Desulfobacterales bacterium
CATTGATCTATCCAATCGGACAATATCTTTTACATACCGATACACTTCGGATTCTTTTGTATCAGACCTCACATTGGCTTTAACCAGTGAAATCCTGTGAGGCGTTTCAAGGAATTTCGTTATTGCATCCTCGCCGATCCCTGATAAATCCTCCAACCGAATAATCAGGGCTTCGGCATGTTCGCCTTTGTATATCGTCCACCCTGAATCGCGGTCAAAAGGTTTTGAAAACACATCAATGCCGAAGACCGCCTTGAGCTCCTTGTCAAACCAGGTGAACACATAGTCAAAGGCGTCTTCAGAGGCTAATTTTCTTGTGAGATAATCAAATGTTTTTTTCTTATCAATCAATCCGGAAGCATTCTTGATATTTTCACCCATCAGGTCAGGGTTTTCAAAAACATCTGAGATTTGTCTGGCAATCGGGTCCCGGACCATCGAAATAATTTTATAATGAATCTTTCCTCTTTGCTTTTTAATTACCCGCCTCAGAGCCATGCCCAGTTCAATATGGTAGGGCGCTGGGACAATCCCTCCATCCAAATGAATCTGTTTATATTCAGGCAGATCATCGGATAAAAAATGCACAAAGAACAATGGTTGCCGCAATCCGGCTTTTTTCAGGGAATCATACACGGATGTCGATCCGACTTTTCCCATTTGATAAATTAAAATGAATTCCCGTTTTGGCAGAAAACGCCATCGATTGGCATGAAAGAATGCGAAATACTTTTGGCTCAACCCAAGAAAGGATTTGAATATGTTTGTGTCAGCCATCAATCTTCCTAAAAAATGGTTTGTTGGATGCTGCAACCCCCCTCATAATGTTAAGACCTTTGGATTTAAAGCTGTTTTGATTCTATCCGGCAAAAACCACCAGCAAATATAATCCAGACTCGCCTGCAAATAATCCGAGACACCGGGCTTCCGGTCAATCATCGTGAGCAGTTCAGCCTTGTAATTTTTTTTATCTTCAGAAAGCTGCCCCGAATGCGCCCGAAACCCTCCAAGATAAGCTTTGACAATATCCAGTTCAGTGACTCCGGCAAACTGATGCCATATATAATAATCCCCGGCTAATTTAAACCGAGACAAAGCATTCAGGTCGATTTCAGAATTGAGTTCAGCCCGCCAAAAAGTAGATTCCTGCTGAATCCAGGGCAAAAAAGTTCCATACATGCCTTTTAAAATAAAATTTCGCCGATAGCAGTATGGCAGGTTGGCGGCTACCAGATATCCCTTTTGATGATACCAGGCATTATACCCGGTTATCCATTTGATGGAAGAATTTGAAAAAACTTCATTCAATATATTAAACGTAAAAGGGCCATAATAGTCACCGCAATTCAGGTAGCCGACCACATCCCCTGTGACACGGGCCAATCCCTTGGCCAGCGCGTCATAAACCCCATTGTCTTTTTCTGAAAAAAATTGAATCGCCGGGTGATCCAGATTTTCAACCCATTGTGCGGTGCCGTCCTTTGAACCGCCGTCGCAGATGATGTATTCAAGTTCGACGTTTCCATCAATATATGCTTTCTGGTTGATCACTGAAAAAAATGTTTCTTTCAGCAACTCAAGGGAATTCAAACAGGGGGTGATGATGGATATCTTTAACATATTGGGCCTAAGGCTAATGGGGTCGGGCTAATGGGGTCAAACCTTGATTTGTGATTTATGACATATTTTAAAGATTTGTGATAAAAATAAAATTTTTTCCCATCAATAACAGAGTTACCTGAAGTCATAAATGAGTTTCTTTCGATTCCGTTATTCTCCTCATCTTTAAGTAATCACAAATCAAGGTTTGACCCCAAGACTCCATTCCAGGATCGGCAGAACACGAATCCATGAAGGTATATTCAGCCCTTCCGCCGCTGATTCCACCAGCAAAAGCCCCTCTGCTTTGCCGACATGCTGCCTTCCGGAAATCAGGCCCTTTAATTCCCGGCCGACATTTTCCGAATCCAACCGTTGGGTCACCTGGATCAGTTTTGTGACGCGCCCAGGCCCGGGGGGGACAATAAAATCGCATTCCCAGCTATTGCGTGCAAAATAGATATCTTCGGTTTGCTCCCGCAGATGCCGGAAAACAAAATTTTCCATACGTTTCCCTATATCTTCAGAAAAGGAATAATGCAGGGCTGCCGCAAATCCGTTGTCATATAAATAAACTTTCTTGTTGCTCATTTCACGTCGGACGACCGCCGGATCGTAACGCTCGACGCTTGCCAGCATGTAAATGGCGAAAATATCCTCCATTAATTTGTATATGGAATCCTTGCCGATGCTGAAGCCTCTCGATTTTAATTCGTTATAAAGTTTGTTCACGGAAAATTCCCGCGTAAATGAACCGATCAACCGCTTAAGAAGATATTTGAGAACAGACACATCCCGGATCTGATGGCGCTCCACCAGATCGCGATACAGCATCACATTGAAATACTCCTGCAGCACCTGGGGCTTGAATCGTTTTTCCATTTCCACGATTTCCGGAAAGCCGCCCCACAGGCAATAGTTATCAAAAGCATTGGCAACGAGCGCACGGTTCCGGCTGGATGCCAGGTCATCCGGGGATATATTGCAAAACGCCAGATACTACGGAAAAGACAGTGGAAAAATCTCAAATG
>JALOPH010000330.1 GCA_025453995.1 Desulfobacterales bacterium
GCTCCGGGTGTTGGTGGACCGTCCTGAAAATAAGGCCAAGTTCCTGATTCTTGGAAGCGCGTCCCCTGAAATTGTCAAAAACGTTTCCGAAACATTGGCCGGCCGGGTGGAATTTGTGAAATTGTCCGGATTCAATCTTCTGGAAATTGGAAAAGAAAACTGGAAGCAGGTCTGGCTTCGGGGCGGGTTTCCTCGTTCTTTTCTTGCGAAAACCGATGAAGACAGCAGTGTTTGGCGTGAAGGCTTTATCAGAACATTTTTAGAACGGGATATCCCGCAATTGGGAATAACAATTCCACCAGCTGCCATGCGCCGTTTCTGGACCATGCTCGCCCATTTTCACGGCCAGGTCTGGAATGCTTCAAAACTGGCGCGCTCCATGGGGCTGTCGGATAAAACCGTCCGTTCGTATCTGGATATTCTGACCGGGACCTTCATGATTCGCCAACTTCAGCCTTGGTTTGAAAATACATCCAAACGCCAGATCAAGTCTCCGAAAATTTATTTTAAAGACTCGGGAATTCTTCATGGACTTCTGGATCTTTCCGATAGTCATTCTTTATTCGGCCATCCGCAGGTCGGCGCGTCCTGGGAAGGATTTGCCATTGAACAGGTTTTAAACATTATTCGACCGTCCCAGGCATATTTCTGGGCCACCCATAGCGGCGCTGAGCTTGATTGTTTTTTTATGCATCAGGGAAAACGTTATGGAATCGAAGTGAAATTTTCAGAGTCACCGGCCATCACAAAATCCATAAAAGCCGCCATGGCCACGCTTGGGCTGGATCATCTCTGGATCATTTATCCCGGTGAACATTCCTATCCCATTGAAAAAAATATTTCAGTCCATTCAATTTCAGCCATCGGAAAACTGGCGAAATGGGGTTGAATGTCCTTTTTGTTTTTGCCTTTTCATCCCTTCTTTTATATATTTTTTACATGAAACATCAGGTAACAGTCCGGGCTTATGAAGAACTCAATGATTTTTTACCGATTCATCACCAAAAAAAAGATTTTGTCATTGAGATAGACCCCAAGGCCCCGGTTCATGCGCTGATTGAGATGTTGCATATACCTTTACCCCAAGTGGATTTGCTCCTGGTGAATGGCCGTTCTGTCGGGGTCGATCACTGCTTGGATTCCGGCGACAGGATTTCCATATACCCTGTTTTTGAGGCTTTCGATATTTCCTCTTTAACAAGGCTTCGTCTGACACCGCTGCGAAGGCTGAACTTTGTATGCGATGTCCATCTCGGCAAGCTTTCAAAACTGCTGCGAATGCTCGGGATGGATGCGCATTATAATAAGGATATGACCCCGCAGGAACTGATCCAAATGTCATTTTTACAAAACAGAATTATACTGACAAAAAACAGGAGGCTTTTAAAAAACAGGTTCGTTATGCGCAAGTATCGGGTCAGATCGGAAGATTCAAAGGAGCAATTGGCAGAAGTATTGTCATATTTTGATTTAAAGGGAAACTTTGCGCCCATGTCCCGATGTTTAAAATGCAATCATTTGGTGAATCCGGTTTCAAAGGAGTGCGTCCGGCAACGGGTTCCGGATGCGGTTTGGCATCTGCACGAGACATTTACGATATGCGAGAAATGCGGCCGAATCTACTGGAAGGGATCACATTACGCGTCGATGCTTGGCAATTTGGGGACATCTGTAAATTATTAACTTAAAATTGATATTTCCCTTTGTGCTGTTTGTCAGATTGGGCCCATGCCAAAAAACCTGGACCACCACCTCAGTATGATGAAATAGGGAGTTTAAAAGCAATGAATTTGAGAATTCGCGGGGGGCATCCATGATTTATTGCTTGCTAAAGTGTTCTTCTTTTTTTACTGAGAAAAGAAAAGGCTTCCCAAAGACTTATAGTTTCCATGCAGGGTTCTCCTTATTAAAATAAAATCCGGAAGTGTCTTAAGTTATATCAGCAAATACAAATCCATCCCTGTGGACGATTTCGCCGACGGATATGGTGATCGGCTCTTTAAACATGGGGCCGGCAAACGCGAATGTGTGAAATTCGCCGTTTTCGCCGCAGGGGTCCACGGTATCCGGGATCTGCTGTAAAAAAGATTCATCATATGTCCTGCCAATGAATTCTTCAGGGATTAATTTCGGGTCGATGCTGGTGATTACGGCTTTTAAACCGCTGTCGATCATTTCTTTGGATAATGTTTGCGTCGGCATTCCCCAGAGCGGGAATATGGGCGTGATGCCGGTGCCGGCCAGTTTTTCCTCCCGGTATTTTCTCACATCTTCTAAAAACAGGTCGCCGAACGCGATGCACTCGATTTTTTTTGCCTTGGCTTTTTCAATAAAAGCGCCCATCCGGTCTTCATAATCCTGGTTGGTGCATGGATAGGGGATATGAATAACATCCATGGGAAGGCTGGCGCTTTGGGCCTGTTTCATGAGCAGCTCCAGGCGGACCGCGTGCATGGCCACCCGGTTGAATGCCTCGTTGACGGTTGAAAAGAGCCCGACAACATCAATTTCAGGGTTTTGTCTGAGCATGTGAAGCGCCCATGCGCTGTCTTTGCCGCTGCTCCAGGCGAGCATGGTTTTTCGTTTCATATGGTTTTCTCCCAGTCCGATTCTTCAAGGCTGCCTGCG
>JALOPH010000163.1 GCA_025453995.1 Desulfobacterales bacterium
AGCTTTTCTCATATTGTCTTCACCTCCTGGATGCCGGCGAAATTTCAGATGCTTTTGCAAGCATTATTTTTCAGATGCGGTTTCTGTTTTTATCCGGACTGGCGCCGCATCTGGCAAGCTGTGCTGGATGCAGAAAAAAACTCGACGTTTTGGCAGCGGAGCGCTTGATTTTTGAACTTGCAAAGGGCGGTCTTGTATGCCAAGGATGTTCATCCTTTCATTCTGCCGGTCATGCCGTTACCAGGGGGCTGGTGAAACAGCTTTTATGGATTCAGGAGAATGAATTGGAAAAGCTCAAACGGCTTAAATTTAACATGTCGACCATTGATGAAGGCTTGAAGGTACTGGAGGCTTTTGTGCCTTATCATCTGGGCAAAACGCCCAAAAGTCTTCGCTTTTTAAAAAGCATACGATAGGTCGGCAATCCGTTTCAGACAAATAGTGCTATGCTAAGATGATTTATGTCGCGCATTGACCCAATCAGAAAAATTTTAGAAACAGATAAGATCATCGCCAGCGCTCCCTGCCGGGTCGATCTGGGGGGAACTCTCGATATATCCAGTTTTTATTATCCATTGTCTTATTTAAATCCTTGCACTTTCAACATCGCCGTGGGCCTCCGCACAACAGTCAGAATCCTTCCGCACCGCAAGGGGTTTATCAAAGTCAGCTCCAGAGGATTTGAAGATGCGGAATTTTCCTTTGAACATCTTCCGTTTAATCATCCCATGGGTTTGACGTTTGCCATCGCGGCTTATTTCAACATCGATGGGATTCATATTCATATTGATTCGAGCTCCCCGCCGCGCAGCGCGCTGGGCGGCTCTTCATCTGCGGCTGTGGCTCTGATCACCGCCTATAACAGGATTTTTAAAGAGTTGCAAATTGATGAAGTGCCTTTAGACCGGATTCCACTTTTGGCCCATGCAATTGAGGAGGGTGTCGCCGGCGCGCCTTGCGGGCTTCAGGATCAGCTTGCGGCAGTCTATGGCGGCATCAACGCATGGTTCTGGAAAGGGAAGGGGGATTCGCGGTTTTTTATTCGCAGGCCCCTCGCAGACAGGAGCGCCTATCCGGACATTGAAAAGCGCCTGCTCTTGGCCTATTGCGGAATTCCTCATGAATCCATCAATGTCAACAGCCAATGGGTCAAGCAATTTCTTTCCGGACATTTCCGTTCCCATTGGCAGGAGATAGTCCGTTGCACGAACTCTTTTGTGGAGGCTTTTTCCCGTTCTGATTTCAGGGAAGCGGTCCGGTTGATGAACCGGGAAACGCTGATCCGGCTTGAAATGACACCGGATGTGCTGGATTCAACCGGAAACAAGCTTTTTGATCAGGCCAGGGAGAATCATTGCGGCGCTCGATTCACAGGCGCGGGCGCGGGCGGCTGCTTGTGGGCTTTAGGCGATGAAACCAATATTTCTGAACTAAAAAATCGATGGATAAAAATTTTGTCTGAAATACCGGACGCCGGACTTCTGAGCGTCCGCATCGATGAAACAGGATTGTCTTAAAATTTTAAAAAATATTCAATCTATAATCAGGATGGCACCATGTATTTTCAAGATGTAATTCTATCCCTCCAAAAATTCTGGGCAAAAAAGGGATGTATTCTCATCCAGCCCTATGATATGGAGGTGGGCGCCGGAACATTTCATCCGGCGACCCTGCTGCGAACCCTTGGTCCCGAACCCTGGAACGTCGCCTATGTTCAACCTTCCCGGCGTCCCACTGACGGGCGGTATGGAGAGAACCCCAACCGGCTCCAGCATTATTATCAGTTCCAGGTGATATTAAAGCCATCGCCCGGCGACGTCCAGCATCTTTACCTGCAAAGCCTTAAAACCCTTGGCGTGAATTCAGAGGATCATGATATCCGCTTTGTGGAGGACGACTGGGAATCCCCCACGCTCGGAGCCTCCGGCCTTGGTTGGGAAGTCTGGCTGGACGGCATGGAAATCACGCAGTTTACCTATTTCCAAATGGCCGGCAGCATTGATGTGTATCCTGTTTCCGTTGAAATCACCTACGGGCTTGAGCGCATCTGCATGTATCTGCAGGGCGTAGACAATGTGTTTGACATCAAATGGAATGACACCATCCGATACAGGGATGTTCACCATCAGCAGGAAGTGGAACAGTCGACCTATAATTTTGAAGACGCGGATGTGGCCATGCTGTTTAATCTCTTTGCAATGTATGAGGCTGAATCCGGAAGAACCATAAAAAAAGGCTTGGTGCTGCCCGCCTATGAGTACTGCCTGAAATGCTCGCATTCTTTTAACCTTCTGGACGCGCGGGGCGCCATCAGCGTCACGGAGAGAACCGGCTATATCGCCCGCATCCGGAATCTGGCCAGGGCATGCGCGGAACAATACATTAAACAACGCACGGATATGGGGTTTCCATTGCTGGTTTCATAGCGCCAAGGCGAAAACCAGCGGATTAATTTTAAAATTATCAAATTTGGAACAAATGATGAATCGTTTTCTGCTTGAGATCGGAAGTGAAGAAATCCCCGCCGGCTATATCCAGCCGGCATTAAGCGCATTGACAACCATTATCGAAAAAAAATTATCAGATTTCAGGATTGAGCATGCCCAGGCAAGGACTTATGGAACGCCGCGCCGCCTGACCATTATTATCGACGATGTCGCCGGCCGGCAGCTTCCGCTGGTCATCGAGATTTTGGGCCCTCCTGAAGCCATCGGATTCGATGCAAACGGACAGCCCACGGTGCCCGCGCGGAAATTCGCCGAAAAGAACGCTGTTCCCGTCGATCAGATTAAAGTTAAAGATACCGGCAAGGGGCGTTACCTTTATGCCGTCAAGACCGAGCCTGGCGACGCCACGATAAAAATCCTTTCGAAGATTTTGCCCGATATCATTCTATCCATTCCATTCCCTAAAACCATGCGCTGGTCGGATCAGCGTTTTCAGTTTGCGCGTCCCATTCATTCCATCTGCGCCTTACTGGGCAGCAAGGTGATTCCATTTCAGCTCGGCAACATCCAGAGCAACCGATACACTTTCGGTCATCGTTTTTTAAGTCAGGGAAAAATCAAGCTGTCCCTGGCGGATGAATACCTGGATGCGCTGTCTTCCGAATATGTGCTGGCGGATATTCAGCAGCGCAGGGAAGTCCTTTGTCAAAAGATGTTATCCGCCGTGGAAACCGCTGGCGGAAAAATCCTGCCGGATGAAGGCCTGGTTGATATCGTCGTCAATCTGGTGGAATTCCCCGTCCCTGTGGTGGGAAGTTTCGACCGGAAGTTTCTTGAAATTCCCGGTGAAATTCTGATCACAGCCATGCGCGAGCATCAGAAATATTTTGCGGTTGTGGATTCGAATAATAAACTCATGCCGTATTTTGTCGCCGTCAACAATACAAAAGCCAGGGACATGAAGCTTGTGGCTTCAGGACATGAACGGGTGCTGCGCGCCCGCCTTACAGACGCCCAGTTCTTCTATCAAGCCGATTCGAGCATTCCGCTTGATGAGATGGCAGGAAAGCTTCAGTCCGTGATGTTTCAGGCGGAACTTGGTTCAGTTTACGACAAAACCCTGCGGATAGAAAAGCTCGCCGCCAAACTTTCTGAATTGTTAAATTTGGATGGCTCTGAGAAATCACGAATATCGAGAGCCGCTATTTTGTGCAAATCTGATTTGGTCAGCCATGTGGTGGGCGAGTTCCCAAAGCTCCAGGGGATCATGGGCAGGATCTATGCTTCAAACGTTTCTGAACCCGCGGAAGTCTCCGCAGCCATTGAAGAGCATTATCGTCCCACGTATTCCGGCGGCCCCCTTCCGGATACCCTTGAAGGCGCGGTGGTAAGCATTGCCGATAAGCTTGATTCCATATGCGGTTTTTTCAGTATCGGCCTGATTCCCACCGGCGCTTCCGATCCTCACGCGCTGCGCCGACAGGGCATAGGTATTATTCAGATATCCCTTGATAAAAATTTTGCATTTCCATTAAGAGAATTGATTGAATCCAGCGCGTCCATGTTTTCTGGAAAGGAAAGCCTATGCGATGATGTCCTGGATTTTCTCAAAGGAAGGATGTCGCATTTATTGGAGGAAAGCGGGATTTCAAAAGACATGGTTGCTGCGATTCTTTCCGTTCCGGTCAAGAATGTGGTCGATGTCTGGAAAAGGGCCCACGCCATTCAACAATTGAAGGCCCTGCCGGATTTTGAAATCCTTGCCACGGCTTTCAAACGGGTGGTTAATATCATTAGAAAATCCGACGCTGAAGATATCGGCGCCAGGGGAGTGGATGAAACTCTTTTTGCGCACCCCACGGAATCCGCCCTGTTTGAAAAATTTAAAATGATCAGCCGGACCGTAGTGGAATTGATTGATAGGGGCGATATCAACCGGTCATTTGCCGAAATCGCGACGCTTCGCCCGTCTGTGGATCTTTTTTTTGATGATGTCATGGTGATGGACGAAAATCTTAATTTGCGGAAAAATCGTTTGGCGCTTCTCTTGGAGATATCAAAACTTTTTGAAATGTTGGCTGATTTTTCCAAAATTACAACTCAATAATCACTCTTTATTGGAGGTTGAATGATGGCAGGATATGATCCGGATATGGATAAAGTGTTGCAGAAATGGGAGAGCGAGGAAACCGGGCTGATTGTTTCAATCAATCAGTATGGTGCAGGCGAACCCAAGCTGCAGATTGGCCCGCGGATGCTCAAAAAGCAGGATGGCAGCCCTGGAAGAACTGTCAAAGCCGGCCGGTTGACCATTGAAGATGTTATCTGGCTCTATGAAATTATTGATGAAATAAAAGACGATTTGTCAGGCCGTGTCAATCCGATGAAGTAAGCGGATCGTTTACTGATGACATATTGAGTTGCTGGATGAACATGATTAGAGCCGATGAAGCGATCATCTCCCCGATACCAGGGGATCGCCCCGGTTCCATCGGCCCCCGGTGCGCCATGGTCGGGAACCCGAAGGATGTTGATGACGTATGCGCCCTTGCGGATTTGACCCGTAAAAATTCCCGCCGTCTTTTTTTAAGCAAATTGTATTACACCCCGGCCGTGCTGCCAGGATACAGCGTCATCGGCTCTTTCATAGGTGCGCCCTACGCGGTCATGCTGCTGGAAACCGCCATAACCTGGGGTGTCAGGGAGATGATCTTTTTCGGATGGTGCGGCTCCGTATCACCTGAAGTTCAGGTGGGTGATATTATCGTTCCAGATCTGGCGATGATTGACGAGGGGACATCCGCAAACTATCTGCCCCCGGATACCATTGAAAGCAGGCCATCTTATTCCCTCCAGAACCATCTGAAAAAAAAAATGCGTGAAAGAAATATCCGGTTTCAGGAGGGGGCGGTCTGGACAACCGATGCGATTTTTCGTGAAACGCAACCCAAAATCGCTTTTTATCAGAAAAAAGGCGCCTTGTGCGTTGACATGGAAACTTCCGCCTTATTTTCCGTGGGTTTGTTTCGGAATATCCGGATCGGATGCGTCCTGGTTGTGTCCGATCAGGTTTCAGCCGGCAAATGGGTGCAGGGTTTTGCCCATCCGAAATTTAAAATATCCCGGCAGCAGGCCGGCGCAATTGTCTGCGACTTTTTGACAAGCAAAAAATCAATTCTGTCCTGAAAAAGAAATATTGAATGAATCCAAAAATTAAAGATCGTGTTGAAACCCTGCGCCTGGAACTGCACCGTCACAACCACCGGTATTTTGTTTTGGATGATCCGGAAATTTCAGACGCTGAATATGACCGGATGATGCAGGAACTCATCGTGCTTGAGTCTGAATGGCCGGAACTCGCTTCACCGGATTCACCATCCGTTCGGGTGGGATCTCCCCCACTGGAAAAATTCCAATCCGTAACCCGTACCCGACCCATGCTGAGCCTGGATAAGGGATTCGGAGAAGCTGATTTTATCAGTTTTGACCAGCGCGTAAAAAAAGGATTGGGCGTCAATGACGAGATATATTACACCGCTGAACCTAAAATTGATGGCGTTGCGGTTGAGCTTGTCTATGAAAATGGAACCCTTGTGATGGCATCCACCCGGGGGGACGGTGAAACCGGCGAAGTGGTTACTGCAAACGTCAAAACAATCCCCACGGTCCCGCTGGTCCTCCAGCAGGTGGAGGATGCATCCATGCCGGACTTGCTGGAATTGCGGGGCGAGATTTTTTTAAGCAAATCAAATTTCCAGTCATTGAATTCAGATCAGATGTCGAGGGGGCTTCCGCTTTTTGCCAATCCCCGCAATGCGGCAGCCGGTTCGCTGAGACAGCTGGATTCCCGGATCACTTCTTTGCGGCCACTCGAAATCTATATATACGGCGTTGGCGATTCGGAATCGATCAAAGCGCATTCCCATGCGGACGCATTGATGACGTTAAAACGCATGGGACTGAGGGTCAATCCCCTGGTTCGTCCGAAAATCTTAAGCAACGATGTCATAGCGTATTATCATGAGATAGATCAGATGCGCGACAGTCTGCCCTATGAAATCGACGGCATTGTGATCAAGGTGGATTCTTTTTCTTATCAGGAAACACTTGGAAGCACTTCCCGCCGGCCCAAGTGGGCCATTGCCGTCAAATTTGAAGCGACCCAGGAAACAACCCGCATCATCGACATTTCCGTTCAGGTCGGCCGAACCGGTGCCATGACCCCTGTGGCCGATCTTGAACCGGTCAATATTGCCGGGGTATCGGTGAGCCGGGCCACGCTCCATAATGAAGACGAAGTTTTTAAAAAGGATATCCGGATCGGAGACAGGGTGTTTGTGCGTCGTGCAGGGGACGTGATTCCCGAGGTGGTCAAAGTCATCACATCAGCCAGAAACGGCGCTGAAAAGCCGTTTCAAATGCCGAAAAAATGCCCGGTCTGCGATGCGGATGCTGTCCGGCTGCATGGCGAATCGGTCACCCGCTGCACCAACATTGCCTGTCCGGCTCAGATTAAGGCCACCATCCGACATTTTGCATCAAAAGGCGCCTTTGATATCGAAGGACTTGGTGAAAAGCTGATTGATCAGCTCGTGGATCTGAAACTGATATCTTCCTGTGCAGATATTTTTCATTTAACTGCGGATTCCCTTCAAAAACTGGACCGCATGGGGCCTAAATCCGCTGACAACCTGATTAAAGCCATTGAAAACCGCAAGCGGATCAGTTTTCATCGCTTTCTGTTTGGATTGGGGATCCGGCACGTGGGCGAGCATGCGGCCAAAATTTTGTCAGGCGCCTTTCAAAACCTCTCAGAACTTGAGAAAACAACAGGCCCTCAACTTGAGGCCATTGACGGAATCGGACCGGTTGTGGCCGCCAGCATTTCAATTTTTTTCAGCCAGGAGGAAAACAGACGGATCATCCAGCGTCTGATAGATGGCGGCGTTACAATTATTTATGACGCGCCCCGTGTTTTTAAAAATAAACTCTCTGGAAAATCCTTTGTGCTGACCGGCACTCTGGAATCACTTTCCCGATCCCAGGCCAAGACCCTTATAGAAGGAGCTGGAGGAAAAGTTTCCGGGTCCGTCAGTCGGAAAACAGATTATGTGGTTGCCGGAGAGTCGCCGGGATCAAAACTTGAAGCGGCCCGGGAGCTTGGCGTTCCGGTTTTAAACGAATCTGAATTTAAGGCGCTTGTCTCCGCGGATACTTAAAAAGAGGTGCAACATGCCAACAAAGACTGTGCGGGCTCTCATCAATGGAAGGGTTCAGGGCGTCTGTTTCAGAATGGAAACGGAGCGCGCCGCGGAAAAATTCGGCGTGAGCGGCTGGGTGCGGAACCGGCGGGACGGCTCGGTGGAAGCTTTGTTTCAGGGTGACGCCCGGGCGGTGGATGATATGTTGAAATGGTGCGGGGATGGGCCCCCGCTTGCGATTGTGACAAAGGTCGAGACTGCTGAAGCGCCGTTTCAGGAGGGGCTGATTAATTTTATCATACGGCACACGGTCTGATAGGAAATATGGCATAAAATAAAAAATGGGCAGGTCATATGCCATATG
>JALOPH010000017.1 GCA_025453995.1 Desulfobacterales bacterium
TGAATCCGGGCGGTCAGCTCCACCTGGATCCCTTCAGAGCCGGCTTCAATTCCATGGGTGGTGCCGTTGTTTAATGCAATCCAGTCCGGGAAAATTCCGTTGGCATTTAACCCCTGGACCAGGAAAAGGGCTTCAGACACGCTGGAAAGCCCTTCCTTTCCTTTTATCTCGCCCACTTCGGTTTCATATCCGGCCCATTTGGGAATGCAGGGGTTGAGCTCAATACTGGCCAGAAGGTTCTGGTCATCGGGAAGGTGGGATGCGTCAATGGCAATGGATGTCATGCCGGCTTCAAACAGGGTGGGGATTTCAATCTTGGCGGCTTCAATATCGTCCCGGCCTTTAATGCCGTAATGGTCGCTTCAATATCGTCCCGGCCTTTAATGCCGTAATGGTCGGCATGGATGGCCACCGGAACCGTGATGGAGAGTTCATTGCAAAGGGTGTCGACGATTCGGGCGATATTCCAGTAATTCACCGCGCAATACGCCTTGGTTCCGCCTTCTGATTTGGCGATTTCAATGATAATGGCCGCATTGGCCCGCTGGGCGGCCAGGAGCGCGCCCCGGATAACGAAATAATTCCGTCCGTTGGCGGCCATGGTCATGGCGCTGCCTTTTTTGAGCATGGCCCGGTCGATGATTTTGCCGCTGACGATCAGGGCCCGGGAATTCGGAAAGAGTTTGACAATGTTTGGCGGCCGGCCGACTTCAAGGGCTTTTTGAAATGACTGAAGAGAGTTTGATGGATTTACTGTCATAAGGCGCCTCCCTGAATAATCATTGATGAATATGCACTATTTATTTATTACGATGGTATGCTTTCGACGTCGGACTTCGACCCTGACCCTATCAATGGCAGTATGCAAGCATTGTTTTCATATTATTCAATTTTCCTAAAATGTCACGAAAAAACATCGCGCCGTATTCTGATAAAAACCGAACCGGCTTTTTTCCCGGCATTCATCATCTGCTTTTTTTGCGTGCGGATGATCATCAAAATAAGTTTTATCTTGATAAACATACAGGAAATATTATATGAAAAGCCATTCATAGCGATTTGTCGGGGCTTGAACAGACCCATGAGGTGCGTCGTGGAACAACTTCCAACCCAAATACGCCGGAGCCGGATCATTCCAATCATCCTGATTACAGGCCATGAGGCGACCCGCGTCTTTGCATATCAACCATTTACTTTTATGGGGGGCAGAATATGTATGGCTTAAAAAAAACAAAGTTATTTTCAATATTTTTATTAGCCGCATTTTTAGGGCTTATTGTCTGCGGGTGCAATAGCGGCGGCGGTGGAGGCGGCAGCAGCGATTCAGCCAATTCGACTGCGACGGAGACGACATGGTACAAAGATGCGGATAAAGATGGATATGGCGACCCGAACAACCCTCTGGAGCAGCAATCCAAGCCCCAGGGCTATGTAGACAATAATGAGGATTGTGATGATTATGATGCGGACACCCATCCGGGCGCCCTGGAAATATGCGATGGAAAGGATAACAATTGCAACGGCCAATCGGATGAAAACGCGTGCGATATAAAAGATATCCAGATCTCGGGGGTCATCACGAATTTAGAAGCGGCGGAAAAATATATCACTCAGGATAGCTATCTTCAAATAGTGCCTTTCCCTGCAGACGGCGATATGGATTTCTCCGTTGATGCCAAAGGACGGACTGTTTACACGTCTGATCTGGCCGAAATTGATTTTCCATCAACCGATTCCTTTAATTTTGAAATTGTAACTCTGCCGCCAGGCCGATACGTCATAGCCGCTCAAATGCTTGAGCCATATGAGCCGGGAAGCGATGCCAATCCCGTATTGTCCAAAACGCAATCCAAGTTGGCTCAAATTACAATTCCAGATGAGTACGCCGCGCCGCTGGCCGTTGAACTTGGCAATGTATTTATCCCGGTTCCGGAAGCAGAAACGCCAAACCAAAATACCAACTCTGCCCCGTCAACTCCGACCGGAGTTTCAGCAACAGACGGCGATTATACTGATAAAATAAGGGTGACCTGGAACGCATCTGCGGGTGCGGCATCCTATGAAATTTTCCGGGCGGATTCATTCATGGGGAGCAAGTCGAAAATCGGTTCAACGTCCGGCACCGTTTATGATGATAAATCAACGCCATGCAATGTGGATTTCTATTATTGGGTCAAGGCAAAATCAGCATCGGGAACCAGTGAGTTTTTTTACAACGACTTGGGGTATCGCAAATGCCCGGCGCCTCCTGCTCCAGAAAATATTAACGCTTCCAATGGGCAGTATTCGGATTATATCCGCATCTCCTGGAATCCTGCAGCCGGAGCTGATTCCTATGACATTTACCGGGCAATGTCTTCAGGCGAAGCCCCCAAAAAAATCGCCTCAACCCCCGACACCAGCTATGATGATATGACCGCGGTATGCCCGAATACCTATTACTATAGCGTTAAGGCAATCAATTCAGACGGGGGAAGCGAATTCAGCGTCTCCGATTCCGGCTCAAAAGACTGCTCCGATAACCCGGACGATGATGACGACTCCCCTCAAATCGATGATTTGCCTGTTCCGACCGCGGTTTCTGCATCGGATGGAACATTTTTGGAAAAAATCCAGGTGACCTGGAGTGCGTCATCAGGCGCGACTTCCTATGATGTTTATCGGTCTTATGCCGAGTGCGATGAAAAAATAAAACTCGGGACAACTTCAGCGACGGTCTATGATGATGAGACGCTGCACATTTCTGACAGACATACCTATTATTACTGGGTTAAAGCAAAAACAACCGAGGGAAACAGCGAGTTCAGCCGATTCGACACCGGATATCTGATGCGCAAGCCGCCGAAGCCTACCGGTGTGAACGCTTCAGACGGACTGTATGTCGGGATGATCCGGGTGACATGGAATCCCACGCCTACGGCGGCATCATATGAAATATATCGATGCCGGCGATGGAACTGCACTCAAGTGACAAAAATCGGCGAGTCGGCAGGCGCCTCTTTTGATGACACGGACCATTCATGCTATACGGAGCCCGTCGAGCATTATGTTTATTATGTGAAAGCGGTAAATCCTGCGGGAAAAAGCGAATTCAGTGATGATGATTACGGTTACGTGTATCCCACGCTTCCGCCTCCCATCAACATAACGGCTTCCGACGGGTCCATTGATTGCTGTGTGAAAATAACATGGGCATCAATTTGCGATGAATGCCATGTATACAGTCCGAAAATATATGAAATATACCGGGCGACTTCACCTGAAGGGCAAAAGACGAAAGTCGGATCAGTTGAAGCCGGCTGCTGTCCGACATATTCTTTCCGGGATTCGACAGTAACGTGTCCCAATATTTATTATTACTGGGTGAAAAGTGTGGACGCCAACGGGGTCGGCAGCTGCTTTTTCGGGAATTATGATTCCGGGTTCTGTTCCGGATGCACGGGAGACTGAAATAAAGTTAACGGACTCGTAAAAAGCTTTCGATTCCGCTGGGCGGTATTTTTACAGTAAGTAACTTTTTTACCTCGTACTCGTACTCCTGCTCGTTCTCGTAATCGGTTTTTAGGTATCGATTAGGAGTACCAGTACCGTCCGTCCAAAACCGGACTGAGTAGGATTACAAGATAAAGATAAGGATAAAGAACCCCCGCAGGCATTAACCTGCGGGGGTTCTTTTTATGATTGTACTGTGATAAATAGGCACTAAATAAGGTCAATCGGACAGCGTTGAGATAAAGCAGCCGCCACCGCCGCCGGATTTATTGTTTACAGTCACTACAACCTCGTCAGTGCCCATATTTCCGCTGCTGTCTTTGACGGTCAACCGAATTTTAAGCAGGGTGTCATCTGATACTTTGGGCGCTTCAAATTCTATCGTTTCACCGTCAGGCAGGCTAAATGAACTCTGGCCCTCAAAGGTAGGAGTGGCGTCTATGAGCTCCCAGGCATATTCAACAATTCGATTCCCAAAATCTTTCGACCCGGAGCCGTCCAGACTCACCAGTTCCTTTTCTTTAACAGTCTGATCCGGACCCGCATCAGCGACAGGCTCAGAAGTGTCATTTAACACCGTAAGCGTCACTTTGTCCCAGTCTTTCAATCCCTGGTTATCCGTTACGGTCAGCTCATAGGTATAGACTTTCTCAGCGGTTTCCGCTTCATCAATCATCGGGGCTGTAAATTTTACTTTTTTTCCTGATAATTTTACAGGAGGCTCTTCATCGGCGTCCGAGATTTTTGCCCACATGTAGCTCTGGATGGTCCCATCATCTGTCGATTTTGATCCGTCCAGGGTCACGGGCTGACCCTCGTATATTTTCAGGTTGAAACCCGCATTTGCCGCCGGCGGACTGCCGATATCCTCGATCACCACCGACATGGTCGTCTGATCCATCTGGTCAAGGGTGTCCTTCACCGTCAGCTGAAATGTCAATGTGGTGTCGTTTTCAACAGACGGCGCGACAAATGTCGGTGCTTCGGCGAAAGGATCCGACAGAACCACCCGTTGGGGGCTCAATTGCCGCCATTGATATGTGAGGGGGCCGCCTTCAGGATCTTTAGATCCGGAGCCGTCCAACGTAACTGTGGCGGTTTCCTTAACCTGATCCTTCGGCCTGGGGAAGGCAAGCGCTTCAGGCGGTCTGTTCTTTTTGTTGACGGTGATGGTTACCGTGTCAGCGCCCGGCTGGCCAGCATGGTCTTTTGCCGTCAGTTTGAATTCAAGGTTTCTGTTCGCATTCTCGAAGGTAGGGGCGGTGAAAGTCGTTGTCTGGGAATCGCTCCCCGACAGATTAACGCTTTTGCCGCTGGTCTGCACCCACCTGTAGGACACGACCCCATCATCATCTGTCGCAGAACCGATTAAAGTTACGATATCCCCTTCAGTAACGGTTTGATTAAATCCTGCTTCGGCAACCGGCGGATTGTTCGTCCAGGAGACGTCAACGGTATCGAATCCCTGATTTGCCGCATCATCGGTTGCCGTCAATTGAAAGGTTGCTTTGCAGGATTTGATTTCCATCGGGATTGTAAACATCATATCCGTGTCTGTTTCACCAGTCCACACATTAATCGATCCACTGTTTTCCAGCGTGATCGATTTTTTGACCGTATTAAGCATGTCGGCCGGATCGGTCGAAAGGATCTCCCAATTGTAGGAAAACATTTTTACCCTTGGATCAGAAGACCCGGAGGCGGTCAGGGTCACCTCATCGCCTGGACTTAAATCCAGGTTCGGCTCAGCCTGAGCGTTGGCGGTCGGTGGTTGAGCGCCCTGCGCGTAATCATCGCTGGCCACCAGGATCACAACTTCGTCCGAATCGGTGATGCTGTTTGCCGTGGCTCTTAATTGATACAGCAATTCCTTGTGACCGGTGGTTATATCCGGCGCATTGAATGTCGGATTTTTTCCGCCCAGCGCGCCCGGGCTTGCCAAAATCCCATCCGGATACCAAATATATTTGCTGATCTTGTTTGCCGGCGTTGATCCTGATCCATCCAGAGTCACCAATGTTTTTTCACGCGCCACCTGGTCCGGGCCTGCATCAGCCATGGTGGGCGTCTTGCCGTCCTCAATTTTCTGGATAGTGACTTTTGCGTCATCCTTGTCCGGCTGCTCGCCGCCGGGCCCGTCGTCCACGGTCAGTTCGAATGTGATATCCACGAATTCCGTATCGGCGGGGAATACGATATCCGGAATAAAAGAGGCTACTGGAGAGGTGGGATCAGCTAAGGCAACCGTAACTCCCGAGGGTACAGACCCTATAAGATTCCACTGGTAGGAGGAGATGCTGCCTTTTTCAAATTTGGATCTGGAGCCGTCCAGATAGACTTTATATTTCGGGTCGCTGGAACCGGGGGCGAGTTGATCCGGCCCGGCATTCGCCTCCAGTGAACTGGGCGGTTCGACATCGCTGACGACCTCGATCTTGACCTGATCGGTGTCATAAAGAGCGCCTGTGAATGAATCTGAGGCGCTGAATTCAAAAACTATCGTTGTCTCGGAACCGGGTGTCGTAAAAGACGGGGTGAGGGTTGTTGCATTTGTAAGCCTAATCACGCCTGTTCCGCTTTGCTGTTTCCATAGATAGTCTATGGGTATTTGGCTCGGATTGCTGACTGTCCCCTGCAGGGTGACCAGCATGTTGGGGCCGGCTTCTATGTCTGCGCCCGCATTGACAGTCGGATTAGTAACCGATCCACTTCGTTCAAAAACAGCGGTGAGGCTTTGCCCATCATAAGTGTGGATAAATTCCTCAGGATTTGATAATGCAGAGAATCCGGAGGGCCAAACATTGGCCTGCCATGTTTTAAATTTATATCCGGATAGCGGCAACGCCGTTACCCTGGCTTTCTGATTATACGCAACGCAAGTAAAGTACGCAGGGTATCTTGCAGGAATTTCCTGGTCCAACCAGACCCCATTTGCATATTTTGCGAGAAGAACATTGCCTGAATTAGCAGGGCTGACATTCACGGCCAGCATAGGCCCTGCTCAGGCTCCCTCGGCAGGCTTGGGAATCATCAGCGCAAAAGCGATCATCAATGCCGACAATGCGATAAATCCGGTATATGCCAATCTGTTTTTTTTCATTTAGAAAATTTCTCCTGCATAATTATGTTGATAATTGGTTCATCCCGCCATATTTGGTAGAAAACAATTTCAGTTATACAATATATGCTTTGCAAAATATTGCCGGCAGAATTTTTACAATACATTAATCATTATTTCAACTGTTTCAATTGTGAAATAAGTACCACATAGTGGCAGTGTCCTGTCAATAAAAAAATAAATCTTTCTCAGTGTTAAAAATGGTATGATGTTTGCATCATAGTCGTGTTATAATGATTTATTTATTTCAGGCACGTGATTCTTTTTTGGGATTCAAACTGTATGGAAAGATTATCACCTTATCAATACCCTTCTGAGCCGGTGGTTTTAGACAAGCTGTCCATAAAATTCATGAAACAGTCCAGATTTGTGCCCATATCCCTGCATGACCGCACCCTTCAGGTCGCCATGGTCAATCCCGAGGATTTCTGGACCATTGAGGCCTTGAGGTTGGGGTACGGCCTGGATGTGGAAGCCTTGGCCGGTGAGGAAGGGGATATTCTTGAAACCATTGAACGTCTTTACGGCGCGGGAACCCAGTCCCTTGAGATGATCATCGAAGAGGCGGGAAAAGACATTTACGAAATATCCCCTGACGGCAGGGAGGATGTCGCGCATTTAAGAGACATGGCCTCTGAAGCCCCGATTATCCGTCTGGTAAACCGGCTGATATTAAGGGCCGTGGAACTCCGGGCCAGCGATATTCATTATGAACCGTTTGAAAAGGAATTTAAAGTCCGATTCAGGATCGACGGCGTGCTCCATGATATCGAATCGCCTCCTAAAAGGCTTCAGGCCGCCATCATCTCCCGCGTAAAAATCATGGCCAACCTGGATATTGCCGAACGCAGGCTGCCCCAGGACGGCAGGATTAAGCTCAGGATTCTAAACCGTGAAATCGATTTCCGCATTTCAACGGTTCCAACGCTTTTTGGGGAAAGCGTGGTCATGCGGGTTCTGGACCGGGAGATGCTGATACTCGACCTGGAACAGATCGGCTTCCCGCCGGAATTTCTGGCCCAATACATGAAACTCATCACCCAGCCCTACGGGATGGTTCTGGTGACCGGGCCCACGGGCAGCGGAAAGACATCCACGCTCTATACCTCGCTGGCTAAAATCAATTCCCCTGAAAACAAGATCATCACGCTTGAAGATCCGGTGGAATATTATTTGAACGGCGTGAATCAGATCCAGGTCAATCCGAAAATCGGACTGACATTTGCCAACGGGCTTCGTTCCATTGTCCGTCAGGACCCGGACATCATTCTCGTGGGCGAAATCCGGGATAAGGAGACTGCTGAAATCGCCATTCAGTCGGCTTTGACCGGCCATCTGCTCTTTTCCACCCTTCATACCAATGATGCGGTGGGCGCCATCAGCCGGCTGCTCGACATGGGCGTGGAAGGGTTCCTTCTAAGTTCCACACTTCTTGGCGTTTTGGCCCAGCGGCTGGTCCGGGTCATCTGTCCGGCATGCAAGGCCCCGGCGACGCTGGATGAAAAATATCTCAGCGCCATGGGGGCAACCCCGAAAGAACTTGAGGGGCTGGCTTTTTTTTCAGGAAAAGGGTGCGAGGCGTGCAGGCATACCGGCTTTAAAGGAAGAACAGCCATTTTTGAATATCTGGCTGTGGATGCGGATATCCGGCGGGAGATTTCCAACCGGTCGGATGCGGACCGCATCAAGGGCGTCGCCCTTGAAAAAGGACTCATCCCCCTTCGGCAAAACGGATGGCAGAAGGTAAAGCTGGGGATCACAACGCCGTCAGAAGTGCTGCGGGTGACACTTGAAAAGTAGACATTTATGACCACATTTTCTTACAAAGCAACAGACGCTTCCGGGAGAATACTCAGAGGGACCCTTGACGCCGTTGATGAACGAGAGGTTGTCGCCAGGCTTCAGGGAATGAATTGCATTCCGATCCGAATTGAAGCGTCACAGGGGGAGTTGGGAAAATTTTCTCTGGGCGGTTCTTTCCGTATCCCCGATCTCTTCCAGAGGGTCAGCCAGCGGGATGTTCTGTTTTTTACGCAGGACCTGCACGCGCTGCTTGAAGCAGGGCTTGCCATGGACAAGGCGCTGTCCATTTTGATCAATGTGGCGGAGAACGATAAATTCAAGGAAGTGGTCGCCGGAATATTAAAGAGCATCGAGGGCGGAAATTCCCTGTCCGAGGCGCTGGCCAATTATCCGAAGGTCTTTTCAACCCTGTATATCAATATGACCAGGGCCGGCGAAGCCGGCGGCGTATTGCCGGGGGTCCTCGAGCGGCTGGGGGTTTTTCTGGAAAACGCTCAGGATCTGAGGGATTATATCACATCAGCCATGGTATACCCGCTTTTTCTGGTTTTTGTGGGCGGCGTTTCCATTATTATCATGCTGACCTTCGTGATTCCGAAATTTTCGGTTATTTTTGCCGATATGGGCCAGGCCATGCCGCTGTCGACGAAAATGCTGCTGGGCTTGAGCAATGGATTGAGGGCCTACTGGTGGCTGATTGCCGGATTTATCATCGGAGCGGTTTTTCTGATCCGCCGCTATATTCAAACCCCGGCCGGCAGGCTGAAAGCGGATCACTTGAAACTTAAAACGCCGGTGGTCGGCAAACTGGTCAAATCCGTTGAAGTGGCGCGTTTTTCCCGGACCCTCGGGACATTGATCAAAAGCGGGGTGCCCATATTGATGGCATTGCAACTGGTCATGGAAATCGTCGCCAATAAAATCATCGCGGGTTCCCTGAAAATAGTTTACGACCGGGTCAAGGAAGGCGACAGCCTGTCGTCGCCGTTGACCCAGGAGGGGATCTTTCCGCCCCTGGCTGTTCAGATGATTTCCGTGGGAGAGGAAACCGGGAAGCTGGATCAGATGCTGCTTCGGGTTGCCGAAAACTATGAAAAGGTGGTCCGCGCCATGATCAAGCGGTTTGTTAATTTGCTGGAACCCGCCATGATTCTCGCCATGGGTTTGCTGGTGGGTTTTATCGTTATTTCCATGTTGATGGCTGTGTTTAGCATGAACGACATTGCATTTTGAAGGAGTCGAATATAATGAGAGACAGAAAAAATGAACGCGGATTTACATTGGTGGAACTGCTGATCGTGATGATTATTCTGGGTCTTCTGGCGGCGCTGGTGGCCCCCAGAATGTTCGGCAAGGTCGGCAAATCCAAACAGAAGGCGGCGCAGTCCCAGATCGCTCTGTTTGAAACAGCCATAGACACCTACCGGTTGGATATGGGAAAATTTCCGAGTCCGGATCAGGGTCTCATGGCCCTGCGCGTCAAGCCTGAGGCGGATGCAAACTGGGACGGACCTTATCTTCCCAAGGAGATCCCGTTGGATCCGTGGGGGCGGCCCTATGAATACCGATATCCCGGAGAGCACGGCGATTATGATATTCTGTCTTATGGCGCAGACGGACAGCCGGGAGGCGAGGGCGAAGACGCCGATGTGGTCAACTGGAAGAGCATTGAATAATAACGCCGGACCGCGTCGGCCGTTATTCAGGAATCTTTAAATGAAGGCTGGTTTTACGCTGATTGAGCTCATGGTGGTTCTGGTCATCATCAGCCTGGTCTCAGGGCTTGTGGGACCCAGGGTTATCTCGTCTTTTGCAAACCTTCACGTAAAAACGGCGACCCGTGAAATCGCCGGAACACTTCGGTTCAACAGGAGCAAGGCGGTTGGGGAAAAACTGCTTCGGGTGGCATTGTTTGATCTGGACGGAAGGCGGGTTCGGATGTTTTCGCTAACGGGGATGACATCTTATGCGCCGGAGGATAAGATCATGGAAACCCCGGCGGACATGACATATGAGCTGCCGGAAGGCGTAAGCTTCAAAGAGGCGATCTCGGGCGAGGACACCTTTGAAACCGGCGAAATTCCCATCGTCTTCTTTCCCAACGGCAGTTCCAGCGGAGGGGAGGTGGTGGTATCCGGCGAATCCGGCATGAGCTTCGGAATAGCCGTTGACGATATCACCGGACTTGTAAAGGTTGCCGAAATAGAACGGGACGGATAATGATCAACCGGAAAGGATTCACATTGATTGAAACTTTGGTGGCCATGATGCTGCTGGCCATCTCTTTTGTGATCATCATGCAGCTCTTTTCCGGCGGGCTGAAATCAAGCAGGGTAACAACTGATTATATTTATGGCATATTTCATGCAAGAGAAAAGATGGAGGAAGTCCTGCATTCCGGCAATTTAATTCCGGGAACCCTCAGCGGAGAATTTGACGATGGGTATGAATGGCAGGCAACGGTTTCCATGCCGCCGCCCCCGGAAGAAGATGATAAGGCTGCTGCGCGCATGCCGGTGGTGACCGCACATGTAAGCGTGGATGTCCGTTGGCGCGCAGGGGATAAGGAAAAACGCTTTGAGCTGAATACCACCGCCATTTTGCCAAAGCCGAAACTCAAGGATTTAAGTGAATAACAGGCGACGAATGAAGCCGGATTTTCATGCGCCGTTGGGTATTGCGGGAGTTTCTAATGCTTCGGCAAAAGGTTTTACGCTCATTGAACTGCTGATATCAATCACCATTGTGGGCGTCATTCTGGTGATCATTTTGGGCGCGCTCAGAATCGGGGTGAGGGCCTGGGAAAGCGGTGAAAGGGACATTGAGGTCAATCAGCGGCAGCAGATTGTGCTTTCATTGATGAACCAGCAGATGGCCTCCATATGCTGGATTGAAATTCAAAAAGAGGAAGAAGATCCTTATTATTTTACGGGGAAAACGAATTTTGTGGAATTTGTGTCCAGCGTTTCCATTGTGCCGGGGAATGCGTATGGCAAGGTATACGTCGCCTACCGGATTGTTTCAGACGGCGGGGAAGGCATGGCCCTTGAGGTTGCCGAACAGCCGCTGGCCAAAGTGGATCCGGGCAAGGACCTCTACGAACCCGATGACTCGGAATTCCGGGAGCTGATCAGCGGCGCTGAAGATATGTCATTTGAATTTCTGGTTCCATCGGGAGAGAATGAATCGGTCTGGGAGGAAAACTTTGCCTCTGACAGTGAAGCCGGGATTCCGGCGGCTGTCCGGTTCAGCCTGAAGATGACCGAGAAGACGCCGCCCGTGTCGGTCATCGCCCGGATAATCGCAGAGCAGAACATGCTGGAGCAAACCGACAGGGGTTTGGGGCGTTAGATGCGTGTTTTGAACCGCGGAATACTGAACAATCAACATCGAATTTCGAAGTGCTTCTTTCACTTCTGCGGTTCGAAATGCCTTGTTCGATATTCGACATTTCATATATTTGCGGCTTTGGTTTAATGGACAAAAAATTGAACAATAAAGGCATCGCGTTGCTGATGGTCATTTGGATCCTGGCCCTGCTGTCCGTGATTGTCGGGGAATTTTGCTTTACCATGAAAACCCAGGTTCAAATCGTCCGGAATGTCAAGGAAACCGCCCAGGCCCACTACATCGCGGCGGCCGGCGTCAATGCGGCCATAGAACAGCTCATTCAGCAGGTTCTGGCGCCCCCATCGGCCCGGGCCGCCGATGAGCGAGATGAGGCGGACGAAGCGGAGGCCGAGGAAGTCCCGGAAGTCCAGTGGCGCGTCAATACCCAGATTCCGGCGGTTTCTTTCGGTACGGGGGAATATCGCGTATGGATCGACAATGAGGGGGGGAAAGTCAATATCAACCTTGCCGATAAAACCATACTCAGAGCCATGCTTGACGGATTTTCAATTGAGGATTCGGAAAAGGACATTATCGTTGATTCCATCCTCGACTGGCGGGATAAAAATGATCTGCACCTGATCAACGGCGCGGAGGATGATTATTATCTGTCCCTGCCCGAACCCTATGAATGCAAGGACGGATATTTTGACTCCGTTGAGGAGCTGCTGCTGGTGAGGGGCGTCACCCCTGAAATCTATTACGACGGGCTGGAGAAAATGGTGACGGTGGTGCCCCGCGAAAAAGCCTCTTTCGATAAAAAGGATTCTTCCAAGAAAGAAAAAAAGAAACAGCCTGATTATAACAAATTAGATATGAATGCCATTCCGCCCCGGCTTTGGGCGGCCTTGCCCGGAATGACCCAGGAGGCATTGGACCTGATTCTTGAATTCCGGAAAACCCAGAATTTCCGGTCCCCCAGGGCGCTTGCCGAGATCGTGGGGCCTGAAGTGTACGCGGGAATAGCGAAATATTTAACTTTACGGCAAACGCCGTATTTCACCATTCGGTCCATCGGGACGACCACTGACAGCAGCATCGCTGAAGGGATTGAAGCGGTTGTCTGCATCTCAGGCAGGCTGGAGAAGAAGTATCAGGTGCTGCAATGGAAAGAAGGCGTGCCGCCGATTGAGCATCAGATGACCCGCCCGGGGGACTTAAATAAACTGACGGCAAATGGATGATCAACGTGCTGTTTAATTCAGGGATCGGGATTGACATTGAAGACCGAAAGGTTTCCGTTGCCTTTTTGAAGGGCTCTTTTAAAGGCGTTCAGCTGGCTGCCGAACAAAGCTTTACACTGGATGAGGGCAAGCCGGTTCCCGAACGCATCCGCGATGCCGCTATTTTCATCAACGGCTTTATCAAGGAGCGCCAGATTCCGGATATAGAGGTGTTTATCGGCATGCCGGGCCGGCATTGCATGTTCAGGGAAGTTGAATTTCCCCTGGCGGTCAAGGAAAACCTCAGGTCCACCCTCGCGTATGAAATGGATAAGTATATTCCCCTTGCTCCGGAAGACATTTATTTTGACTATCAGATCGTCTCCGAGGACAAGGCGCAGCAGCGGCTGAAGGTTATCATCGCCGTGGTCAAAAAAGATGACGTCCAGCCCTATCTCCAGCTTGCCGAACTCCTGGATCGCGGGGGGTCCGGCATGGAGTCCTCTTTTGCGGCGGTATCGAATTATTTTTTTCATCAGCATGGCGCGGCGGCAGACCCGGCGATGGTGGTTTGTTTTAAGGAAGACGGTTTTGACGTCATCCATACCCATCACGGCGCGTTGATTTACGGCCGGAGCGTGGAGGCAGCAGGTCCGGCGTCCGAATGGGGGCCGAAGATCGCCAGCCATTTAACCCAGGTCGCAAGCATGTTTTCAAAAAACGGACCGGCCATGAAGCTCTGCATATACGGACATCCAGCCGATTTTGACGCGCTGAACGGGCTTGTTGAAAATGGCCTGTTCGAGTGGGTGGCGCTGAAAACAGAGGACAACGGTTTGACAGGCGCGGCTTCCGTCTGTGCGGCGGGTCTTGCCCTAAGAGGGGTCGGACGCCTGCCGGTGCAGATGAATTTCATGCCGGCGCATTTGCGGAAAAAACCGGATAAGACAAGCCTGATCATCCTGATGGCGCTGGCGGTTCTTTTTGTCATATCCGGGGTCCTGTGGATCGGCAGCCACGTGATGACCCGGCGGGCCATCGTGGCAGAAATGGATCAGGAGATCGACCGGCTGAAGTCCGAGGCGGCGGAAGTGGAAAAAATTCGGGAAGAAATAAACGACTGTCAGGCCCGCATAGATTTTCTGTCGGCCCGCCGGCCCGGCAATGTTTATATGGCGGATATCGGCAGGGAGCTCAGTGAAAGGATTCCGGCTTCCGCCTGGATCAAGGAGTTGAAGGTGTCCGAAGATCAGTTGAGCCTTTATGGGTCATCGGATTCAGCTTCGGAGTTGATTCCCCTCCTGGAGGACTCTCCTATTTTTTCGGATGTAAAATTTTTGTCTACCATTCGAAAGGGTAAAGACGACAAGGATATCTTCAGGATCGGGCTGAAAATCGTTTCCCCGGCATCCGGCGAAGGGGAGAACTGATCTCCCGCTAACGATATCATGATTTAGGATAAGAATGTGATAAAACCTTTTAACTTGAGCAAAGAAAGAAAAAATATCCTTATCATCGGGATTGCGCTGCTGGCGCTGGGAGCCATATACCGGTTCTATCCTTCCGCCGGTGATTTTTTTTCAGCTTCCGGTGACATTGATATCAAGAAAAAAAGCATTGAGAAATACCTTCAAGCAGTTTCCGAGCGGAAGCAGCTTGAAAAGAATAAGAACCAGCTGAACCGGGACCTGGGGCGGATGGAGGAGAAATTATTAACCAGCGTCACGCCTTCACTGGCGGCAGTGGAAATTCAAGGAATCATCAACGAGATTGCACAGGCCAACAATGTCAAAGTTCAGACCATGCAGGTTTTAGAAGCCAAGGATGACAAAGAGATCGGATATGTCGCCATTCCGGTGAGATTTTCAATTCATTCAAATATACTTCAATTAAAAGAGATTATTTATAGGATTGAATCCCCGTCCAGGCTTCTGATTGTCAAGGAGTTAAACGCGGATATCGGCTCCAGGAACGTACCTGGAGAAATCCGGACGACGATGACGGTGGAAGGAATCATGAAGGGCAGGTTGAAAGAAGCCGAGCCTGCAAAAAAACAGGATAAAAAGACTTAAATCTCATGTTGTCAAAAATCTGGATCATCAATATCGCTCTGGCGGCCTTGATCGCTGTAAGCTGGTTCGGCATATGGAGCAGCCGGCAATCGGGCGCTCCGCCCGTGCCCGGTGTCAGTGACGTGTCGGACGCTGACGCAACGGCGGAAAAGCCGAAAGTTTCTGAAAAAAAAGCTCCGGACCCATCCGAGTATGACGCCATTGTTGAAAAAAACCTCTTTTCTCCGGACCGGATGGCCAATAACATCACGATAGAATCCCAGCCGGTTGCCGAAGAACTCAAAATATCCGGGGAAAAAGTGATGCTCTACGGGGTTGTGATAGTCGATGACTATAAAGCTGCATTGATCAACAATCCCAGCAGGGAAGCGAATGCAAAGGAATACCGATGGGTCAGGGAGGGCGAGACAATCGATAATTTGAAGGTGGTCGCCATTCAAACCCGGCATATTCTGCTCAACGATGACACGACACAATACAAAATTTTACTCTACGACCCCAAAAAGAGCCACAAGAAAGAAGCGGCAAGCCGGACGGCAAGCGCGCCGGCAGAGGTCAAAGCCGGTCATCAGGCAAGCCCGGGAAACGTTATCGTGGGTTCGGAAACAGCCGTCAAAAAGCAGGCGGCGGAACAGCCAAAACCGGCATCCGACACGCCAGGTTCAGGGAAAAATGTAAAAACATCTGAAGATTCCGATTATGAGATGATCGATACCCCTTTTGGCATGATCAAAAAAAAAATAAGTAAATGAAAATACCGAAAAATGTTTAACCCAATGAAAATATTGACAGGCCTTTTGGCATCATCAGGCGAAAAATCAATCATTAAAATGAAAGACGCTGAAATGAAGATATTCAAATTTGCATTTATCGGACTGGTCTGCGTGACAATGCTTCTGGGAGAAGCTCATGCAGAAGACAGAGCTTCGCGTGAGGCATCTTTTTCGGAAGGCGGCACGGGCGCGCTCGCCCAGGCGGGCGATAATAAAGGTGAAAAAATACCCGGTGAAACGCCAGCGGGGGATGCTGACATGAACGCGGGCGGCAAATCAGCCTCGGATGTAAAAAAAGACACCGTCACCATTTATCCGGGCACCGCGCCGGACCCACCCGCCGCGGACGCTCAAAAAGAAGAAGACGCCCCCTCCATACCCCAAAAGCCTGATGATGAAATCACGGGTTCCTCCTCCGAAAGTCCGGAATCAGCGGCAATAGCCGGTGAAGAAGATGCGGAAGCCGGTTCGCCCCTGGAAGAATTTGCAGAAGCATCTCTGGAAAACGGGACGTTAGCCTTTAATTTTGACAATGCGGAACTGGCAGAGGTGATCCGCGCCATTGCCGACCTGCTTCACATCAATTATCTCATAGACCCCAAGGTGGGCGGAAAAGTGACGATCCACACCGCAGGGAGCCTGGACAGGGACGAACTGTTTCCGATTTTCTACCAGATATTGGAAGTCAACGGGCTGACGGCCCTGAAACAGGGAAATTTGTATAAAATCATGCCGGCAAAAGATGCCATGCGGATGCCGATTCCGTCCAAATCCGGCAGGGAAGGCAAAAAGGCCGATCCGGGGGAGGATATCATCATCCAGATCATACCGCTCAATTCAATCTCCGCCGATGAAATGAGCAAGATCCTCACCTCTTTTGTTTCTTCCGACGGCGTGATCGTGGCGCACACGGAGTCAAATATGCTGCTGGTTGTCGACAGGGCCGACAATATTTCGAAAATCCTCCGGCTGGTGAACACCTTTGACGCCAATGTCTTTGAGCGGGTGAATTATCGGTTTTATCCGCTTCAGTACGGGGATGTGAAATCCCTTTCCGACATCATGAATCAAATGCTGGTCGCCTACGGCTCAGCTTTTAAGACCAATATGGCGTTTATACCGATTGAGCGGCTGAATACCCTTCTGGTGGTAGGCACAAATCCGAATGCATTTGATGAAATATCCGATTTCGTCAATAATTACGATGTCCCCAGCCAGAATGCCGAGCCGACCCTCTATGTCTATCCGGTGAAGAACGGCCAGGCGGCTGACATCGCCGATCTGTTGAATGATATTTTTCAAGGAAAGAAAGAGGCAAAGAAAGATAAAAAGACCAGCAGCAGCGCGGACCGTAATCCTCTGGGAAAAACAGCCAAAATGGAGAAAAAGGAAAAGGAATATGAAGCCTCTCAGGCGTCCCAGCCCGCTCAGCCGCTGGCATCTCCGGCCGGGAACAGTGAGGTTTCTGTGGGCACGGGGGGGCTGAAAAGCGAAGTGAAGATTACCGCCGATGAATATCGGAATTCGCTGATCATCCAGGCGTCCCCGGCTGATTATCAGGTCATCAAAAACCTCATGGTGGAACTGGATGTCCTTCCCCGCCAGGTATTGATTGAAGCCACCATTGCGGAGATCACCTTAGATGATAAAACCGAGCTGGGCGTGGAATGGGCGTACAAGAAGGGAGAGGGGAGCCTGACCACAAGCCTGTTGAGCGCAAACGCGGGTCGCAACGGCCTGACATTCACCATCGGGGATGCAACCCAGTGGACGGCCACCATGACGGCGCTGGCCGCCCAGAACAAGGTGAACATTCTCTCGTCGCCGTCCGTACTGGCGTCAAACGGGCTGCCGGCCAGCATCGACATATCCACCGAGATACCGGTGGCCACGTCTTCATATGAATATACTTCCACAGAAGATCCGGTGTTCAGCTCGGATATCGAATACCGGGACACCGGGGTCATGCTCACCGTGACGCCGCATATCAATGAGCTCGGTCTGGTGACCATGGATATCGATCAGGAAGTCAGCGAACAGGCCGACAACGTCCAGGTCGGGGAACAGAATTACCCCTCATTTTTCAAGCGGTCGGCCCAGACCACGCTGACGGTTCAGAGCGGCCAGACCATCGTGATCGGCGGACTGATAAAAGAGACGAAGACAGACGGCGCGGCCGGCATCCCCTGGCTTGTGAGCGTCCCGGTACTGAATTTTCTATTCGGCAAGACCGCGGATACAACATCCAAAACCGAGCTGATCATCATGATATCGCCTTATGTGATTGCCCAGCTTGATGAAGTGGAGGCGGTCTCCATGGAATTTAAGAGCAAGTTGAAAATGCTTTTCCCGGAGTCCAGGGAAACGCCGGTGGAGGTGCTGCAAAATAAAGACAGGCAGAAATAGCAGATTAAATCCACCAGGCAGGGAAAAAGCCAATTCCTCCTGACCGATGAAATATTTAACGCCACTCCATATTTGTATCATTTTTTTGTGGGTGATTCTATGCCTGCCCGCGATATCTATTTCCGCAGACACCCATCCGCCTGATGAGCCATACCGGGTTATTCTTTTCATATCAAAAAGCATCCGGCCATACATAGAAGCAGCCGACGGCATCAAGGATGTTCTGGCGGAAAGTTCGGGCGTGGAGGTGGAGACATTCAACCTTGACAAAATGGGCGCCGCCGCCGAAGACCTGGCCCAGGAGCTGCGCCAGGGAAAGAATATCTCGCTGCTGGCTGCCGTTGGCCCGGAAGCGGTATCCTTCAGCGGGGGGGCGTTTCAAAATGAATTCCCCCCCAAGCTTTACGCCATTATCCTCAACCCTGAAAGACTCATCGGGACAGGCGCCGGTTTTTGCGGCATCCCCTTGAATATACCGGCCCGCATCCAGCTGGAAATGATTCATGGGGCATTTGACTCCGTGAAACGGATCGGGATTTTTTATGATCCGGCCAACAATGAGCAATTCGTGCTTGACGCCGTGGCATCCGCCGCAAATATGGGCATCTCGATTGTTCCGCTTCAGGTCTCATCCATGAAAGAAATCCCGCCTCTTCTGGAGAAAGCGCTTGCTTCGGTGGATTGCATATGGCTGATTCCGGATAAAACGGTTATTTCCGAAAGCATTGCCCAGTACATGATCAAGCAGGGGATCATTAAACGCATCCCTGTGGTCGGATACAATCAGTTCTTTTATGAATCCGGCGCAGCCATGTCTTTTGTTTTTGATTACGGTGAGCTGGGCCGGCAGGCCGGCGAGCTGGCGGGAGAGATAGTGGCGCGCCATGCCCCGTGTGAGCCCCAGGTTCCGGTGTTTGAAGCCTGGGTGAACGGGGGGGTGGTCGAAAAGCTGGGGTTAAAGATCCCGGACACTTTAACTTTGCCGATGAAGATGGGGCCATGAAAACACCCGGTATACACGCTCGCCTGCTGGTTACGGCGTTTGTCATTATCAGCGTGACATCCTTTTCGCTGGGCTTTTTCGGCGTCAGCCTGTTTAATGATTTCGCCGGCAAGCGGTTCGACGAGCGGTTTCAGTTCCTGGCGAAATACCTGGCACTCAACGCCGAACTCGGGGTTTTGATCGATCAGCGTTCCATGCTGGAAGATCTTGCCAGAAACCTTTTGTCCGGCAGCGATGTGGCCAAAGTCGCCATATACAACCGGTCCGGGGAAACCCTGGCCCAGGCCGAAAAGATTATTCCCGGCCCGTTTCACCGGGTTTCCGAGGAGGTCCGGATGGGCGATTTCAGCGAGGAGAGCCAGGCATTTTCCACAGAGGGGAATGCCGCGGCGCAAAATGATGCGGCAGATGTCATCGGCAGCGTCGAGATTGTTTATACCACCGCCGAAATCAGCGTGCTGCTGGAGGCGATTACAGTTCGTTTCATCATATTTTCCGTTGCGCTGACGGGGTTTTGTCTTCTGGTTTTTTTCTTTATTTCAAGATCCCTTGTGGCGCCGTTGACCCGTCTGGCGCTTACAGCCCGGAAAGTCGGCGCCGGCGAGCGTGAATTGCGGATGGCGCCCGGCAGCATCCCTGAAACACGGGAGGTCTCGCTGGCATTCAACGCCATGCTTGATTCTCTGGAACGGAGCCGGAAGGCGGTTGAGGATGCCAACCGGGAGATGGCGCGACAGAATTTACTTGCAGAGATGGGAAAATTTTCTATGATGATTGCCCATGAGATCAAAAATCCTTTGGGGATCATCAAAAGCTCGTTTGATATACTTAAAAAAGACACCTCGGCGGACTCCGCCGCGATGCTGATCGGCTACATTGAAGAGGAAATCCAGCGGATCAACAGTCTGATTGAAGATTTTCTGTCGTTTGCCAAGCCGGCAAAGCCCTCGTTTCGGATCATTGACGCCAATCAGATGCTCAATGGATGTCTGGACCGCTTCGGCCGGCTGAAAACAGCCGGGAATGTGGAAATCCGTCGGGCCATTCCCGAGGAATCCTGCCTGTCGTACCTTGATCCGGATCTTTTCCGGCGGGCCATCGATAATATTTTGAAAAACGCGATGGAGGCGACCCAGGGGCGGGGTGTCATCAACATTGACGCCAGCAGCACGGATGAAACATGGCGCCTTGAGATATCAGACAACGGGGACGGGATATCCGAGCATGTGATGGACAAAATATTTGATCCTTTTTTTACAACCCGGTCCAAGGGGACGGGGCTTGGGCTTGCCTACACGGTCCAGGTGATTTCCGCCCACCGGGGCAAAATCACGGCGGCGAACAAACCGGCCGGCGGCGCCGTGTTTTGCATCGAGATTCCCAGAGAACCTGCGATGGGGGAATGATTTACAGTTTAGAAAGGTTGCGTGGTTCACGGTTCAGCGGTTCAGCGGTTTCAACCCAAAAAACAGTGAGCCCGATAACCTGATTTAAAGTTCAAAGGTTTTAACCGTGAACCGTTGAACCCTGAACCTTGAACCTCAAGCCGTTCAGGGCAAGTTTCTCAGAGGTTGGTTATCATGGCCTATATACTGGTTGTGGACGATGAAGAAAAAATGCAGCACCTGCTGTCCATCATGCTGGCGCGCCAGGGATACAGCGTGGACCGGGCCGGCGACGGGCGAAAGGCCCTTGAGATGATCCAGGCCAATCCGTATGATATGGTCATCAGCGACATCCGCATGCCGCATTTAGACGGGATGGAGCTGCTGGCGGCGATCAAGGAGCTCAACATCCCGTGCCCCGTGGTCTTCATCACCGCTTACGCCACTGTCGATTCGGCGGTGGATGCCATGCGCCAGGGGGTTGCGGACTATATCACAAAGCCATTCGACGAGGAGCGGATTCTGCTTACGGTGGAGCGCACGCTGGGCATTTCCCGGATCATGGCGGAAAACATCGAGCTGAAGCGGCAGCTTAAGGAAACCTCCCCCGACAGAGAGATTGTGTATGTTTCCGAAAAGATGACCCGGGTCATGGAAAATGCCGCGCGGGTGGCGGCTTCCGAAACAGCGGTTTTAATCACCGGCGAGTCCGGCACGGGCAAGGAGGTGGTCGCCCGCTACATCCATGCCTCAAGCACCCGAAACAAAGCCAGGTTTGTGCCGGTCAACTGCGCCGCAATCTCCCCCAATCTTGTGGAATCCGAGCTTTTCGGCTATGAAAAAGGGGCGTTTACGGGCGCGGACCGGCGGACCAAGGGGAAATTTGAATACGCCGACGGCGGGACCCTGTTTCTGGATGAAATCGGCGATCTTCCCCTGGAGGCCCAGGCAAAGCTGCTGCGGGCGCTTCAGGATAAAAAAATTCAGCGGGTGGGCGGAAACCAGGAGATCCCCTTGGATGTCCGGATTATTTGCGCCACCAATCAGGAATTGAAAAAGCTGGTTGAAAAAGGGAAGTTCCGTCAGGACCTGTATTACCGGATCAACGTGTTTCCCATCGAGTCGCCGCCGCTGCGGGACCGGCCCGATGACATTGCGCCCCTGGCCGGTCATTTCTTGAGGCAGCTTTCAGGCGGCAGCGACATCAAAATGACCGACGGCGCCGTGCGGACCCTGACGGCCTATAAATGGCCCGGCAATGTCCGGGAGCTTGCAAACGCCATCGAGCGGGTCATGATTTTGTATAATGGCGAGGGGATGGTGACGGCGGAAACCCTGTCATTTTTAAGATCAGCCCAATCGGAGCCGTGCGACCAGAATTTGATCAAGCTGCCGCCGGAAGGGGTTCAGCTGGAGGTCCTTGAACAGGAACTTGTCCGGCAGGCGCTGGAGGCAACCGGCAACAACCAGAGCGCCGCGGCCAAACTGCTGGGCCTGACGCGGGCCAAGTTCCGCGTGCTGGCCCGGATTGCGGCGGATGAACAGTAATTGAGGGGCAGGTGAAAAGCTTTTGCGGCATGATCATACTTTGACATCGGAGTTTGGTTTGATTCAGAAGATATTGACATATTTGCTGGCATGGACGGTGTTGGCGTGTGTTGCGTCGCCTTCAGCCGGATTCGCATCTGAAACAGACGATACCATGCTCATGTTTGTGGGCGAGGATTTGAATGTCCTCTCCATCGCCTCCCGCCGGGAGGAAAGCGCGCGCCAGGCCCCGGCCGTCGCCAGCGTCATCACCCGGCAGATGCTGGAAACCAACGGCGCCTATACCCTTTCCCAGGCCCTTGCCCAGATGCCGGGGTTTTACATGGGCCAGAAGGAATGGGGCACCCAGCCCTATCTGCGGGGGATTCCGGATTCGGTGCTGCTTCTTCACGACACGGTCCCCTTGTCATCGGACATGACCAAATCGGTTCACTCTCTGGATGACGACCTGTCCCTGGCCGGGATCAAGCGGATAGAAATCATCCGCGGTCCGGGATCGGTGTTATGGGGCGCCGATGCCTATGCCGGGATCGTCAATATGGTCCCCCTGACCGGCAAGGACGTCAATGGCGTTGAAACCGGCGTGCATTACGGGAGTCCGGGCAGTCAGAGCGGTTTTTATGTCAATACCGGACATGACGGCGGGAAATGGGACGCGTTTCTGTCTGTTTCCGGCAGGGAGGCGGACGCGGACGACCGCACCGCCAACGTGGTCTCTTTCTGGGGCGACAATGACACCGATCTCCCGGTCCCGCCGGAGGATCGGTACGGTTACGCCCGGGCGGACCGGCCCCATTATCTTGAATTCAACGGGAATGCCAATTTGGGCGATTTCCTCACCCTTTCCGGGCGATTCTCGGATTACAGCAGGCCCTATACCATGTCTGAGGAAAACAATGAGCTGTCCTGGGTGGAGAGCCGCAGCACGCCGATTAATTATGTCAAACTGGACGGCAAGAAAAACCTGGATTCCGATTCTTTGATACGCTACACGGGATATTATTCCTCCATCAATTCAACCTATAAAGTCATTGACCTGGAATTTTCGCCCGAGGAATACACGCTCTATAACGAACTGGTGTATGACCAAAACTTCTTCACCGGAAAAGGCCAGCTCACCACCGGCGCCGCATTCAGAAGAAAGCAGGTCCACGACGCCCCCATATGGGACAGCTATCTGCCCGATTATTTGGGCGAGGATAATACGACCGTTCTTCCGGGGATTACTCAGGAAGATTACCGGACGGATTTGTGGTCCATGTTCGGCCAGTATTCCCATAAAATCGGGAATGCCGACGTCTCCTTCGGCGCCCGCCATGACGAGCATGAGGCGTATAAGGACCGGACCAGCTACAATGCGGGCGTGGTATGGCCGTTCGTCCCCCGGTGGAACATCAAGGCGCTCTATGGCACGGCCTACCGCACCCCGTTTGCCCGGCAGCTTCTGGAGGCCCAGGACGCCGATCTTGAAGAAATCAATACCACCAGCGTTGAATTGTCATGGATGCCGGCTCAAAACGTCGATTTAAGCGTCTGCGGGTTTATCAACCGCATTGAAGACCATATCCTGGAAGACCCCTATGCCGGGCTGTCGATTCCCAATCATCAAAAAATCGAGGGGATCGAACTTGAAGGTCTGGTCCGGCCCGTAGACCGAGTGGAACTGGGCGCCAATGTGACGGTGTTTGACAACAGCGGGCCGGATGAGACTTACAGGTTCGTGGATTACATATTCATACGTCCGGACGGCAGCGAGGAGCCGCATTACGCGGAATTGTCCTATCCCTATAATCCCGGACCGGATGCCATCTATAACATGACGGGGAAATGGAGCCTCACCGATCGCATCACGCTGTTTGGCCGGGCCGGATATTTTTCTTCCCAGAAAGTGATTTGCCCCCGGTGTGAAACCCGTCAGACCGTTCCCGGCGTCTGGCTCGTAGACGCCAAACTCACGGTTCGGGATATCTGGTCGCCCGGCATCGACCTGGATGTGTTTGTGTGGAATCTGGCGGACAAAGAGTATCTGGTGCCCGGAACATACAGCACCATTGAAGGTGAGCCGTTTGAGACCATGATCATGATCTCCAAACGCTGGTAATTGATAAAATTCAAACGGATAGAGCCATTTTGGGGGTGGATTTGACCCTGGTTGGCTAAATTTAGCCAACGGTGGTTTAATTTAACCAATGTTCCGGCGCAAGATGCCCTGCCTCCGGCAGCCAAAGATGCCAGAGTCCGCCCCTGGCATGGACGCGGTTAAAAAATTTCACAGTAAATCTCCCTTTGTCCCTCTTTACAAAAGAGGGGATTAAACTTCCCGTTTTTAAAGGGGATTGAGGGGGGGGTAAAGCGCAATGGTCATAAGTAGTGTGAACGAAAACCCACACGCCTCTCCCTTTTAAGGGGAAGAGGCAGGGTGAGGGGTTGTGAAATCAATACGTTACACCCTCGCCCCACCCCTCTCCCTCAAGGGAGAGGGGGTTTCCGTTTGGGCATTGCTAAGTATCTGTTGGCATACGATATTGGTATAAAACCGAGCACGAACTCGAGAAGGAGTACGTACTCAGTCCCGTTTTTCGGGACGGTTCTCGTACTCGTACGCGTAATCGATTAAAAAAAACCGAGTACGCGTACGAGCAGGAGTACGCGTACGAAGCATCACGTTACTTTCTGTAAAAATACCGCAAAGCGGGATAAAAAGCCTTTCACGAGCCTGTCAATCCAGATTTTGGCATTTTATTTGCATACCTCATCAGTGACATGTGTAACTTTATCCGACATAACCTATTAATAAAGACGATCTGCCTTGCGCTGATGGCGGGAGCGTTTATTGCGGCGTCCTCCTGTCCGGCCCATGCGGCAGACGCCGGCAGCGCAGCTTCCGCGGAAGAGATGCTCTTGTTTGAGCTGATCAACGCGGCCCGAAAAGACCCTCTGGGAACAGCCGAAGCCATCGGGATGAACCCGAAAAAAATACTGAA
>JALOPH010000164.1 GCA_025453995.1 Desulfobacterales bacterium
CGATTTTAGCCGCACCGTATTTGCCGCTGAAAGCCGCCTCGAAATCCAGGGCATTGGCGGATTGCTTTGTTATCAGGGCTGCGGCCACATCGTCGGAAAGTGAATCATAGAATTCCGCTGCAAAAACCGCGTTCCCCATAAACGTCCCTGATTTGTCAAGGGCTCCTTTTGCCACCTGTATGCCGGTTCCGACAGGCCATGCGACATAATTGATGCCCTGGGCTACCGGCACGCTTCTTGTCAATCCAATCAAGGTGAATTTCACCCGCAACACTTCTTTGCCCGGTTCGGTGACAATCGGGAAATTGCTCCCTTCAAACGCCTTTATAAATTCATCCCTGATGAAATCAGCCATCATCTGCCGGTCCTGCATGTCGATTTTTCCGAAGTCGCTGTCTTCGCCTTCATAAATCTCAACAGGCTCAAGGATAAATTTTGTATATTTGGTCTGTTCAATTTGAGGGTTCACATAAACCAGGGTATCGGACATCTTGGCCGATTCCTGCAAGGCCGCGGCGCTTTCCATTCCCTTAGGCGCCTTAATGCCGCTGCAACCGGCGATGAATGCCGCCGCCATTAAAAGCATCATCACGTTGAAATTTTTCTTGCTGTCTTTCATCGATAATCCTCCCTGTTGTTGATTGCCTGGAAGTTTTGCCTAATATTTTTAGGCGGGTATGACAGGCTGTGGCGGACATATTCCGAGCTGTCTGCTGAGGCCTCAAAATCAGTGTAAAAAATGGCGGCAGGACGCAGATCATGATCGCGGACCACTTCGGCCATGCGCTGCGCGCCCGGGATGAGTAAGCTCATTTTCCCGACGCAGAATATAAAAATCAGAACCAGGGCGATGCCGATCGCCAGCTTGAGCCAGGGGTTAAGCGCATCCGACCGGGATGCGTTTAAGATGGCAGTTGACTTATTTTCTGTCATCATATTACAGCGACGCCGTCACATTGGTAAAAACAATATAAAACATGATATAGCCCACCAAAAGCGTCAGGCACAACTGGAACGTCTGCCCGAACACATACAGGGTGATGGGCTTGCCGCCTTTGAAATAAGGCTTGAATTCCCTGAAATTGGTTTCAAGGCCGATGGAGGTAAACGCCAGCGCAAAGAACCACTCCCGTGAAATCCGGGTGAATCCCCGCAACACCCCCTGGTCGATCATCACCGAACTCACGTCATCCCCCAGATACTGCACGATCAGCGAAAACACGATGGAAGCTGCGATGAACCCGATGACAAACTTGGGAAACCGATACCAGACTTCCCACCAGCTTACCCGCTGTCCCGGCGCGCATTCCACTTTGGCGCACCAGTATACGGCGACGCCGAATGCGGTGACGCCGATGAGAACGTTCTGAATCATCTTGATGGTGGCGGCCACATAAAGCGCCTTTTCACCATAAAACGCGCCGGCTGCGGCCACAGCCCCCGTGGAATCAATGGTGCTCCCCATCCATGCCCCGGCCAGAATCTGGGGCAGACCCACCAGTTTCGCAAAGGCCGGCTGGGCCACCATGCAGATCGCCGTAAAAATCATGGAAAGACCAATGGCGAGGGTCAATTCCTCTTTTTTGGCGCGGCAGGCAGCGGCCGTGGCAATGGCGGCCGAGACCCCGCATACCGACATGTCGGCAGAGATCGTGATATTGAGGGTCTTTGACGCCATTTTAATGACCTTCTGGCCGAACCAGTAGGTCAGGATCAGGGTGATGGGGGTGCAGATCCAGGCCACGAAAATACCCGGCTTGCCGATAGCCAGTATTTTGTTAAACAGAATTTCGGCCCCCAGAAGGACCAGGCCGGTCTTGATGTAAAACTCGGTGGAAACCGCCGGCATCACCCACTTGGGCGTGCCGATGGTGTTGGAAACCAGCATGCCGAAAACTATCGCCCACAAGGGAAAGCCGAATCCCCAGTGTTTCATCAATGCCTGGGTTTCGGCCATGTATGCAAAAACAGCCATGATAAAAACAAAAAAGAATCCCGCAAAAAATTTCGGAAGCGATTGCCCCATGACGGCTTTGCCGATACCGAAAAATACAGCCAGAATCACGGCCAGACCGGCCAGATAGGGAATGCGGTTGAACGGCTTGACCGTGGCTTTCTTTTTGGCCTTGGACGCCTTTTCCCTGGCCGCCTGCCAGTCCGCGATATCTTTTTGAGCCTGCTCATTGAGCGTGGCATTGTTAAACGCCACCAGCGCCGCCGTTGCTTCACTGACTTTTGCCTTTTCCAAAGCCGCTTCCTCGGCAGCCTTAGCCGCATCATAAGCATCCTTATTGGCCGCGTTGATCGCATCAGCAGCCGCCTGGCTGCAATAAAGGGCATCCAACGGATTGTTTTTCCAATCTCCGGGAGCCTCTAAGAAATTTTTCAGCTTTTTAGCAAAATCCTGGTCTGTTGCTTTGATGCTCTTTTTGGAAGAGGACGCCTTGTGCCATTCGATGGTTTTAAACGGCGCCCGGGCCGATTCGGCCTTCATGGTTTCATTATAGGCGGCAATGTTTTCATTCATTTTCTCAGGCGGTCGCAGCAAAAAAAGGACCAGTCCGATGACGAGAATCAGAAATCCCATCCATATCGCCATCCAGTCCTCCTTGGTGTAGAGATCTCTGAGCGTCGTTTTTCCGCTCTCAATCACGACATAATCGGGTTCTTTTGAAGGGGTGACATTTCCGGCCATAATGCCTCCTTTAAGAATATGTAAGGGTGGACAAACGAGTTGATTCCGGCAGTGATAACTTATTGCTTTTTTATTATTTTATATCTCACAACCGCCCTGATCTGTCAAGTTGCCGGTCTGATCCATGATATTGCAAAATTCTTACACAGATGCTGATATTCTATTGTTTTTTACATTTCAGGTTTGAACACCCAATTAAACCTTCTTGTTTTCGGCATTCCTGTGGTATGATGATCCTGTAAGGAATGAGGCTTGGGCAAATACATTCGGGTTAAAACAAATGATTTAAAAGAAACTTATTGATCATGTCCACCATCCGAGAACAGATCATCAGCCTGTTGGGCGAGGAAGAATGCGACGCCCGGTTCATCTCCCAATCCCTGGGAATCAGCGAAAAAGCGGTGTATGACCACATGCCGCACATCATACAGACGCTTTCCGCCCAGGGAAAAAAATTGAAAATCAACCCGGCTTCCTGCGTTTCCTGCGGGTTTGAATTCAAGGACCGTCGTCGCCCATCCAAGCCCAGCCGCTGCCCCAGATGCAAAAGCGAGCGGATCGACCCGCCGAAATTCCGGCTAAAATAGACCGATTGTTTAGGCTTTACAAAAGAGAAATCTTGCCATATGGGCAAGCGTTGAACAGGTTGAACCCTGTCTGGGTCATGAAATACAAAGCGTTGCTGAAATGATGACGAAAAAGAGAGGTCCCGCCAGAAAAGCTTGAAAAATCGGATGTTGGGAATACCTCGAATTGAGAAGGCTGATGGATAAATTTCATTCAAACTCAAAGAGCTTTTTATAAACAAACAATAATAAGCGCAGATGCTCTTTCATTTTAAGATTTCTTCCAATTCCGCCAGTGATATCGGCTCAATGACCGCCTTGCCGATGGATTGCAGCAGGACAAAATGGATGTGATCGCCTTCCCGCTTTTTATCTTTGGCAAGCGCGTCGAGCACAGTGTCTTTGTTTCCTTCCATTTTCGTGGGCAGATTGAACCGGCTCAACAGATTTGAGATCCGGTCTACGTCCTTGCCGCTGATCATCCCCCTTGCCGCTGACAGTTCGGCCGCCACCACCATGCCGATGCTCACCGCCTTGCCGTGGGGGATGCCCGTGGTCTTTTCCACGGCATGGCCGAAGGTGTGGCCGAAATTGAGCTTCCGGCGTTCCCCTTTTTCGGTTTCATCCCGGTTCACAATGGACGCCTTGATGGATACGGACTCATAAATGATTTTCTCAAGCACGTCCAAAGACAATTCAATCCCGCTCCCGGTTTCCTTTTCCAGATATTCAAAATACCCGCTGTCGGCTATGGCCGCGTGCTTGACAATTTCTGCAAACCCGTTGGCATGTTCCTCCGGTGGCAGGGACATCAATGTCTGGGGATCGCAGATGACAAACTCCGGCTGGCTGAAAACACCCACCATATTCTTATACCCTGAAAAATTCACCCCGGTTTTTCCGCCCACACTGGCATCCACCTGGGCCAGAAGGGAGGTGGGGACATAGCCGAAACGCACCCCGCGCAAATACGTGGATGCGACAAATCCGGTCAAATCGCAGATGATGCCGCCGCCGATTCCCACCAGAAATGCGGAGCGGTCCGCTTCCATTGAAATCAGCCGGTCATAGATCCGGGCGGCGGTATCCAGGGTTTTAAACCCTTCCCCCGCGCCAACGATGATGACTTCCACCGGCGGAAAATCCTGCTGGTAATGCCTTGCCACATCTTCATTGGTAATGATCACCGTCTTGGTCTCTGGCAAATATTGGGGCAAATTAATCAGTTTTTCACCCACACAGATTTTGGACCGTCCGGTTTTTCCCTTGATCTCAAGTACCCGCACAGCTATCTCCTTATTTTATTTTTTATTCAAGCTCCCTATCCGTCGCTTTAACAAAAAATAAAATCTATTCTTAACTTAATTATTTCAGTTCATCTGACGGTTGCAAAATTTGATCAATTGCGCGCATCTGCCGGCAAAGTTCATCAAACTGGCTTGGGAGCAATGACTGGGCGCCGTCGCTGCATGCTTTTTCCGGCTCATGATGGACTTCTATCATCACACCGTGGGCGTTCACTGCCGCCGCCGCCCGGCCCAGGGGGAGCACCTGATCCCGGTAACCGGCCGCATGGCTGGGATCGATAATAATCGGCAGATGGCTTTCCCGCTGAACCACCGGGATGGCCGATAAGTCCAAGGTGTTTCTGCTGTGGCGGACAAAGGTTCGTACGCCGCGCTCGCAAAGAATAATGTTGGGATTGCCTTCGGCCATGACGTATTCGGCCGCCATGAGCCATTCCTCAACGGTGGCGGACATGCCGCGCTTGAGCAGCACCGGCCGCTTGGATTCGCCGGCCCGGCGCAGCAGGCTGAAATTCTGCATGTTGCGCGTGCCGATCTGAACCACATCCGCATAGTGCTCCACCATGTCAAAGTGGGACAGATCCATAACTTCGGTCACCACCGGAAGTCCGAACGTATCACGCACCTTGGCGAGGATTTTCAACCCTTCCTCACCCATACCCTGAAAGGCATACGGCGATGTCCTGGGTTTGAAAGCCCCGCCCCGGAACATGTCTCCGCCTGATTTCTTCACATGTTCGGCGATGGCCATGGCCTGCTTTTCGCTTTCCACCGCGCACGGCCCGGCAATGATGACCATCTCACGGCCGCCGATGCACACATCACCGATCTGAATCTTTGTCGCGTCGGCTTTGGTTTCCCGGCTGACCAGCTTGTAGGGGCGCGTGACCGGAATGGCCTCTTTGACGCCCGGCAAATCCTCAAACGTTGAGGCATCCACAGCCCCCTGGTTAAACAGAATCGCAATGGACACCCGATCCCCGCCGGGAATGGGGCGGGCCTTGAACCCTCTTTCTTCCACGGCCCGCATGACGCTTTCGATCTGTTCGGCAGTGGCGTCTTTGCGCATGACGATCAGCATATTAAAAATTCTCCTGAAACGATCAAAATATTGATTTTGCGTATAAAATTTTTTAATAAGTGACTATATCCAAAAATCGGAAATGTCAATTTGTAATGGAGGAAGGCATGCCAGAGAACAAAGGGCTTGATATGGAAGCGTTTTTGCAGCACCCGGAAGTCAGAAAAGTCACCAAATCGATCACGCCGATTCTGCAGGAGCGCTTAAAATATATCCCACCGGTTTGTGAAGTATTCAAGGAACATTTCACACGCATTGAGAACAATCTGTCCTATGAATTCCAGATCCATCCGGCGGCAAAGCAGCTTCTGCCCCTTATCATCGACAATGTCGTTCAGCAGATTGTCCCAGCGGATTCTCCGGATGAGGCCTTCAAAAAGGAATATGTCAAAGAGCGGAATATCGGAATCGTGTTTTCCGGCGGTCCTGCCCCCGGCGGGCACAATGTGATTGCCGGGCTTTTTGACGCCATGAAAACCGCCAGCCCCAGCAGCCGGCTGTATGGATTTATCTTGGGCCCTGACGGCATTCTTGAAGATGATTACATGGAAATCACCCAACGGATGGTGGATCATCACCGGAACTACGGCAGCTTTTCGATGATCAAAACCGGCCGGACAAAAATTGACTCCAAGGCCAAAATGGCCCTGGCCCTTGAAAACTGTAAAAAATTGAATCTCGACGCCCTGGTGATTGTCGGCGGCGACGACTCAAACACCAATGCCGCATTTCTTGCCCAGGAATTCCACAAAGACGGCATCCAGGTCATCGGCGTGCCCAAAACCATCGACGGGGACATCCAGGTCAAAGACAAGAACGGTAATGTCCTTTGCGCGGTGTCGTTTGGATTCCACAGCGCCGCACGGGCGTTTGCAAGCGACATCAGCAACTTGAGCAATGACGGCAATTCGGACGTCAAGTACTGGCACATCTGCAAGGTCATGGGCCGTGTGGCCAGCCATCTGGGGCTGGAAGTGGCGCTCCAGGTGCATCCAAACATTTTTCTTATCGGGGAAGAAATGGCTGATTATATTGATTCAGCCAGAATTGAAAAGGCGAAAAAAGAAGGGACCGTTGATTATACCGCCTATGGCATGACGCTGCGGCATGTTTCCCGCATGATCTGCGACGGGATTGTGCGACGGGCCGCCGTGGGAAAGAACTACGGCATCATCGTCATCCCGGAAGGCGTTCTGGAATTCATCAACGAAATCCAGGTGTTTATCATCAAACTCAACACCATTATCGCTGAATACAACCAAACCCATGACCTTGATTTTCACTCCGCGTTTCCGACCCTTGAGGACAAGCTCGACTACCTGCGAAGGCTGGTGCGCCTTTCCAGGGAGGACAAGACTTTTTCCACCTGGAACACCCGGGATGACGATTTGTTTAACGACCTTCCCGCGTTTTTTCAGGAAGGTTTGCTGACCGAGCGGGACAGCCACGGCAACTTCCAGTTTTCCCAGGTGGAGACGGAGAAAGTGCTCATGGGCCTTGTGCAGGATTATCTGAAAATTTTAAAAAACCGGGGGGACTACAAAGTAGGCATCAAACCGGATTGGTATAGAAAAACGCTGGCCAAAGCCGGCCTGAACCCGGACGCATTCGGCCCTGTTTTGTTTAAAAACTATGGTTCCGGCGCCCCCTGCCTCTTAGTGAAAAGCTCAATTGTATCCAATAAGACATTAAAGCAAGAACTTGTCAGGGGAGGGCAAATAGGAAATACGGAAGACATCCCGGCGGCCATTCAGAAAGTGTATCAGACGTCGGTTCCCAAATTCAAAACCCAGAACCATTTCTACGGATATGACGGCCGGGGCAGTGATCCCACCTGGTTTGACTGCACCTATACTTATAATCTGGGGCATACGGTCTTTTCGCTGATCGCCAACAAAGCTACCGGCCAGATGGCCGCCATAAAAAACCTTGAAAAGGATTTTTCCCAATGGGAACCCATCGGGATTCCCATTGCGCCTTTGATGCACCTTGAAGAAAGAAAAGGGAAACTGGAGCTGGTGCTGGAACGGTCCATCGTCGACACCAATTCTCCTGCTTATAATGTAGTCAAGGCCCTGCAGAATGAATGGCTTTCCGCAACTACCGGGCCTGATAACTACCGCAACCCCGGCCCCATCCGGTTTGAAGGGAAAAATATCAATGTTCGGCCGCTGACGCTGACGCTCAACAATCTGGGACGCTCAAAATTGACAGACTCTTGAGCCAATTTCAAAACGTCATCTAAGGCTCGATGTCAGCGTTGCAGTCCTCCTCAAAATGCTCACATACGCCCATGTATGCTGCGCTTTTTCGTCGGC
>JALOPH010000165.1 GCA_025453995.1 Desulfobacterales bacterium
GGCCCCGCTGCTTCCGCCCGTGCGCGTGACCGTGATGGTGGCTGTGCCCCCGTTCTCGTTGACGTTGTAGGTGGACAGGCTGAACTGCAAGGACCCTGATTCCTCGCCATCTTCCCATAATGCGCAAGGATCAAATGCATCCATCACAACAATATCTGAATTTGGCCACCCCTGAAAAGTGCCGCTGGCGATTCCAATTCCAAGAAATCCTTCGTTCCCCAAACTTCCGCTATTATTATTTAACGGAGAAGTTAACATAATATGACGGTGCCCCCAGCTTGACCCGCTGTCATCATACATCCAGTTATATACCGACCGTTCAATGGGGAGATTCCATCCGCCCATGAAAGCCGCCAGATTTTCCCCGACCCATTCCCAGCATGATCCGATATTCGGGTTAGCTGAGAGACGCTGCGATGGAGATCTTCCATCAGCCGTGTGCGAAAAGACATTATGATCCAGGAGGTACTGTGCATAATACTGCGCAACGCTCGTCACATTGGGCTCAAGTCCTTCAAATGGAAGTATCCCCCGATCTATGCGTTCCCGGTTGATGAGCCATAAAGCTTTTTCACCATCTCCCAAGCTGTTCCATGTTGATTGGGACGGCAGCGCCATCATTGGAATCGAAGTGCCGAGTTGAGCGTTTTCAGCTGTTCGCGCAGCGTTAAAACGGGTTTGAACATCAGCCGCAGAATTTTCCGAACTATAGGGCCATTCGATATCAGCGCCCGGGTCCGGGTAAACGGCAAGGGGCAATAACTGATATTGATCGAGCCATTGCGGATTTACCGTGCTTGCAGGCGATTCCATCTTGACTGTCGGGTTCGGATTCGCAGCCGTCGCCTGACTTATAAAACATACCATCCACAGTAACATGCATATGGATATCAAAAGGATTAAATGGCGTTTTTTATATTTTAAAAACAATGCTGTTGTCTCCCTGATGGTCATTCAAATATTAATTTTTTTATATAAATCAGAATGATCGTTTGTTTATGCTTGATAATATTTATACAAAAAACATGCCAATACAAACAATATGAGTGTCAAGCATAATAAACTTAAATCATTTGAAAAATTGAATTGATGAAAAGCCGATGGGCTTCCCGAAACAATTTTAAGCAAATCCTTGACAAAAAATGTCATCAATTCCCAAGCTGCTTTTTAACGACTTGATAAGAAACAGAATCTGACGGTTCTGATTATAATCTGATATGTGAAGCGAGGGTATGATGTGACCGCAAAAAACCGATCGGCCGCAATTCGGGGGGCTTTTAAAGTAAAAAACCTGATTAAAAGGATGATTGGTTAGAGGGATTTCATAAAAATAAGATTCTCGATATCATATTGAAAAAATTACCGGAATGGGTATGGGAGGAAAATGCATTTTCCGTCCCGGATGCCGCGTGAATCGCCACATACAACACCAAATCGTAATCGGTGATGCGGCCGAAAAGCGTCGGGAAAAAATAATGACCGCCGACATAGCGGGCGCGTCTGTCCAGCCGGTGAATCAAACAATTGAAACCGGTTTCATGGGTGTCTTTGACAGTCACCATATCTGCGCCGCCTTCAAATGCGCCGGTTATGACTGCGTTGACGTCATCTGTGAGACATTCCCGGCCATACTGCCACTCCGGTGTGCCCATCCGACACTGGCGCATGCGCCAGATGCCGAAACTTCCCTCGATATCGGCAAATACAGCGATATGCATATTTTTTCTCGACTTTAGGATTCAAGTCCGCTTTTTCCCATCAATCCGGCTTAACGATAGGTTATGAACCTTTTATCTTGTTTCATCTCGAGATGTGAAAAATCGTTAAATGAAAAAAGCGTCAACCGGTTGCCGCTGTATTTAAAACGGGTGATGGAGGCGTTGACGATCTGCCACAGAATATTTAAGGTATCCTCATTGGACAGATTCAAGGCTTTCTGGACCATAACGGCAATGGGCCCGCCGGATGTAAAGATTGCCACATTTTTTCCAGCGCCTTCAGTTTTCATGATTTCATCAAGAGCCGCATGTACCCTGCTCGAATAATTTTTCCAGGTCCCTACTCCCTCAACCGCAACTCCTTCCTGAACCCATCGGCGCATGACTTTTTCAAGAACTTTCTGAAAATGCCTGCTGTCCCCAAACATGTTCGACACTTCAGCTTCAAATGCAGGATTTTCGTTGATTAAAACGGGAATAAGAGTGGTTAAAATTTTTTCGGAATCATATTCGTTAAAAGCATCATTTTTCTTAACAGGCGGGGCTGGGTTTCCGGCTTTTTCAAGTTGCCCAAAATAAGCATTTGCGGTCTGTTCATGGCGCAGCAAAAGCCCCGAGTAAACAGCGTCGAATATCACATTCGACTGGTCCAGGCGATCCGCCACTACCTGGGACTGCCTGCTGCCCAGATCAGACAATTGATCATAATTCTGCTTTCCGAATGACGCCTGGGCATGGCGGATCATATATATTATACTCATTTTTCATTCCTTTGAGCCAATTGCAAAACGTCATCCAATTGCAAAACGTCATCTAAGGCTCGATGTCAGCGTTGCAGCCCTCCTCAAAAAGTATGCTGCGCTTTTTCGTCGGCCTGCGCCTTGACCTCTCAGCTGATCTAACATTTTGAAAATGGTTACTTTTTTTAAGAATAAAAAAAGGAATAAAAAATGTCAACAAAAACGAGCGTTCGCTCGCTTTTTATCATTGACATATTGTTTATTTTTCCATAATTAAAAAATAATGGAAACAACCAGGAGGGCTAAAATGAACATTGACGATATTAAAACCGTATTGATTATCGGTTCCGGCAACATGGGCCAGCAGATCGGGTTTCAATGCGCAGCCTGCGGGTATGATGTGGTCATGTATGATGTCGGCTCAGACGTCTTGAATAAAGCAATTGACCGCATGGCAAAACTTGCCAAAACCTATATTGAGGCCGGCCGGTTAAGCCCGGAACAAGCCGAGGCATCTTTAAAAAGGATCAGAACCACCACCGATGCGGCCGATGCCGGCGGCAACGCAGATTTTGTCAGTGAGTCGGTTCCCGAAGACCCGAAGCTCAAAGGCGAGGTTTTTGCCAAGTTCAATGAACTCTGCCCGCCACATGCCATTTTTACCACCAACACCTCATCGCTGATTCCGTCCATGTTCGCAGAGTCAACCGGCCGGCCCGACCGGTTTGCGGCCTTTCATTTTCATGACACCCGGGTGACCAACATTGTCGACATCATGCCCCATCCCAAAACATCGCCGGAAACTGTGGAAATCATCAAGGCCTTTGCCGAGAGAATCGGCCAGATTCCCATCATGCTGCACAAAGAGAATTTCGGGTATGTGTTCAACGCCATGCTCATGGATTTGTTCAAAGCGGCCCAGTCCCTTGCGGCTAATAACGTGGCGTCCGTGGAAGATATCGACCGTGCCTGGATGGGCGTCATGCACACTCTGGTAGGGCCGTTCGGCATTATGGACAGCATTGGGCTGGACACGGTGTGGAAGGTCACCGATTATTGGGCAAAAATCCTTAAAGATCCCCAGCAGATCGCCAATGCCGCATTCATGAAACCCTATGTGGATCGAGGCGACCTGGGCGTTAAATCCGGCCGGGGGTTTTACACCTATCCGGACCCGGCGTATACAAAGCCAGGGTTCATTGAAAAATGAAATTATCAATCCTCATTGACCGCGTCGATGAGCTGTTTTAACCGGGCAAAGCTTTTCCGGTTGAAATCTACCACCAGGCGCGACAGATGCCTGATTTCCGGCTCATCCTCCTCTGGGGGAAACGGGCCTGAAAGGTATATATTGCCCCCAGGAATCAGAATATCTGCAAATTGTTTTTCAAGATCATTGACCCTTGCGTTATTTATCGGCGATAAGAGGCGCAGCACCATCTTATCCGCAATATACCTGAGGCTGTGATACCGGAAATAAAAGCGGCTGATCTTCCCCACCGCATCATCAAGGTCTTCAACCAGATCAAATAGATGCATATCAGATTCACTGATATAGCCTCCTGTCAGCAACTCTCTTTCAATAAACCGGGCCCATCCGGACCAGTAACTCCCGCCCGGTTCATCCACAAGGATCAAAGGCAGGGGATTGCGTTTACCGGTCTGCACGAGGGTAAGGGTTTCCATGCCTTCGTCATGGGTGCCGAATCCTCCAGGGAAGAGAACAACTGCGTCCGATTTTGCCAGAAATGCCACCTTGCGATTGAAAAAATATTTATATGAAATGTTTTTGGGGTCGCCGTCCATGACCGGGTTGGCCTGCTGCTCAAAAGGGAGCTGGATATTTACGCCAAATGAGAATTCCGGACCCGCGCCTTCATGGACCGCCTGCATTATGCCGGGGCCGCCGCCGGTAATCACCATATAGCCGGCTGCCGCCAGCTTTTTCCCAAGTTCTTTGGCCATGACATAGGTCTTTTCCTCCGGCCGGGTGCGAGCTGACCCGAAAACCGTCACCTTTTTAAAACGGCTGTATTGGCCGAAGATTTTTGCGGTATACCGCGTTTCCTTTAATGAGGTATTCATCATTTTCAGATCCACCCCGCCGTCATCCTCCTGGCCGGCTTTCAGAGCCGCAAGAATCATCTCCCGAACTACACGGGGTCGACGAATATCACCGACCTGCTGGATCAGTTTTTCAATGGCCGCATCCACCGGGCCGTTATTCTCTTTATAATTTAATTTCATGCTTTCTGTAATCCCTCACCCGGTAAAAGCCGGGGTCAAAAAATGATTGTTAAAATAAGTTTTGAATCTATCCAGGTTGCTATATAGCCTATAACCGGCTACGATGCAATCAATGGCCAGGAATGAGAAAAAAATCCTGAAGGAAAACCATGCAACAGATTTATACTCGCCAAGTGCCCATTCAAATTCCTGTGCTGGCGGCTGGAAAAGGCTGGCTGGCGGCAGATAAACCCAACGGAATGACTGTTCACAACGAATCGGGGCGGGATATCTGCTCTCTTGCTGCCGCGCTGGTTCAGGGTGATCCGGCGCTTAAAAGCAAAATTGCTGTAGACCCGGATTTTGGCATCCATCCAGTCCATCGCCTCGATAAAGAAACCAGCGGAGTAATCCTGCTTGCTGCAAACCGGGAGATGTTTCGCTTTTTTTCACGCCAATTTGAATCCCGGCAGGTCAAAAAACAATATGTCGCGATCCTCCATGGCCGGCTTGAAGCGCCGGAAGGGAACACCCCATGGGGATCATGGCAATGGCCCCTTGCCAAAACCGCCGGCGGACGCCAAAATCCCCAAGGGCCCAGTCCCCGCCAACATTGCGAGACCCGGTTTAGGATTCTGGATCACAGCATGCATTACACAATGGTAGAAATCGAAATACTCACAGGCCGAATTCATCAGATCAGACGCCACGCAAAACTGGCAGGACACCCGGTGGTCGGCGATGGGCGCTACGGTTCCCCGCGGGCTTTGAAATACCTTCAGCTTCACCATGCCTTTGACCGCCTGGCACTGCATGCGCTATCCCTCACCCTATATTTGCCGGATGGACAAACGCCTGTTGCTATTCAAACCCCCGGCATTCCGATCCAGATGAAGGAGCTTTTTGAAAATGACTCAGCATTAAATCCGCCGAAACAATTTAACATAACTCAAGAATTTTAATTCAAAAATTCAAGGCTTTAACAAGATTAAATTCTTTATGATGAAAGTTGGATCAACAAATGCCGACGATACTCATTATTTCGGGGGGGCGGTTATTTTTTGTTCAAATGAAGGCAGTGAGCCAATTCATGTGCATGCCCGAAAGGGCGATATGGAATGTAAATATTGGCTTAACAGATCTCAATTTGATCTTGATGAAGATTTCTCCAATATATGTCTCCAAGGGACAAAAGAGAGATCTGAAAAATCATTTACGATCACTTTGAATATATCGAAGAGCAATGGGACGAGTTACAACGGAGGCGTCAGCCATGATGAAATATCATAATATAAAAAATTTAAAATTTGAGGGTGACCTTCTTGTTATTACAATAGATGAAAATGAAAAAACCTTTTACTTAAATGAAGTATCGCCTGTGCTAAAAGGTGCATCCGAAAAAGAAAGAAGCATATTCGAGATTTCACCATCCGGCTATGGCAACCATTGGCCGTTGCTGGATGAAGACCTCTCCATTGATGGATTGCTTGGGATTGTTCATTCCCCTCTGCAAAAAAGAAAAACCGCATAAACCAGCTTATTTGGTTTAAACTTTGTGAGTTTTACGAATTGTCAAATTTAAAGATTTGATAATCATATCCACGATATCCGAACAGATATGAAAATGATTAAAAAATGAAGAAAAGAGCGTCAATGCTCATTTGCAAATTTTTCTTTGTGAAAATTTGGTCAAAGGTTGCAAGAAATAAAATGGACAAAAGGCACAATACTTATACTAATATCATTGATGAGAATCTATTTTAAAACAGCAGATTTTGGTTCAGGCCAAGGCCGCAGCGATTTTGAAACCGGAGGCGACGCTACGTCGAGGCTTTCAAAATCCCACGAATGAGGGCCTGGGCCAAAAGATGCTGTTTCCAGTCAATTAAATTTTTCCCCTTTCCTGTGCGATCCGTATATACGTCTCCATACCCGTCTGCGGCGGGAGATATAGCTGATCATCACTCTTCTTGACCAATCGGATGGCTTCAGTAGGACAGGTGGTGACGCACAGGCCGCACCCGATGCATCTTTTTAAGGTGATGGCCGCCTTGTCATCAAGCATTTCAATGGCGTCCATCTGGCACCGGTCAACGCAGGTTTCGCATCCTGTGCATTCGTCTGCGTCAATTTGGGCAAAATAATTGCTTTTGACCGCTTCAGCGGGACTGGCCTGTTTTTTTAGGGACCGGAGCATGCCGCAGCAGCATCCGCAGCAACTGCACATGCCGCCGGCAAACTGGGAATTAAACGGCTGGATTACCAGGCCGGCCTCTTCGTTTTTCCGGACGATTTCCTTGGCTTCGTCCTTGGTGATGTATCGTCCCATACCGTTGTCCACATAATAGCTCGCGTGCGAACCAAAGATCAGGCATGCCTCCATGGGCTTGTCGCATCCCTTTCCGATTTTCTTGGACATGGTCCGGCAGATGCACTGGGCAACGGCGATCTGCTTCTGATCATCAATAACCTTGAGAGCATCTTCATAAGGCGCAACCGGCCATTCGCTCACCAGTGTCTTGTTGATGGGAATGGTCCGCATCACCGGCGTGCCCCAGGACTGGAAGCTTTCTTCAAGCGCAGCCTCGTAATATGCGGTTAAGTCCTCTGCAAGCTCCTGATCAATCCGGTTGAGTTGAAACTCAAATATCCCCACCACAAAGGGAACCGCAGAGTAACGCGCAAGATCATTTTTCCTGTGCCGGAAGAGCAAACCGCGCCTGGCCATGTCCTCCAGGTGGGTCGCTGTGTCTTCAACAGGCAGGTTTAAGCGTTTGGCCACACTTTCCGGTGCTTCCAGCATGGGCGTCATCATGAGAAACATTTCCGCGTCCGCTGCCGAAAACAACTTTTTGAGGATCTTAATTTCTAAACCGCCTTTAGTGGCCGGGAATCCGGTGGCCATATCATCAAGGCGCTGTCTGAGCTGTTCGTAAATATCGGTCATGGGTTGCTCCTTTTTTTCGATTCCGTTCTTCCTGTTGTTTTATCAATGCCAGCCATTTAAGACTTTCCACTTATCCCGACCATCTCCCTCAATGGGAAAAGGAGTTTAATTGCGTCTTAAGATATCGGCATTGATATGATTATGTAAATTATTTAAAAATTTTTTCTTTTAACAATAAGGAAAATTGTTAAAGCCACGTCACCTGTGGCTTGCTGCGCAATGGCATCCGCTGGTATTTATATTTGGAATACCCCGCCATCATGGCTCCATAGCTGACATTGCCTTTTGGCAGAGCCATCGCTTCCTGGAGTGGCGGCCAGAAGGTTGCGGCTGCCTGGAAAAATCCACCCCAGCACGTTCCCAAACCCAGGGGCGGGGCAGCCAGATCCAGATAGGTCAGCGCGATGGTGCAGGATGTCTGGGCCGTGGTGTCCGCGGCGCTGCCATGGGCGATGATCAGATGCGGCGCGTCCCGGCAGATCACATCCACCCCCGCGTCCCATGCGGCCACCACCAGGTCCATATGCATGAGATTGGCCACGTCCGGATGCTTCTTGATCATATATCTCATCCAGTCTGCCACCAGTCCGGTCAGACGCTTGAGTTCGACCGAATCATATATCACATGCCATTTCACCGGCTGGAGGTTATGGCCCGAAGGCGCATATGAGGCCATTTCAATGAGCCTGGCCAGGACCTCCCGGTCAACGGTCTTTTTCTGATACACCCGGATGGATCGCCGGTACCGGAAAAAATGCTCTGCATGCTCCGGCGTCATGCGCCATTCTTTTTTCACCGGGAGGCACTGCTCCGGCATCATGATTTCATGAGAAATGGCGCCTGTGGGACAAACGGCCACGCAATGGCCGCACCGGATACAGAGATTCTCCGCGCCCGGCACCGATACGGGAAGGGATTCCTTGCCCTTGAAGTAAATAATCTTGATGGGGCAGACATCCGCGCAGATGCCGTCGCGATTGCATTTGTCCGGGTTGATGGTCAGCAGGGCCATTCTTTTCTCCTCATTTGTATCGCATGATTGATCAATCTGCTCTTGCCGCAACTTAAAAATTTTTCCGGGTGCAGTGTATGAATCGCTTCTAAGAAAGTCAACAAAAAGAGAACGAACGCTCGTTTTTTATAAAATGATTTCCTTTGATTGTTCAAAAAACAGTTTGCCCCGAAAATAAAACTCCCCGGGATTGTGTCCACAGGGAGTTGCATTACCTAAAAAAACTATTTCGAATTATTGGGGACCTTCGGACTGCGACGGCTTTCCAGTTCGTTGAGCCTGACCCGCGCCGCTTCATTCTCCGGGTTGGCCTTGAGCTCTAAAACAAGCTCGTCGATGGCCTTTTCGGTATATCCTCCATTGAGATAATTCATGGCGTTGCGATAATGCTCCCCGCTCATGGATTCAATTTCATCAAGCTGCCTCTGGACTTTGAGCAGACCTTCATGGGCCCGCATATTGCTTTCATTGGCCGAGACGGCTTTTTGATAATATTCCGCCGCCATTCCTATTTCACCCCTGGAATAATACATATCAGCCAAATCGCAGAATTCTTCTGCCTGTTTCTTTCGTTCGGATTTTTCCTTGTCCTTGAGATATTCCTGGGTTTTGAGATCCTGGTCTTTGAGCGTCGCGGATCCTTGGGCGTCGATATTGACATTGATATGGGTGTCATCCGCAAAAAGCATTCCCGTCAGCAAGCACAAGCTCAGCCCCGTCAATATAAGAATTACATTAATTTTTTTCATACATGCCTCCCATTTGATTTATTTGATCCGCCGAATGGCGTGGGTTGTTTTGAGCATCTCCCAGAATTTTCTGATAATCAAAAAAACCGCGTCATCGGTGTCCAAATTTCTCCCTCCAGCCGATTCGCGGCAGGACATCATCAGTTTTTCATTCCCAGAAGAGAGCCCGTAATAGTTTTTTATATAAATGCCCAGGGAACCGAATTGGTGAAGCAACTCGTGCTCTTTCAAACCGGCGAGCACGACTTTATCCTTTAACGGCATTTCCGTAATTAATCTGTCGACGGCTTCATCTACCGAAGACGGCATGGATCTTCCACTTTCCCGGCCGTCCATTTCGTAAGGTTTGTTGATGAAGTCCGGCATATTCTCCTCGATAATACCCAGGTAAAAAACCGTTTCAAGGATGTTTATGGTTGCGTTGTATATGCCAGGATCTTTGCTGGCTCTTGATCCGGCTACATTGAGCGTTTCCACCCGATGCTGACTGATCCAGCCCATGATTTCAAAAGCGGCCTCGAATTCGGCCGCTCCGTCCAAGTCAATATGCAGACACGGCCGTTTATGTTTTCTGGCCAAAGCTTTTGTCAGCGCAGAGCCGCCGGTGAGCGCTCCATGACTCAGTATCAGGGTCCCGTCCGAATCCATGACATTTTTTTCAGTTCTGACATTATAATCAGGACTGTCTGTTTCAACAACATCATAACGATTCGAGATCACGCCGTCCTCAGCCAGCCGCCCTTTGGGGACCCATCCGCCGTGGGGCATTTCGTTGTCGATGGCAAAATCCAGGGCGGCCCGGTCCGCGCCGGTCTGACCGCCGGATATTATTTTTTTAATGGTCATCGATAAAAAAAATCTTATACAAAGTTGCAATCAAATGGCAGGGTTTTGAATCGGATATGAAATAGGGAAATATGTTTTTAATCCGGTCCTTTTAGAACAAAAGGATCTGTTTTAATTCCTGAACCATTGCTTCAGCCTGAGCTGCCTGTTCCT